>DASTMP010000091.1:0-39943 GCA_035714085.1 Blastocatellia bacterium
GGAGAAGTTAAACCTGGATGTGGCTTCCGTCGAAACCGACTTGATTGAAACCGGACTGCTCGATTCGTTGGCGCTAGTCGAATTACTGACCCAGTTGGAAGAGTCTTTTGATGTTTCTATTTCCACTGATGATCTGGAACTTGAAAACTTTCGCTCCATCACCAGCATCGCAGGGTTCGTGGCACAGCGCACGACGATGGTCAATGCGGCGTAAACGCTGGGATGAAAGTAATGAGGCGCCTTGCGAGTTGTCTACTCGCGCCCGTGGCTGGCGCCGCCAAGGCGCGAGCAAACAGCTCGCGCCACATCCATACACAGCAAATCTTATATTAATGCCATATCCTGCACACGCTCACGGACTCGTTCCGATAGGGACAGTCAAGCCCGACTGGGGAATTTACCTCTCCTCCTCCAACATTATCAGGCAATGGCGTCGTTCGATATGACCGAACCAAACCAGCAGCCCCAAAGGAGCGAATATCCCCATCCATTCGTACCATTCCCACCGAAGCAAAAAATAGTAAGAACTTCCATTCACTGCTTCTCGCCAGGCTTCCGACGGCGCCTTCAGCGCGATTGGCAGAGGCGACAGCAGTAATGGCATCAGGCTCAGGGCAAATATTCGCTTGCGAAAATTCCAACGGAGAAATACCGCGAGCGCGATGCCGAACGCCCCCATCAATGGATGTGCCAACATTGCGCCCAGGAATCCCAGGCCGGCTTTGTAATAATTTTTATCCAGCAAACTAAACAAACCATACAGGATGGCGTCGGTGGCAAGTGAGCGCGGGTGATGATGCCGATCCATTACATAGAGCGCTATACCCGCGACCGGAAGAGTCTGGATCGAGGTGATCATTACCACGGCTGCCCACTGCGACTTAACATCGACAAAGCAGTAGCGGCTTAACCGCCAACAAGCTATTAAGCCCAGGAAGATCGAGAGAAGCTGAACTATCAATACCACTGAAGCCAGGGATGATGATGAGCTCAGTACGCCCATTTACCAAGAACGACATTCCGCAAGTCGTGAGATTATTTCAAAAGGTCTTCTTCAATAACGGCCAGACGGCGCCGTCGTCATCGAAGCTGGACGCTTATTTTGAAGAGATGTTCTTTCACAATCCATGGACTGAAAAGGGGACTGAAAAGGGGACTGAAAAGGGGACTGATGAAGATATACAGTCATTAGTATACGAAACCAGCAACGGCGCCATTATCGGCTTCATCGGAATAATTCCGCGGCGAATGCTATTACACGGGCGGCCTATTCGGACGGCCACCAGCATGCATTTTATGGTTGAGCCGGGCAGCCGTTCGACGCTGGCCGGGATACAACTCTTAAAGACCTTCTTTTCAGGTCCGCAAGACCTGTCGATGACTGACAGCGCGGGCGCCGTAGGCCGCAAAATTTGGGAAGGTCTCGGCGGCGCTACGGCGCTGCCATACAGCATCAACTGGATGCGCTTGCTGAGGCCAAGCCGGTATGCGCTGCGCCTCATATCGCGGAAAAACAGGCTGCTCAGGCTTTTCGCCGGGCTGCTCATGCCTTTGTGCCCAATAGTGGATGCCATGGCAAGCCGCGCAATGTCGCATCGTTTTGGCAAGCCGGGCGCCTCACTACAAGCGACGGATTTGGATCAAGAGACCTTGCTGGCTGGTATCACTCAATTTCCATCGGGCTACGCGCTGCGTCCCGATTACGACCCTGGGTCGTTGTTCTGGCTGTTGGCGAAGGCTGAACAACTGGCCTGCCCCGGCGGATTGCGGAAAATAGCGCTCCGCAACGCCGATGGCGAGTTGGTCGGCTGGTACCTTTACGAGCTGAAGGCGGATGGCCTTGGCGAGGTCTTGCAGGTTGTAGCGCGGAAGAATTCGTTCGGCGAAGTGATCGACCATCTCTTCTACCATGGCTGGCGGAATGGAGCGATTGCGTTATCCGGACGACTCGATCCTAAATTCGCCCAGGAATTCTCAGACAAACATTGTTTCTTTAACTGTGGCGGCCCCTGGACGCTTACGCACTCCAAGAATCCTGCGGTTTTGCAAGCCATCTATCAAGGCGACCTGTTTTTAACCAGACTGGAAGGCGAATGGTGTGTGCGTTGCCAGAGCGAGCAGTGAGGAATTATGCCTTTCAGTTTTGAGCAACTCGGCAAAATTCGCGGGATAAGTCTTGATGAGCTGCGGGTTCGCTCACGCCAGCGATTAGCAAGATTGAGCGACCGCCTGTGGCGCGGCTGCGCGCCCGAAATGAGCGACGAGGAGCTTTTCAGAGAATTCAATCCGGTCCGGCGCGGCCAATGCGCGGCCGACGCGCTGCTCTGCTGTCTTCGGGCGAAGACCAGACGCTTCCTGCCATCGCTGGAACAGCGAAGAAAGATTGTCGAGATGATGAATCGGCGCTTCCCCGTCGAGCGCGACGCCATCATCAAAACAGCGGAAGCCGCTCTTGCGGGAAAGTTCTCCCTGCTCGGCTACGCCAATCTGAGTTTCGGCGATCCGCCTGATACGCCGATAGACTGGCGTCTCGACCCCGTTTCCCGTAAACGCGCCCCACTCCGGCATTGGAGCAAATTGCATCCGCTCGATCCGCTGGGCGGCGGCGATCCGAAAGTCGTCTGGGAATTGAACCGCCATGCCCATTTCGTCACGCTGGGCCAGGCATATTGGCTGACCGGCGAGAATCGTTTCGCCGCGGCGTTCGTTGATCAGGTTTCCGACTGGATTGACGCCAATCCGGCTGGGACGGGCATCAACTGGGCCTCAAGTCTGGAGGTCGCGTTCCGATCAATCGCGTGGCTGTGGGCGCTGGGCCTGTGCGTTGATTCCAGAGAAGTCACGCCCGATTTCTTCGCGCGGCTGCTGAAATCGCTAATCGCGCACGGACGCCATATCGAGAGATACCTCTCGTATTATTTCAGCCCCAACACGCACCTGACGGGCGAGGCTCTGGGGTTGTTCTACCTGGGCCTGGCGCTGCCGGAGATGAAACGCGCCGAAGGATGGCGCAATCTGGGGCTGCAAATACTGCTCGATCAGGCGACTAAACAGGTGCGCGCTGACGGCGTCTATTTCGAGCAATCATCTTACTACCACCGTTATACTACGGATCTCTATACTCATCTCTTCGCGCTGACGCGGGCCAGCGACAATATGATTCATTGCGAAATGGACGTCATGCTCCGGCAGAAACTCGAAGCGATGCTCGACCATCTGATGTGGATCACGCGGCCCGACGGGACTTCGCCTCTCTTCGGCGACGATGACGGCGGGCGACTGATCAAACTGGCGGCGCGGGCGGCCAATGATTTCCGCGACACTCTGGCCATCGGCGCGGCCATCCTCGAACGCGGCGATTGGAAATATGTCGCGGGAGCGGCGCCGGCGGAAATGCTGTGGTTGATGGGCCCGGATGGCGTCGATTGCTACGATAGGCTGGGAGCCGAAACGCCACGCGGGATTTCCATGGGGTTCAGGTCGAGCGGCTATTTCGTGATGCGCGATGGATGGCGCCGCGATTCGAGTTTTGTGTTGATTGATTGCGGGCTTCATGGCGCCGAGATAGGCTGTGGGCACGCGCATTCGGACGCGCTCTCGATCGAATTCGCATCGCGCGGCGTAACCTGGCTGGTTGATCCCGGCACGTTCGTTTACGCCGCTGACGCGAAGACGCGCGACGAATTCCGCTCGACCGCCGCGCACAACACCGTCATGGTTGATGACCAACCGCAATCCATCCCTTCTGGCCCTTCTGGCCCTTCTGGCCCTTCTGGCCCTTCCAATCCGTTCTCGTGGCGCACGGCCGCAAAATGCCAGTTGCGTGAATTCGTCGAGATCAGAGGCGCGATCTTCTTTCAAGGCTCGCATGACGGTTACGAGCGTCTCAGCGACCCGGTGACGCATACGCGGTCGGCGCTATATCTCAAACCCGACCCGGGCGCCAACCTCCCGGGACGCCTGATCGTGCGCGATCAATTCACCGCTAAAACACGTCACCGCTATGCCATTCGCTATCACTTCGCGCCCGATTGCGACGCCACGGTCGCCGCCACTGGAAGTTGCGTCGAGGCGCGCCACACCACCGGAGCCACGCTGACCATCAGAGTCATCTGCGAAACGGAGCTTCAATCCGGGGTCTCCGCAAGCGTAACCGAAGGACGGGTCTCGACTTGTTACGGCCAATCCGCCCCGGTGCCCGTAGCCGTGTTCGAAGCCGAAGGCGTGGGGACGCAGGAGTTTCTGACTCTGATCTTCCCCGGCTCGCCCGGCTTATTTGATCGAATGGTGGGGGTGGAGACACAAATCCTTTCCTCCGATAACGGAATCCACAGATCATCTATCAATCCCGCCTCACTGCATTCTTCGAGTTTACGATAAAGCGTCTTGCGATCCAGGCCGAGCGTCTCCGCCGCGAGTGACTTGGCGCTGCGCGGGCGGCGCAGTGTTTCGGCCACATAAGTCCGCTCCAACTGGTGGAGAGTCCTCCGGTTTTCCAGCGCCCGGCTTAAGACCGATGTCGTTCGAATAAAACTCGAATTTTGCAATCTGAATTTCATCGTTGCTGATTTGCCGGAGTTCTTCCCGGCGCGCGCGTAACCGCTCTTCCGATTCGCTCAGCGTGAGCGCCTGCTGTTCGAGCCGTTCGTTAGCCTTCTTCAACTCGTCCTGCTGGCTCTGCAGCTCGGCGGCGAGCGATTGCGACTGGATCAGCAGCCGTTCGGTCCGCGTGTTGGCCTCGATGGTGTTGATGACGATGCCGATGCTCTCGGTCAACTGGTCGAGGAAGGCGATGTGGGTTTCGCTGAAGCGATAGAACGACGCCAGCTCGATCACCGCCTTGACCTCCTCTTCGAAGATCGCCGGCAGGACGACAATATTTAGCGGCGCGGCCTCGCCCAGTCCCGAACTGATCACGACGTAATCGGGGGGCGCGTTGGTCAACAGGATGCGCCTCTTTTCGAGCGCGCACTGGCCGACCAGCCCTTCGCCGGGTTGGAATTCACTGGCCAGGTTCTTGCGCGCGGTGTAGGCGTAACCGCCGAGCAGCTTCATCACGCGCATGCCGTCCGCGTTCGTCTGGTTAACGTAAAAGACGCCCTGCTGCGCGTCCACGAGCGGGGCGAGTTCTGAGAGAATCATGTTGGCAACGGTCGTCAGGTCGCGCTGGCCCTGAAGCATCGAGCTGAAGCGCGCCAGATTGGTCTTGAGCCAATCCTGTTCCTTGCTCTTCCGCTTCGTGTCTTTGAGGTTGCGAATCATCTCGTTGATGTTGTCTTTGAGAAGCGCCACCTCGCCTTTCGCCTCGACCGCGATCGATCGCGTCAGGTCGCCCTGCGTCACCGCCGTTGACACCTCGGCGATGGCGCGCACCTGCGTGGTCAGGTTCGCCGCCAACTGGTTGACGTTGTCCGTCAAGTCGCGCCACACGCCGGAAGCGGCGGGCACGTTGGCCTGGCCGCCGAGCTTGCCTTCGACGCCGACCTCGCGCGCCACAGTCGTCACCTGATCGGCGAAGGTCGCCAGCGTGTCGGTCATGGCGTTGATCGCGTTGACGAGTTCGGCGATCTCGCCCTTCGATTCGAAGGTCAGCCTGCGCTTGAGGTCGCCGTTGGCCACGGCCGTCACCACCTGCGCGATGCCGCGCGCCTGCGTGGTCAGGTTGTCGGCCATGAAGTTCACCGAGTCGGTCAAGTCCTTCCATCTTCCGGCCACGCCGGGCGCTTGCGCCTGACCGCCGAGCTTTCCTTCTGCTCCGACTTCGCGGGCCACTCGGGTCACTTCCGAAGCGAACGAACCGAGCTGCGTCACCATCGCGTTGACCTGCTTGACGACGCGCAGGAACTCGCCCTTCAGCGGACGCCCGTCAACTTCCAGCGCCATCGTCAGCGAGAGATCGCCATTGGCCACTGCGCCGATGACTCGGGACATTTCAGTGGTAGGCTGGACCAGGTCGTCGATCAAAGTGTTGACCGATTCGATCAGACCGGCCCAGGATCCCTGACCTACTGGCGGAGTGGCGCGCTGTGTGATTTTTCCATCACGACCTACGATTTGACTGACTCGCTCCAACTCCTTGGTCAGCCGGTCGTTGATATCGATCACATCGTTGAGCGTATCGGCGATCTTTCCGTTCACTCCTCCCCAATCGCTCGGCAAGCGGACCGAAAAATCGCCTTTCTTTAATGCCGTGAGAGTCTTTAATAACAACTTGGCGTCTAACGCGTTCGCGGCTGTGTCCCTTTTGGATTTGGTTCTGGGCGTTTGTTCAAGCATGGTTCCTCTCGATAACTCCACTAATCAAGCTATTTCCGGGCAAAACCTGAGATAGAGGAGTTGTAAGTCGTGATGATATTGGTGATTTGCGCCTAGCGATATGTATTTATCCAATAATCCCTTCGACCCGTTCAGGTAACTTAATCCATATGGCAAACTTCATACCAACTGAGAACTATCGAGGCCCTTGCCATGATTTGGGGAATCAAGCGCTTCACGGAGATGGAAGAGTTCGAACCATCCAATGTCCACTGCATTTAGTAAATCCCTGGGCGCCTTGCAACCGCATGGTTCTAGGTCAGGTTAAAGTCGAAGAGGAGTCGAGCGGGATTATGAGCGTGTCAGAGTTACTCCGGTAACTCGAAATCAATGGCTGTATGTGGTTAAAGGCTACAATGATTGTAGCTTTTAGCCACGGTTGTTTGATCACATCTGAATCATCGTGAGGTCGACAATTACAAGCATCAACATTAAGTCTCTACTTCGGAGTGGTTTGCAAACGTATGGCCCTCGCCGTCAAGAAGGGCAAGATCGTCGGAAAGAATTTCTTCTATTGTGCTTCAGGTGATCCTCTTTACAAAGCCTCTTGGGTCGCGTAGCGACCTTATGAACGTAGCCGTGGGATTCAACCCCTTGTCATTACCCAAACTTTTGCATGAAATGCGCGCCGTCTTCGTCGCTACGCGACGAAGACGGCAATCCGGGCCTGGGCGTTAAACGCCCAGGCTGAATGTCAAAAAGAGATGTGGCCGCGTTAGCCGCGCGGGAAGGGGAGCATCGCCCGGCACAGCGACGCGCGGAAATCCTTCGGATCGCCGGCGTCGCCGATACGCGGCTTCCCGCGGCGCGCGGCGATTTCGGCCACGGACAGCTTGCGCGACGTCGGCGGCGCCGGGCCCGACGGGGTCGGCGCCGCCAGGAACGTACGCGGCTGCTTCTGCAATGCAAAGCCGAGATGATTGGCCTGATTCACTCGCGGCCCGAAGCGCGTCAGGTTCTCGCTGTGGATCTGCGCACGATGGCGGGTAAGGATCGTCTTGATGATCGACGTATGATCGAAGACCGTCTTGCACACTGATTGTTTTCAATAACGAATGACCATCGGAAGATCCGGCTCCAGTTCTTTGATGATGCCCTGCTTGCCGTCATCGAGCGTCACATCGAGAAGCCACTGCTTGCCAACATCGAACTTGGCGAGTCCATGGCCCGCAATGTATGACGCGGCAGGCGGGTAACAGTCCGCACTTGGCGCGGAAACGCGTAGTCCCGTCAGGCGCCGCGCGCCATTAGGATGGAGGAACATGGCTCCATTGACCGAATCTCGCAAGAGCCTCTCATTTTCGCTCTCGCGCGTACTTGTGGGATTGGACGAGATGGAGAGCGAGACTGCCTTGGGCATTTCTTTCGGTGTCATTACCTCGATGAACGCGCCTTTCTCCATCCAATCGGCGGAAATCCTCCAGGTCGCGAAAGGGAACTTCTCCGGCGTCGCTGCTGTGCGATCGAAAACAACGCCGATCGGAGAATAACCTGTCTCGCGCCACGCCGACTTCAAGCGGAACTTTTCGGCGCCGGCTTGCAAGGCGGGCGAGACCGACACGGTTGAGTCTGGATAAATGAGTTCGAGAAAACCGTTGAGGAGTTCGACCGTGACCGATGCTGTTCCCTGACCGTCATGGCGGTTGACCATCGGGGCGATGCGGAATCCGGCCTTCTCTAGTACTTTGCGTTCGGGCGCGCCGGTCCCGACCACAATCCAGGCGTGGCTGAGCGTGAGCGGAGGCGCGTTGGGGCTGAAGGCCGAACGACCCAGTGCGGCCGGCTCTTTTTCTTTCGGTTTTGTGAATTGGGTGAAAGCTCCCGCTAACAGCACAACAGCTATTGGAACGCAGAGCACCAAGGCTTTGTTAAAGCGCTTCCTAGCTCGATTGATTTGCATAGACTCTCCGATTAACTGCCCATCGTTTTTCCTATTGCGTGGCATAAGGAAACCGCTCAGCATGAATTATGCCGCTGGTAAGCGGTATCTACTAATAGCTGCTTGTGTCCAATGCTAGCCACTAGCATTCAATATTAGACACTCGCGGGTTTATGCGCGAACTGACAACCATTATCCGAATAGAGTTTCCCACTTCCGGGACGACGCAGTCCCGGAAGCGAACGCCGGTAGGGCCGAAACTCGCAATCCGCTTTCCTAAACCAAGCCGTTCAGCCGTTTGGCCTGTCGCAAATGATGGCACGATATTTGATCCTTGAGCGCATAAGGATTCGTGTTTTATTGAATCAATCCGCGGAGTTTACGAGCTGAAAACGCGTCATCAATCTTTGGGGGAAGCGATGAACGATCTTTGGCAAGACCTGCGCTACGGCGCGCGAATGTTGATGAAGCAAAAAGGCGTCACAGCGATTGCCGCGCTTTCACTGGCCCTGGGCATCGGCGCGAATACGGCGCTGTTCAGCATTGTGGATGCGATGCTGTTGAAGCTGTTGCCGGTCAGAGAGCCGCAGCGGTTGGTGTTGTTTCAATCACGGGTGGGAAAGAATTTCAGCTACGGCAGCTACAGCGGCAACACCCGCGAAGACCCGGCGACGGGCTTAACGATTGGGACATCGTTTCCTTATCAGAGTTATCAGCGGATGCGCGAGCAACAGCAGAAGGAGGGCGAGCTATCCGATCTTTTTGCTTTCGGGAATGTCAGTTTGAATCTGCTGGTCGATGGACAATCCGAACTCGTCAGCGGGCAGGTCGTCACGGGCAGTTATCATGCGGGGTTGGGCGTGAGGCCACTGCTCGGTCGCATGTTGACGGATGAAGACGACAAACCCGCTGCCAATCCCGTCGCAATATTGAGCTATCGCTATTGGCAAAAACGGTTCGGCGACAGCGCGTCCGTCGTCGGCAAACAAATCAATCTTAACAACCGCGCATTCACGGTCGTCGGCGTAACGCCTCCCGGCTTTGACGGCGCCGGACAAGTCGGTTCGACGCAAGACGTAACAATTCCGCTGGCATGGGAGCCGCAACTCAATGTTGATCCGAAACGTTCCCGGATGTACGGCGCGGGGCAATGGTGGTTGCGCATCATGGGGCGCTTGCGACCGGGCGCAACGATGCTGCAGGCGCAGGCGCAATTGGAGGCGGCGTTTCAGCAATCGGTCGTCGAACAGCGCGCCGCGCGCAATACGCAATCGCTCGCCAATGGCGGCGCCGCGATCAGCCCGCTGGAAGCCAAAGATTATCCACGCCTGCTCCTCACGTCTGGCGGCCAGGGCGAAATGAATACGCGCAACTTTTACGCGCCGTCGCTGTATTTGCTGCTCGGCGTCGTCGGGATGGTGCTGCTGATCGCCTGCGCCAACGTGGCCAACTTGTTGTTGTCGCGCGCGTCGGCGCGACAAAAAGAAATCGGCGTGCGGCTGGCGTTGGGCGCGGGCCGTTGGCGCCTGGTGCGACAATTGCTGACCGAAAGCGTATTGCTGGCGGCGGTCGGCGGCGCATTGGGTCTGGTGTTTGCGCTGTGGATCAAAGACGGTTTGCTCGCGGTCAGCGATTGGGGGCCGAAAGCGTTGGAGCCGAAACTGGACTGGCGCGCGCTCGGCTTTACGATGGGACTGTCGTTATTGACTGGAATCGTGTTCGGCCTCGCCCCGGCTTGGCGCGCAACGAAGGTAGATTTGACGCCGACGCTGAAAGACAGTGGACGCGGTTCCAGCGCGGCGTCGCGTTCGTTGCTCAGTCGTGGGCTGGTGGTAATGCAAGTGGCGCTGTCGCTGTTGCTGTTGGTCGGCGCAGGCCTGTTTGTCCGAACACTCTTGAATTTGCAGCGCGTGGAGGTGGGCTTCAATACGAAGAACTTGTTGTTGTTCGGCGTGTCGCCGAGCCTGATCGGCTACAAAGACGAACGGCTCGTTCAGCTTTACGAGCGGCTGACCGAACGATTGGAAGCGCTGCCCGGCGCGCCCAAAGTGACGTTCTCCAACACGCCCCTGCTCGCGCAAAACACAAATTCGAGTAGCGTCTATTTGCGTAGCGCGTTGACCGCCGCGCCGGATGCGAATGGCAATGTCCGGCCGACAGGGAACAGCAATGTCTTGTACGGGCGGGAAAACTTTTTGGAGACGCTGGAAATCCCGCTGCTTCAGGGACGCGCGTTCACTCGGCAGGACGACGAGCGCGCGCCCAGAGTGGCTGTCGTCAATCAAACCTTCGCCAACAAATTCTTTCCCAACGAATCTCCCATTGGCAAACACTTTACCTTCGACTTCAAAAAGCCGGATGAGCTTGAAATCGTGGGGCTCGTCAAAGACGCCAAATATGCGACCCAGCGCGAAGAAACTCGGCCCACGACCTATTTACCGTGGCGACATGACATGCGCTGGATGACGGGCGCAAATTTTCAGATTCGCACCGCAGGCGATCCGACCGCGTTAATCGCCGCTGTGCGCCAAGCGGCGCGTGAAGTGGACGAAAATCTGCCGCTCTCCAACGTTAAAACTCAGGTCGAACAAGCGGATGAAACACTGCGAATGGAACGGCTGTTCGCCAGGCTCGTCACGCTGTTCGGACTGCTGGCGCAACAACTCGCGTCTATCGGACTGTTCGGCGTGCTGGCCTACGCCGTGTCGCAGCGCACACACGAAATCGGCATTCGCATGGCGCTCGGCGCTTCGCAATCCGACGTGCTGAAAATGATCGTCAGGCAAGGCATGGCGCTGTCGCTGACCGGTGTTGCGCTCGGCTTGGTCGGGGCGTACGCGCTGACGAAGTATCTGGAAAGCCGGATGCGGCTTTCTAAAATGCTCTTTGGCGTCAAGCCTTCTGACCCGACTACGTATGGCGTGGTCGCCGCGTTGTTGACTGTCGTCGCGCTGATCGCTTGTTACCTTCCGGCGCGGCGCGCGACGAAGGTAGACCCAATGATCGCGCTCAGGTGTGAATGAGCCCGATCATGGGCCTGCAGGGCGTCGGACGCCTTGTCATAATTTAAACGTGAATGCGGTTTTCACCGATACGCCAAACCGGACAAGCGCCAGGCGAGGCGACGACGAAAAGCCGGAACGCAAGCCAGGAATTTCAGCAGGGTATTTCGCAATGGCCGTAACCGGCCGCCGACGATAGCCAATCGGGTCAGTCGGTCAGCTAACGCCACCACCTGTTTGGCAATCGGGCGACGGATCGCGCCGTACGCGTTCAATGGCTCCTCGGCGCCGCTCGCCAGGGCGGCGGAGAGCGCCTCGGCCAGCGCCATCGCGTCTTGGATGCCAGTGTTCATGCCTTGTCCGCCCGCGGGGCTATGGACGTGCGCCGCGTCGCCCGCAAGCAGAACGCGGCCGGCGCGATAGGAGTCGACCACACGGTGATGAACGCGGAATCGCGATCCCCACACGACTTCCTTCACAATGGCTCTCTCCCGCTCGGGGCCGCGGGCATCGAGCAGCGCCTGCACATAGTCGACGTCCGGATGCTCCGGCGCCGAGTCTACAGTGGCGACGATTCGGTGAAATCCGCCGGGCAGCGGCGCAACAACTACCAAACCGGCGGGCGAAAAATAGAGGATCACTTCGTCGCCAGGCGCGGCGCCTGTCATCCGCACGTCGGCCAGGCTGAACGACTCGCCATAGCTGCCGCCGGGGAATCGGACGCCGGCGCGCTCGCGGATCGTGCTGTACATGCCGTCGGCGCCGACGAGATAGCGGGCGCGCAGTTGCGCGCCGTCGTCCAGCGTTGCGGTCACGCACTGGTCGTCCTGCGCCAAATCTGTGACCGCCCGCGGCCGTAGCACTTGCCCGCCGAGCTCGACGAGGCGCTCCAGCAACACCGCCTCGGTCACCGCCTGTGAAATCATCAAGGTGTACGGGTACCGGGTCGGCAGGTTGTCGAAGCGCACCAGCGCCAGAATGCGGTCGCGGTCGCGAATCGTAAACCGCGGCGCATGGACGCCGAGGCTGGCTAGCCGGTCGGCGACGCCAATCGCCTCCAACACTTCGAGGGTGCGGGCATGCACCACCGCAGCCCGCGATGTGTTAGCTCCCGCCACCTGACGGTCAACCACGGTTGTCCGTACGCCGCGGGCCGCCAATGCCGTGGCAAGGGTAAGGCCCGTCGGGCCAGCCCCGACGATCAGAACATCAATGTTATTGTCGGTAAACATCGTTTTCTCCTCCTCCTCGATTGCTTGTCAACCCATGTTGGCCAACAAGTGTTGACAAGTATAGCCAAGCGCGGTCTGGCATGTCAACAACTGTTGGCCTATAATTGTTGACATGAAGAGCGAAGAAAAAAATCCCCCCCGGAGATCGGACGCGACCAAGGCGGCTATTCTGGCCGCTGCCCGGCAACGGTTTGCCGCAGAGGGCTACGAGAAGGCCACCATTCGGGCCATTGCCGCTGACGCCGCCATCGACCCGGCGATGGTGATGCGCTATTACGGCAGCAAGGAGAAGCTGTTTGCGGCCGCGGCCGAGTTCGATTTGCGCCTGCCGGACCTGACCGCCCTGCCGCGCGGGAGCGTCGGCAGGGCTCTCGTCAATCATCTTCTGGAGCGCTGGGAGCGCGATGACACGTTGAAGGCGTTGTTGCGCGCGGCGGTGACAAACCAAGGCGCGGCGGCGCGCATGCGGGCGATTTTCGCGGCTCAACTCGGCCCGGCGATCGCCGCGCTTCGTGGCGACTCCGCCACCGCCGGGACCCGCGCTGGGCTCATCGCCACTCAAGCGCTGGGCCTGGCGCTCTGCCGGTACGTGCTCCGGTTGCCGCCGGTCGTGTCAATGGGGCGCGCTGAAGTTATCGGATGGCTCGGCCCCACTTTTCAGCGTTACCTCACCGGCAAGCGGTAACACGAATCATTATTTCCGGGGGATGTTCCGCTCGGTCAGGCATTTCGTCGCGCGGTGAAGGGCCGAATTGCTCAAAGGGCTCAGGAGGGCGCAAAGTGGGGAAGTTTCATTGACGCCCAACACCGGGGCGAATAAAGGCGGTCAATCTGGAAACAGCGGCAGGCGGTCGGCGCCGGCGCGGCCTCGCTCAGCGGACAAATCATCATCGCTGATGACGCCGGCCTCAATGGCGGCGGCCTTGAGACGAGCGGCATACTCCTGCCGGTCATACTGAACCAGGCCATCGAAATTAGATGTGCTGACTCGTTCGGTTTTGTTCTTAGCCTTCGCATTCGTAATCACATATCCGATCTTTTCGCCGGGGTGTACCGTAACGCCATCGTCAATCAGTTCGCGGGCGGCGAGAGAGGCCCGCGTCTCGACATCGTATTCTTCGATCTCGCGGCTCAAGACCTGCTCGATGATCAGCAGGCGAGGGGCGACTTGCCCGCTTTCGAGTTCGGCAAGGCGAGCTTGAAAGGGCCAGGCGTTAGAGCCAGGAAGAACTTGCCCGTGTACATAAATCCGGGTAATATGTACACGAGCTTTAAAACGAAGGAGAGAAATATATGGCTCGCACCAACAGCAAAAGCAGGCACAAACACTACGTGCTGGACGAAGCTAAGATCCGGCGCGCGCAGAAACTGCTCGGCACGAAAACGGAGACGGAAACTATTGAGCGCGCCCTTGAGGAAGTGATTACCGAACGAGAACGCGTTCGAGCCGCCTGGCAGGCTCATGAAAGGTTCCTCAAAAGCGGCATTCAGATCAGAGATGTATACGGAGTGCTGGAAGCGCAACCCGGCATATGAAACCTGTCCTGTTTGACACTTCAGTCTATATTACTTCGATGCGTCGTGGTGATGACCAGATGATGCAAACTCGTAACCTGGAGCATGGTTCTCCACTTTGGTTGAGCGCAGTCGTGCTGGAAGAATTATATGCAGGCGCCGACGCCGCCGGACGGAAGAAACTGGCGCGGTTTGAGCGTGACTTTGACAAGATCGGCCGATTGCTCGTCCCCTCTCTCAATGATTGGACGAGAACTGGAGACGTGCTAGCGCGCATTGGCGCCAAGTATGGTTACGAGCAGATCGGCCGAGGGCGGCTAACCAACGACACACTCATCGGCGCGAGCGCGGCGCGACTGGGAATAACATTGCTGACGGTCAACGAACGCGACTTTGCCAGGGTTGCCGAATTTTGCCCTTTGAAGTGGGAACTGTGGTAATCACCCTATGTGGCGTTTTCGACAGAGTCGAGCCATGAGTAAAGATATTACATTTCATAACCCAGTCTTGAGATTTGATTACTACATTATTGTTCCGCACCCTCGCCGGCCAGAAGTCTTGATGTTACCGGGGGAGGACGGATGGTCGCTGCCCCACTTTGCATCGGAAGAGCATCATTTTGGCGTGATCGGGCACATCAGCCAAACCGCCAACAGCCGTCTGGGACTCGCTGTAACCGTGCTTCGTTGCGTTTCTAATGTGTACAATCGGGAGGCAAACACGGTGAACGCTGTCTACCTGCTGGAGAATAATTTCGAGAAATGGGAACCGCCTGCTGGAGGAGCTTGGGTGAGCCGCGACGAGCTGGGCGGGTTGCGACTGCAAGTGCAAGAACATCGCGCGGCGCTGGAAGAGTGGTTCGATGAAGTCAAGGCAGGCGAGCTTCCGCAATCACGTGCGCCATGGGCGCGGCCAGGATGGTTCGACCGCGCATCTGCCTGGATTCACACACAGCTTCACGACCGAGGGTTACAGCCGACCGGACCAATTGAGCAGATGAGGAATTGGGGGATCTCCTGTATTTTAAAGGTGAACACGAGGCAGGGCGATGTTTACTTCAAAGCAACGCCAGAATTCCTGACGAACGAGCCCGCGCTCGTCGAGATTCTCGCCGAAAATCTCCCGCTTTACTTTCCAGAAGTCGTGGCGGTGGATGCTGCGCGGCGCTGGATGTTGACATGGGATATGGGTGGAAAGATGCTCAGCGCCATCTCCGAACTCGAACGCTGGGAGGAGGCCATGCGCGCCTACGCTCGACTTCAACTTACATGGATTGGGCGCAGCCAGGAACTGCTCGCGCTGAGTTGCCCCCGCCGCGACCTGGAGACGCTCCAGACACAGGCTGATTCGTTGCTGGCCGACACGCATGCTTTGAGAATGGGAAGTAACTACGGCCTGTCTGATTTGCAAATCGAAGAGCTTCGCAATCATGCGTCAACGCTCAAGACTATGTGCGAAGAGATGGCGAGTATTGGCTTGCCATACACGCTTGAGCATGGCGACTTTTGGGGCGGCAATATCACCGTTACCGATAACCGCTTCATCTTTTTTGATTGGTCTTTCAGTTGTGTTGCGCACCCCTTCTTCAGTCTCGGTGCGCTGGCGCCGGACCCGGATTATATACCAAGAGTTCCGGGCGCAGCCTTGCGTTTGCGAGATGCCTACCTTAAGGAATGGACAGGCTACTGCGCAGAGTCGGAGTTACTGAGAGCGTTCGAGCTTTCGCAACCTCTCGGCTTCTTGCACTCAGCGTTGACCCATTATAAGTACGTTCTGCCGGGCCTCGAACCGAAAGCTAAAGCAGAGATGGAGAACATGGTTGGCTTTTATCTCAGGCTGGTTCTAGAGCACAAATCACGGCAACTTGACTGCAAACGTGAATCACACAATCCGTGATGTATCGATCGAGCTGTAGAGGTTGGCTGAGAAAAACAGGATTGAGCCAACCTGCAAATATCAATGAGCGCTTTTGTGCAATCTTCACTACCCGATTACGAATTGCGACGCTATGGCGCGTTGCTGGCGGTTTCTGAGGCGATCGCCTCGCACCGCGACCTCGCCTCGTTGCTGCAAACGCTGGCGCAGCAACTCAATCAAATTGTGCAGTGCGATCTGATCAAGGTCGTGCTTTATGACGCTGATCGCAACGTAATGCGGCTGCATTCAATGCAATCCTCCATTTCCATGGTCCAACCGGAATCGCTCGATTTGACTCCAGAAGAAACTCCGGCAGGGCAGGTTTGGCTTACGCAAAGACCGCTTCTAATCAACAACATTGATCAATTGCGCTCTTACCCCATAATACGAGAACGTGTTTTAAAATACGGTATCAGGTCGTTATGCATGCTGCCGCTGAATTCCGCCGGGCGCCGTCTAGGCGTACTGGGGTTCAGCAGCATTGACGAAGCCGCTTATAACGAATGCGACGTCGCATTCCTGGAAAAAGTCACCCGCCAGGTCGCCATTGCCGTTGATAATGCGCTCAACTTCGAGCATGCGCAGACCGCGCAGCGACAATTGGCCGCCCAGCGTGACCGCTCCCGCTTATTGCTGGAAGTCAACAACGCCGTCGTCTCGATTCTCGATCTCAAACAGCTTTTGCAAACTGTTTCCGTAGGACTGCGGGAAACGCTGCGCCACGATTTCGCCATCCTGGCGCTTTACGAGGAGGAGACAAAAAGCTTGCGCGTGCATGCGCTGGATTCGACGCGCGGCTGGGTTTATTTGGAAGAGAACGAAGTCGTGCCGATCTCTGAAACAGCCGGGGAGCGAGCGTTCGCCAATCGCGAAACGATCATCATCAATCAAAAAGACAGGAAAGGCTTGCAATCCGAATTCACCGCGCGGATTGCCGCCCAGGGAATCAAATCTAGCTGCATTGCCCCTTTGATTTCCCACAACCGCGCGCTGGGAATATTGGCCGTGAGCAGTTTGCGTGACAACGCGTTCAGCCAGGAAGACGCCGAACTGTTCAGCCAAATCTCCAGTCAAGTCGCCATCGCGGTTGAAAACGCGCTGGCCTTCAACGAGATCGAAGCGCTGAAGAACAAACTGGCCGGCGAAAAGATCTACCTGGAAGAGGAGATTCAAAGCCAGTTCGATTTCTCCGAGATCATCGGCCAAAGTCCGTCGCTCGCCAGCGTGTTCAAGCAGGTCGAAATCGTCGCCCCGACCGATTCAACGGTCTTGATTCAGGGCGAAACGGGCGCCGGCAAAGAATTGATCGCCCGTGCGATCCACAATCTCAGTGATCGCCGCGAACGCACAATGGTCAAAGTGAACTGCGCGGCGATTCCGACCGGTTTGCTCGAAAGCGAACTTTTCGGACACGAACGGGGCGCATTCACCGGAGCGATCTCGCAGCGCATCGGACGATTCGAACTCGCGCACAAAGGCACGCTGTTTCTGGACGAGGTCGGCGACATCCCGCTGGAGTTGCAGGCCAAGCTGCTGCGCGTTTTACAGGAAGGCGAATTCGAACGGTTGGGCAGCTCGCGGACGCAGAAAGTCGACGTGCGGTTGATCGCCGCCACCAACGCCAATCTGGATCAGATGGTCGCGAATCGGGAGTTTCGCAGCGATTTGTTTTACCGCTTGAATGTCTTCCCGATTCATTTGCCGCCGCTGCGCGAACGTCGCGGGGACATCCGGTTGCTGGTCTCTTTCTTCACGCAAAAATTCGCGCGCCGTTTCCGCAAAAAGATTGAAACGATCCCCGCCGAGGCCATCGCGCGTCTTGAGCAATATCGCTGGCCGGGCAATGTACGCGAGTTGGAAAACTTCGTTGAACGCGCGGTGATTTTGTCGCGTGGCTCGGAACTGGAAATTCCTATTGGCGAATTGAAGCTCTCGAACGGATTGGAAACGGCGCGCGCAAAATCATCTCCGATGTCAGCGGTGGGCGCGGTTTCTACGCCTTCAACCACTACTCTGGCCGAAAGCGAACGCGAGGCCATCCTGCGAGCTCTGCGCGAGACGAACTGGGTCGTGGGCGGCGCAAACGGGGCGGCTGCGCGACTGGCGCTTAAACGCACGACACTGATTTCAAGGATGAAGAAACTCGGCATCAACCGCGAAGATTCGTGACGTGATTTTGACACTCGGCCTCAGCCAAGTGTCAAAGTGTCGAAATCTCGACTCTGATTTCGACACTTCGCATCAAATCCATCTCAACACCATCATCCAAAAGAGACAATAACTCTCGTCCCTTCAGGCGGTTGAACAGTAAACGTTCAGCGGCGCCGCTTCCGGCGCCAATATTGCCCAAACATTAGCCGAGAGAAGGAGGAGGCAAATGATGCGGATCACGCAACAACAGGACGGCGAAACGATCACTTTGAAGATTGAGGGCTGCCTGGCGGGCGAGTTGGCGAATGAAATGAAGCGATGCTGGGATGAAGTCAAAAATGACACTCGCTGGCGCGTGATCCGCATTGATTTGACCGATGTGCTTTTTATCGATGGCGCGGGCAAGGAACTGCTGGCGCAGATGTTTGCGTCAGGCGTTGTCGCTGGAGCGGCTAATGTGATGACCAAAGCAATTGTCGAGCAGCTTACCAGCGATGCGCATGTCAATAAGTCAGGGCAGTCGGGGATGCGCAAGGATCATGAACAAAGTACGAAACGAATATAGTCAAGCGGTATGAAGGGGAGGAGGAGGTTTATGGAAATGCGAAAACAAACAAATAGGCGGCGCGCGTCCGAATTGATGATCATTATGGTTGTAGCTGTTTTTATGACTATTCAAGGAGGAAATGCGCAAGCGCAAATCGGCGAATCGAGCGCGACAACCTCGCCGACCAATCAGACTCAATCGGCGCTGAGACAGTCAGGCTCAACGACCCAGATCACAGCGTTGAGTTTGCAGGAAGCGATTCAGCTCAGCATCGCCAACAACCTAGACACCAAGTTGGCCGGCGAACGGCGAAACGAAGCGCTTGGCGCGAAAATGCAGGCGTTGGCGGCTTTGCTGCCGAATGTGTCAGCGTCGGCGTCGCAAGCCAGCAACACTGTCAACCTGGCGTCGCAAGGGCTGACGCCCAATATCATTCCGATACCCACGACGCTGGTCGGGCCTTTCAATTCGTTCGATGCCCGGTTTCAATTCGCGCAGTCGGTCTTCAACCTCAGATCTATTCGCGACTTTCAATCGGCGCAGGCCGGCGCTCGACTCGCCAATCTGGAAGAGAAGCTGGCCCGCGAGCAGGTCGCATCGTTGGCGTCGCTGGCCTATCTGAATGCGCTGCGTTCACAGAGCGACGTCGGAACGGCGCAGGCCAATCTCAATTTGGCGAAGAGCTTGCTGACGCTGGCGAACAATCAGAAGAACGCGGGCATTGCGACCGGGGTCGATGTGACGCGGGCCGAAACGCGCGTGGCCGATCAGGAAACGCGTCTGGCGCAAGCGGAGACGGCCGAGCAAACGGCGATGCTCAATCTGCTGCGCGTCGCGGGCCTGCCGCTAGACAGCCGGCCGGAGTTGACCGACCCTCTGGAATTTGACGCGCAGCCAGCGCCCGTCGTCGAGGTTGCGCTGCAGACCGCTGCGCAGGATCGCGTTGAAATCGCCATTGCGGAGCAAGAGGTCAAACGACTCGGTTACGAGCGCAAGGCCGCGCAAGCCGAGTTGTACCCGTCGGCCGATTTTTTCGCCAATTACGGCAGCAGCGGGGTTCAGGTGAACGAGCTTGCGCTGCCCACGCACAGCGTCGGCGTCAGGGTGAACATACCGATCTTCAACGGCGGCGCGACCAACGGCCGGATCAAATCGGCCAAGAGCCGTGAAAACCAGGGCCGGTTGCGTCTCGACGACACGCGCCAGCAGGTCGAACAGGACGTCCGCAACACACTGCAAGCGCTGGCGACCGGCGCCAAACAGGTCCAATCCGCCCAGCAACAGGTGAAGCTGGCCGAACGCGAGTTGGAACAATCGCGAGATAGGTTCTCGGCGGGCGTCGGCGACAACATTGAAGTGCTCAACGCTCAGACAGCGCTAGAGAACGCGCGCAACGCGCAGGTGTCGGCGCTGACCGCATACAACACGGCGCGCATCAACCTGGCCGCGGCGCTGGGGCGCGCTGGAACTTTTCGCTGGTAAAACGTTCGAAACTCGGGCGTCTCGCTCGCGGCGCCTTGTGATGTTGGCTTTGTTATGAAGGAGAGAACGATGTCTGCAACAACTGAAACACTGAAACTACCTGCTATCGCCAAACGTGAAAAGACTAAGGAAGAGCAGAAGAAAACCACTGTCGCCCCCGAAGCTGCCGAACAGAAGACGCCCGCGTTTAAACGCCCGGCGTTCAGAATTGCGCTGGTGGCGGTGGCGCTGGCGGCGCTCGGCGTCGGGTTGGGCTATTACCTGCGCGCGCGCGCTTACGAAACCACCGACGACGCTTTCATCGATGGTTCGGTCGTCCAGATCAGCCCGAAGGTCGGCGGCTACGCGACAAAGGTGGCCGTCGATGACAACCAGCACGTGAAGAAGGGTGATCTACTGGTTGAGATTGATTCGCGCGATTACGAAAACCGCGTGCTACAGGCCAAAGCCCAGTTGCAGGCGGCGCAATCCCGGCAAAAAGCGGCGCAACTAAACCTCGCGCTGACCCGCGTGACGACGTCGGCGGGCGTGCAACAAGCTTCCGCCGGGTTGAATCAGGCGCGTTCCGCCGTACAGTCGCGCGAAGCGCAACTCGCCGCATATAGCAATCAAGTGGCCAAAGCGCAGGCGCAGGTTGCGACTCAACTCAACAACGTCGCGCAGTCCAAAGCTCAACTCGTCGCCGCCGAAGCCGAAGCCGTTCGCGCGCAAGCCGACGCGCAACGCTATCAGCAATTGTTCGCTAAAGACGAAGTTTCG
The DNA here is from genome assembly GCA_035714085.1 of Blastocatellia bacterium. GTDB lineage: Bacteria > Acidobacteriota > Blastocatellia > RBC074 > RBC074 > JAJVID01. The sequence goes on from DASTMP010000091.1 coordinate 20,800, forward strand.
CGCCAGCAGCTTGACACTGCGCAAACCACGGCCAGGAGCGCCGCCGCAAAGGCCGAAGCCTCCAGCGCCGCCGTCGCCAGCGCCCAATCGCTGGTCGCGGAATTGCAAGCCTCCGAACGCGCGGCCGAGGAGACGCTGCGCCAGGCGCAATCGCAAGTCGGCGAGAGCAGGGCCATGGTCGGCGAAGCTGCGGGCAAGCTGGCGGAGGCCAACGCCGCGCCGCAACAGATCGCCGTCAGCCGCTCGCAAGTGGACACCGCCGGCGCGGACATTGCGCAAGCCCAGGCGGCCCTCGCGCAAGCCGAACTCGATCTGTCGCATACGAAAATTTATGCGCCGGAAGACGGCGTCGTGACCAAGAAAGTCGTAGTTGAAGGCGCGCTGCTTAACCCCGGCCAGCCTCTGTTGGCCATCGTGCCGGACGAGCTTTACGTCACCGCTAATTTCAAAGAGACGCAATTGACGTGGATGCGGCCGGGACAGCCCGTCGAAATCAAAGTTGACGCCTATCCGGGCAAAGTCTTCGCGGGCAAGGTGGACAGCGTTCAGGCTGGCAGCGGCGCCGCCTTCAGTCTATTGCCTCCTGAAAATGCGACCGGCAATTACGTCAAAGTCGTTCAACGCGTGCCAGTCAAGATCGTTTTCACCGAAGCGCCGGATGAGAACTTCCCACTGGGGCCGGGCATGTCTGTCGAACCGGAAGTGAAAGTGAAATGAGTCCAGGATCGCGGGCCCACGTAGTGACGAATTTATTCGTCACTACGTGGATTTTTTTTGAAAAGCAAAGGGCGATTAGCGGGAGGCTCGCAGGCAAGGATGGGCGGCGCTCCCGGGAATGAGGCGACAATGAATTCAGAGACGAAAAATACGGAACGGAAGACAGAGGTTGCGGCGTCTGCCACAACCGAGCCACAGATTGCGCCACAGACTGCGCCGTGGACGCCGAGCTTCAACCCGTGGCTGATTGCCGCGGCCGTGATGTTGGCGACGTTTATGGAAGTGCTCGACACGACCATCGTCAACGTTTCGCTGCGACACATTGCGGGGAACCTGGCGGCGGGCGAAGATGAAGCCACCTGGGTGCTGACGAGTTATTTGGTCTCCAACGCCATCGTGCTCCCGGCGAGCGCGTGGTTCTCGAAATATTTCGGACGCAAACGATTTCTGATGGTTTGCGTAATCATTTTTACGATCTCCTCGTTCTTTTGCGGCATAGCGACAAGTTTGCCGATCTTGATTCTCGCCCGCGTGTTGCAGGGGATGGGCGGCGGCGCTTTGCAGCCGATCGCCAACGCCGTGATGCTCGAATCTTTCCCGCCTGCCAAGCGCGGAATGGCGATGGCGATCTATGGTCTGGGCGTCGTTGTCGCGCCGGTCATCGGGCCGACGCTCGGCGGGTGGATTACGGACAACTATTCATGGCGTTGGGTCTTTTACATCAATATTCCGGTTGGCGTCGTGGCGCTGTTACTGATGAACCGGTTCCTGGAAGACCCGCCATACATCAAAAACGCCAAGACCGGACGCATTGACGCGATTGGCTTCGGCTTGATGGCGCTCGGTCTGGCCGCGCTCCAGATCATCCTGGACAAAGGGCAGCAGGACGATTGGTTCGAAGCGTCATGGATTCGTTGGGCGACAGTGATTTCAGTGGCCTCGCTGTTGGCTTTCGTCGTATGGGAACTGCGCGCGAAGGACCCGATTGTAAATCTGCGCGTTTTACGCAATCGCAACTTCGCGTTTGGGACAATACTGATCGCCGCGATGGGCGTTATCGCGTATGCGCCGATGACGATTCTGCCGCAGTTTCTGCAGGGACTGCTGGGCTATCCGGCGCTCAACAGCGGTTTAGCGCAAAGCCCGCGCGGACTCGGCGCAATGATTGGCATGCCGCTCGTCGGATTGTTGATCAGCCGGATTGACAGCCGCGCGCTGATTGGCGCCGGATTTTCTTTGACGGCGGTGACTTGTTTCATGATGGGTAACCTGACTTTGGACGTCACGGGGACACATTTTGTCCTGCCCAACGTGATGCAGGGGGTGGCGATGGGGCTGATCTTCGTGCCGCTGACGACAGTGGCGATGGGGACGCTCAGCAATGAACAGATCGGCGCCGCGACTGGCATCTTCAGCTTAGTGCGCAACATCGGCGCGGGCGTAGGCATCTCGCTGGTCACGACTTCGGTCTCGCGCAACGCGCAGACGCATCAGACGACGCTGGCTGCGCACTTTACGCCATACGACCCGGTTTTCCAGCAGAAGCTGCAAGCGATGCGGCAAGGTTTATCACTCGATCAGGCCTATGGCGCATTCAACGGGGCGCTGATCAAGCAGGCGAGTTTGCTGGCTTACGTGGATACTTTCCGGTGGATGGCGTTGGGATGTTTGCTCTGCGTTCCACTGGTGCTTCTGTTCAGGAAGACGAAGGCGCATGGCCCGGTAGCTGCGCACTGATAATTACGATTGGCCTCAGGGGGTGGTGTGGTGGAACGCCGGACCGGCGCTGAAAATCACCACCCCTCACGCTCTTGCGGCCCCATGACGAGAGCTGTGCGATGCAGGCTATGCCGGGCATAAATATGTCGCGTTATCCATTGTTCACCTCGATTTGTGGAGCGCATGATGACAACTCCGTCATGTCATTTCTTCGGTCTTCATGGCCCTCATCACTGCGGGCGCCGGCAGTTTCCCACTTCACCAACTTCAAATCGAGCACAAAGATCGCATAGAGCACCGGGACCAGCAGCAGGGTGACAAACGTGGCAATGCTCAAACCGCCGATCTGCGCGTAACACATCGGCTCCCAAAGCGGCCCACCGTGTGCGGCGAGAGGGAACAGCGCGATTACCGTCGCGCCGACCGTGATCAACACCGGCCGCAACCGCATAATCCCGGCGTCAAGCAAGGCCTCGCGCAAAGTCTCGCCACGTTCATGCGCTTCTTCGATAAAATCGAAGAGGACGATGACGTGGCTGACGATCACGCCTACCAGGCTCACGCAGCCGAGAAAGGCCATGAAGCCGAACGGCGATCCCATCGCCCATAAGGCGGCAAGCGCGCCGACCATTCCGAACGGAATGGCGGCGAACACGATCAACGGTTTGATCGCATGTTTGAACTGGAAGACCAGCGCCAGAAAGATCGAGGCGATGGATATCAACAGCACGACGGCCAGATTCTTGAAGCCCTTCACCTGTTCCTCCTCCTCGCCGCCGATCTCCATTTTGTAGCCGGGCGGCAGCGCGCCCGCGAAAGCGGTCAATCTTGCGCGCGCCGCCTTCATTACCTCCGAAGGCAGAACGCCTTCTTTGGGGAAACAGGAGACAGAGATGGTGCGGAACTGATTGCGGCGCCGCAGTTTCTCCGTTTGCATCTCGTGCTCAACCGACGAAACCTGGCCGAGCGGCGCGCGCCCAATCCCTTGCGAGGAATAAACGTAGAGATTGTTGATGTCGGCGAGTTGCGCCCGCTCTTCCATTCTCATCCGAGCAACCACGGGAATCTGCTTGTCGCCTTCGCGCAAGCTGGTCACCGGGTAGCCGCTGATCGCCGTGGACGACGCGGCGGCGACGTCGTAATTGGTAACGCCCGCGAGGTTCGCGCGGTCGGGATCGGTCCGCAGCCTGACAGTGAAGCTTTCGTCCCCCCAATCGTCACGGACCCGCGCGGTGGTCGGAAGCTCGCGGAAAATCTCTTTGGCCTGCTCGGCCTGCGCGCGCAAGACGCCCAGGTCATCGCCCGAAATCCGGATCTGCACCGGCAGCCCGATGGCCTTGCCCGATTCGAGTTGCCGCACGTCAATACGCGCCCCGGCGATGTTGGCCGACAAGGCTTTCTGCAGCGGTTCGATTAATTGTTCGGTGTCGTGTTTGTCTTTGACCTGGATGATGATCTGCGCGTAATTGAGTTGCTGCAATTCCGGCGCGACCGAGAACCAGAAGCGCGGGCCGCCGCCGCCGATGAACGTCGTCAACGACTGCAGCGCGTCGCCGTCTTTATGCTCCTTGCCGTATTCTTTGATCACCGAACGAATCACTTCTTCCGCGCGAAGAGCGGCCTCGTTCGTCGCGGCAAGCGGCGCGTCTTCCGGCAGCCACACGTCCACGTAAGAGAGGTAAGACAGGTCCTTCGGGAAGAACGACTGTTTGAGCTGGCCCATGAAAAAACCGCCGAGCGCCAGAAAGACGAGCGAGCCTGCGAGGACTTTCCAACGATGGTCAATGGCCGCGTTGCCGACCCGATAATAAAACGCCGCAAAGCCTTTCTTCCGCCGCTCCTCAATGCCGGCTTCCGCTTTCGGCCGCAGCAGGTAATACCCGAGCAGCGGTATGAAGGTCATCGAAACCAGGCGTGAAGCCACCAGAGAACAAGTCATTACGACCGGCAGCGAGTAGATGAATTCCCTTGTTCCTCCGTTCAGAAACAGGAACGGCAGATAGGCGACGATGTTCGTCACCGTCGCATAGAGGATCGCCGTCGCGAGCTTCGTCGGGCCGAGCCAGGCCGAGATTACGGCCGGATGCCCGGCGGCCATCTCGCGTTTGATCGCGTCGCCGGCGACCACGGGGTCGTCGACGAGCAGCCCGAGCGCGATGATCAGGCTGGCGATCGAGATCTGCTGGAGGTCCAGGCCCATCGCGCGCATCATCCCGAAGGTCATCAGCAGCGTGATCGGCATCGAGAGCGCCATCAGCAGCGCCGAGCGCCATTCCCAGAAGCCGATCAGCGAGACGATCACCACCAGAATCAGGGCTTCATACAGGCTATTCATAAACAGATCGACGTTCTCTCGCACCTGCAATGGCTGGTCGGAAGTCCGCGCCATCACCAGGTCGTCCGGCAAACGCTTTTTCAAGTCCGCGAGCGTGGCGTCAACGCCCTGGCCAAACTTGTCAATCTGCTCGCCCGAACGCATCTGCGCTGACAGCGTGATCGCGCGCGTGCGGCGCCACGCCCCTTGCGCGTCGCGCCAGTTGTAATAGTTCAGGAAGCGAGGCGGGTTGTCGTAACTGCGGACCACGTCCGCCAGGTCGCGCAGGTAAACCGGCGAGCCGCTTGCGGATGTCGCAACCGACACGGCGCCGATCTCATTTTCATTTTTAAACTCTCCGGTCGGGTCAACCAGGAGGTTTTTGCCATCGGCGGCGAGTTGCCCCCCCGGCAACGTGATGTTGCGAGCGCTTAAAATGTCAGGCAGCTTCGAAGTCTGAATGCCATACGCCGCAAGCCGTTCCTGCGAATAGTAGAGAAAGATCCTTTCGTCCAACAACCCGGTGCGATTGACCTTGGAGACCGAGGGGAGCGTCTTCAGAGTCTTCTCGATCTGGTCGGTGAACTGATCGAGCTCTCGGTAACTGTACTTGTCGCCCGCCACCGCCGCGAGTTTATCCCGCGTCTCGCGCGGGTCATGGATCACCGCCAGCGGCCACGCGTCGGGATGGAATTCGGCGATTTGCAAACGCTCGCGCACAAACGCTTCGGCCGCCTTGAGCAACGAGGCGTCATCCACCCGGACCGAGGCGTCAGCCCCGATGAACCCCGCGCCTTCGAGCGGTTGAGCGTCGCCGAGCAAATTCTGTTCTTCGAGATACTCGACAAAAAGATCACGATGCTTGCGCAACATTTGCAGACTGCCCCCGATCATGGATTGCGGCAAACAGACGATCAGGGCGGCCCGGTTGGATGGGCTTTCGCCCTTAAGCGGCGCTGCGACTAGGGATCGCGCTTGTTCGATCGCCGGCTGAATCGCTTTCGCTCTCAACTCTATGTCAAGATCGCTGGCCTTCGGGCTGGCGACCGTCAGCATCAGCGCCGCCGTGTCGCCGAAGTCCTTGATGAAGTTGATCGGCCCCGCGCCTTGGGGGAAATCATGGATCCCATCCAGTTTGAGTTTAACGTCGTCGAGCTCCTTGCCCGTCTCATTCAGGTTTTCATCTAGATCGAGATAGACCACAGACAGCCCGGTGCGCGAGAGGGATTCGACCTTCGTCACCTTCGAATTGGAGGCCATCGCCGTTTCTATCTTTTTAGTGATGAGTTGCTCGACCTTCTCCGCGCTCGCTCCGCGCCATGGGGTCAGCGCGACCGCCGTGCGCACCTGCACTTCGGGGTCTTTGCGCTGCGGCATGCTCAGATAACCGAAGACGCCCCACAGACACGTGGCGATCAGCAGCACCCAGGAGATTTGTCTGGTTTCGACAAAGTAACGAGAGGTGTTGCGCGTTTTGTTAATGATCTCAGCGTCGCTGCGATGTTGTGACATATGTCTTCTCCCTCCACGAAGAGACGCCAAAGTACCCTCAAAAGATCTTCGCGGACCTTCGTGTGATTCGGTGGATAAACGTTTATGGGATGACCTGAACGGCCTGTCCATCGAGCGCCAACGTCGCTCCCATAGTAATGACGCGCTCGCCGGTGTTAACGCCTTCGATCACGGCAATCGTATTGCCGAAGGCCTCGCCCAGTTTGACCCGGCGCAAGCGGGCGATCGGCTTGCCGCTTTTTTCTTCCACGACAAACACGGCGTACCCGTCGGGCTTGTCTTTGGCGCGCACAATGGCCGCCAGCGGCACGACCGTGACCTGTTTGGGCGGCGCTGATTCGGCCAGCTCCAGCGAGGCGATGAAACCCGACTTCAGCAATTGGCGCGGGTTTGGAATCGTGACCTCGATCTCGAAGACGCGGCTTTTCGGATCGGCCGCCGGCGCGACGCGCGTGATCTGGCCGCGAAACTTCGCACCGGGCAGCGATTCGGCGGTGACCGTCAGCTCGCTGCCGAGCTTCAGTTTGTTGACGACCATGTCCGGCGCGCCGAAGACCGCTTTGACCGAAGTCATGTCGGCGACCGTGAATCCTGCTTTGCCTGGCGAGACGAGCGCGCCGACCTCCACGCCCTTTTGCAGCACGATGGCGTTCATCGGGGCGCGGAGCGCAGTGTCCTGGAGTGAGATCTCCGCTTCCGTGATTTTTTCCTGCGCGCCCTTGACGCGGGCGCGTAGCGCTTCAATTTGCGCCCCCGCGGCGGCGGCCTTCGCTTCAACCACAGCGACCTGCGACCGCGCGGCGTTGCGTTTGGCTTCGGCGGCCTCGAACTGGGCCTTCGCCGCGTCGTAATCGGATTTGGTCATGCTCTGACTGGCGAACAGGCTCTTCGCTCGGTCGAAATCCAGTTGCGCTTTTCCGAACGCGGCTTCGGCCTCGGCCAATTGCGCTTTGCTCGAAGCGATGGACGACTGCGCTTCGGCCAATTGCGCCTGACTCGACTCGAGCCCCGATTTCGTCTCGGCGGCTTGCGACTCGGCCTGGCTCACCTTGATCGCATAATCGCTCTGGCGCACGCGCGCCAGCGCCGCGCCTTTCGCCACGAAGTCGCCCGCCTGCACGTCGCGCGAGCGGCCGTCCACGCCGCGCGCCTGCATGAGTCGCTCGACATACCCGCTGACTTTGAAGGCCAGTTCCACCTGCTTCGCCGGCTCGATACTTGCCGAATAGCGCACGCCGCCAGTAACGGAACTCATTTCGACCGTTTTGATTTTGACGGAGACCGGCGTCTGTTCCGCAGTCGCGGTCTTCTCGCGGCAACCGGTCAAGACTGCGGGGCAGAGAAGCGCGCTAATCATCAGCGCAAGATTTGTTCTCCCAAGCTTTAATTTCATTGATCACCTCCGATGGCTTTCTCGAAATCGGCTCTGGCGGCCCAGAAGGCCAGCAGCGCCTGTTGGTATTGGTGGTTGGCTTCGGCCAGCGCGGTCTGCGCCTGCAGCACATCTTTGAGCATCGCAGCCCGCGCCGTATAACGGTTCGACGCGACGCGCGCCTGCTCCAGCGCCGTCTCCTCGGCCAGTCGTCCGATGGCCAGCAGCTGGTAGGTCTGTTGCAGTTTACGGAACTTGCTGTTGACCTCGATCAGCGCCGCGCTCTCCGTTTCGCGCTCGGTTTGCCGCGCCTGTTCAACGCTCCTGCTCTTTTCAGCAAGTTCGCGCTTTTTGCGCCCCCAATCGAAGGGCTCCCAGGTCAGCGTCACGCCGACGGTCGTAATCTGGCGCGGTACGAAATTGACGTTCTGCGGCGAGACGTAGCTGAAGCTCAGGCTGACGTCGGGGAGGTACTCCGACTTCTTGATCCGCCGGTCGTACTCCGCCTGCTTGATCCTGAGTCGCGCCTCCTGGATTTCGGGCCGCTCGGCAAGCGCCAGGTCACGCGCCGCCCCGAGATCAGCCTCGTAGCGACTGAAGGCCGGCGCCGCGCTGACCTCGAACTCGGTGTTGACTTCGCGCCCCAGCAGTTGATTGAGTCTTTCCTTTTGCGAAGCAAGTTGATCGCCTAGCTCCTGCGCCTCGTACTCGGATTTCGCCAGTCTGGTTTTGACTTCCAAGCCTTCGGCCTTTAACGCGACCTGTTGCGCCACGTAATCGCCGGTCACGCGATCGAGCTCTCGATAAAGCCTGATCGTCTCTTCAGCCGTACGGAGCGCGCTCTGCGTTTGCAGGATCGCGTAATAAGCCTGCTTGACGTTGTTGATGACGGATTGCCGCCGCGCTCTCATTTCCTGTCGGGCAATCTCACGCCCGGCGCCGAGCTGTTTCAGATTGAGGCCGATGCGATAAAGCTGCGAAAGTGGCTGGTTGATCTGGCCGGCCATAATGAAGGTCGGGCGGCGCGGCGTGCTGATCACGGTCTCCCGCGTCGGGATGGGTCCGATGCCAGGGTAATTGCCGAACACGCCCTGCTCGAATTTGAAATCGAGCGAAGAAAGGAGCTGTGAACCGAGCGCGTTGAATTTGAACTCCGGCAACCGGCGCGTGCGTGCGGCTGCCAGACGGTCTTCAGACTTATTCACCTCCAGCATCGTGGTTTTGATCTGACGGTTGTCGCGCAAGGCCAGTGCGATGGCCTGTTCCAGCGTCAATACCTCGGCCGCGGCCTGCTGGCACTGGGCGACGCGCGGGACGATGAGCAGGGCCGCCAGCGCAGCCAATTGGAATATTCGTGTAGCCATAACTTGTCCTCCGGGTTTGTAGTCGTTCAGCCCGTGATCTATTCGATGATCGCCTGCGTCATCAGCCCGACTGGCGCTGGCCGCAAGCCTTGATGATGCGTTTCAGTCAGCAAGGCTTTTACTTAATGCTTGAGCGCGACTGTCTCTGTCATCATTGTTTGTCTGTGTGGTTGTGGCGCCGATGGGTTCCTCGCTTCTCCTATTGCCAAGGACGTCCGAAATGCCAATCGCCAAAATAACCGCGCAGAGGCCCAGGAACAGCAGCATGAATAGCAGAATCACGAAAGTCATGAGTTGATCTTCCTTTCCTTAAGAGCCGTAACCCTCTTCAAACGCGTCGCGCCGTAACTTGCCTTTACCGTCAGCAGCCGCCACGCAATCGCGATTGCGTCTTGCCTGTACGCTTGTGTGGATGGCAAGCTCCAGACCAGAACGCTGCGCTCATCGACCGATCAATTAAGCCTATGAAAAGAATCAGGTTGGATTGATGAAAGGACTTTGAGGCGCCGATGATGATGGCAAGCGCCGAAGTATCGGCCGCCGAGATGTCGGCGCGCGCCGAAATCTCGGCGTTATTGCCGGAAGGAAATGCCGACTGCTCCGGGTTGCAATTGGTAGGCGCCACAGTGCGGAGGAGAAGGGAAGCCAAAAGGGCAAGAAAGGCGGGAAGGGCGAAAAAGAATTTTCGCCCTTCCCACCTTTCTTGCCCTTGCAGACCGATCTAAGGGCTACTTGCACAGTTGGAAAACTGTCAGCCGAGTTGTTTACGGAACCGCCAGGCGCTGACGCCCACCAGCGCGACAGCGAACCCGACCAGCGCCAGCATGTGCGGCCAGACTGCTTCGATCCCCGCGCCTTTAATCAAGACGCCGCGCGCAATCGTCGCGAAATGACTGATCGGGTTGAGCAGCGTGAACGGCTGCATCCATTCCGGCATCGCTTCGACCGGCGTCGTAGCGCCCGACAGCATCGAAAGCGGCGGGTTGACGAAAAAGCTCATCAATTGCGCCTGTTGCTGCGATTTGCTGAACGTCGCCAGGAACGTCCCGATGCCTATCCCGGCCAGCACGCAGAGCATTCCAGCAATGAACAGCAAGACGAGGCTGCCACGAATCGGTAATCCGAAAACCAGACGCGCGACGACGAGCGCCAGTACGATCTGGGTCGAGAGCAGCGCGAACAGGGGGGCGATCTTGGCCGTGACGATCTCGACTGCCTGCGCCGGAGTCATCAGCAATTGTTCGATCGTTCCCGCCTCCTTCTCTTTGACCATCGTCGCTCCGCCGATGATCGAGCCGTTGAGCGCCAGCAGGATGCCGAGCACGCCTGTCACAATGAACCAGGCGCTTTCCAGCCCCGGATTGAAAAGCAGCGCGATGCGCGCCGTTAGCGGCCCACGAATGCCAGCGCCGCCCCCTTCGACCTGCAGCGAAACGGCTGGCGTATCCTGTGCGATCCGCTCATTGAGCGCGCCGATGATGCGCGCGGCGTAGCCTCCGGCGATTCCCGCCGTGTTTGAATTGACGGCGTCGAGCAAGAATTGCGCGCGCGCCGTCTCGCGCCGTTCCCGCTGTTTGGCGAAATCGGCGGGAACGATCAATCCCGCATCCAGTACGCCTGCGCTCAATGCCCGTCCGAGTTCATCGGATGACCGAAATTGCTCGGCGACGCGGAACGATCCGCTTTCGACGAAAGCCGAGATCAATTCGCGACTCTCCGCTGTTCGGCTCTCGTCTACCAGGCCGAGTCGTAAGTTAGTCACCTCAGGGTTGAGGGCGAATCCGAAGATCACAAGCTGGAGCGTCGGTGGCAGTATCAACGAAACCACCAGCTTCTTGTCGGCTTTGATCTGTCGCAGCTCTTTCAAAAACAGCGTCCAGATGCGGAAACGACGGACTTTGTTGATATATCTCTTCATAGCTCCTCCCTCTACCGGTTGTGGCGCATTCGCCTCTACATCCCACTTGCCATCACCCGCAAGCATTTGAAAGCCGATCTAAGCCTCAACCTGCATGTGGCGCGTCTTTCGCCACGCCTTGAAAAAGAAGAACGCCCCGATCAGCGCCAGCATCAGGGGCGCTTCCCAAACGGCGGGCCATCCTCCGCCGCGCACGAACGCGTCCCGCGACAGTTCTATGAAATAGCGCGCAGGGACGAAGGTGGAAATCCACCGAATGCCCGCCGGAATGTTCGAGACAGGGAAAATAAATCCAGAGAGCAGAAACGAGAGCAAAAACTGCACGCCTGCGACCGCTTGAATCGCCGCCGCCTGATTGGGGATTGAAACGCCGACCATCACGCCGAAGCTGACGTTGCAGAACAGATAAAAGACCGTACCCACCAGCAATGGCGTCGGATCGCCCACGATCTTCAGGTCGAACAGCGGAACGGCGACCAGGAGCGCCAGCGCCCATTCGGCCAGAGAGATGATGAAGAAGGCCGTGGCCTTGCCCAGCAGAAACTCGTGAGCCGAGATGCTCGACACGTAAACTTGCAGGATCGTCTTCTGCTCTCCTTCGCGCGAAATCGCCAGCGCGGCCAACAGCGGCGGGAAGAGCGCCAGGACGACGGCGAACGCCCCGGGGCCGATAAATTTTCTGGATGAGCCGCCAGGGTTGTACCACATGCGCGTCTCGGCTTTGATCGCCGGCCCGCCTGACGAGCCGTTCGCGGCCCCCATCTGCGCCGCAAAGGCGTTGGTGAGCGCCGCCGCCTGGCCACGCATATTGTTCGCGGTATTGGCGTCAACCGCGTCAATCAGCCATTGCGCTTCGGCCCGCCGGCCTCGCAGGAAATCTCGCTCGAAATTTTCGGGGATCACAACGACGACGCGCGCTCGCTCGGCCATCAGCGCTTCGTCAGGCCGCTGTTCCAATGAGAGCGTCCTGACGCGAAACGTCAGTGAAGCGTTGAGCGCGTCAATATACCTGCGCGAAAGCGGCGTCTGATCGAAGTCTTGCACAACTACCGCGATCCCTTTCACTGAAAATGACAACGCTGTTCCCAGCAGCGCGAGCAGGATGAGCGGCAGCACGAGCGCCAAAGCCACGGTCAACCGGTCACGGAAAATTTGTGTCAGCTCTTTCCGAGCCTGCGCGATGATTCGTTTCATAAAATTCCTCCCTCCATGCGTTTTCGCTAGGGCATTGAGGAAATGCAATTCCTGGCGACTGACGACTGAAAACTGACCGCTGATGAAAAATAAACCGGCGCTCGGCGTTAATCGCGTTTGTTTTTATTTTAGCCAGTAATCAGGGGGCAGTAGCCAGTTGTCAGTCGCATCTCAATCCTGATCACACATCTGATTTAGAAAAATGCTTGGTTCCAATAGTATTAAGTTCGACGGCTTGTTTAATCCCCGCCAGCGACCTTGCCGTTTCGACGCGCCTGCTCGACGACGGCGATGAAGACGTCCTCGAGTGAGTAACGCTCCTCATAAGCCTGAAAGACCCCTACGCCTCGCGATTCAAGTCTGCGTTTGAGTCCGACGATTCCGGCCGAGGGCTCATCGTCAATGATCACGTGCAGGCGATCGCCGAAGAGCGATACGCGCCATCGATCCATTTCGCCTTTGAGCAAGTCGGCCGCTCTTTGCGGATGATCGGTGATCAATTCAATCAGATGGCCGCGCTGCGCCGCCTTGATCCCGCTCGGCGTTCCTTCGGCGACAAGTTCGCCAGCGACCATAAAACCCAGCCGGTTGCATTGTTCGGCCTCTTCCAGATAGTGCGTCGTGACCAGCACCGCCACGCCGCGGTCAGCCAGTTGATTGATCATCCTCCAAAACGCGCGGCGCGCCAGCGGGTCAACGCCAGAAGTCGGTTCATCCAGGAATAGCACGCTCGGTTCGTGCATAATCGCCGCGCCGAAGGCCACGCGCTGTTTCCATCCGCCCGGCAATTTTCCGGTCAGCATTTCGCCGCGCCCCGACAGTCCCGAAAACTCCAACACCCAACGCTTCTTCTCTTCGCGCTCTTCGAGCGGAACCCCGTAAACGCCGGCGAAGAAGTCGAGGTTGTCATTGATCGTCAGATCGTCGTAGAGCGAGAACTTCTGCGACATATAGCCGATACGCCGTCGCAAGAAACTCGAGCGCAGGCCGCCGCGTTCGCCAGCCAGTTCCATCTCTCCGCTGCTTGGCGCGAGCAGGCCACACAATATCTTGATCGTTGTTGTCTTGCCCGCGCCGTTCGCGCCGAGCAGCCCATAAATCTCACCGTATTTGACTTCGATGCTGATGTCTTTGACCGCGTGGAATGCGCCGAAGCGTTTGTGTAGCGAGTGAGCGCCGATGGCAATGGCGCCCGGCGCGCGTTTGCGAAACTCGCGACGCTGTGGAAACGGCGGCGTCTTCATCTCGCCTTGCAGATTCCGCAGGATCGAGACGAATGCGTTTTCGAGCGTCGGCGAGCCGGCGCTTATTTCTCGAACCTCGATCCCTGCTGAGCCGAGCGCGTCTAGCACAGCGCGTTCGCCTCGCCTCGTGTCTTGCGCCATCACGTCGAGGCGGTCGCCGAAACGCTGCACGTCGGCGATCTCCGCGACTTCACCTAGAGCTTCTTCGGCGCGACTAAGTTCGTCCGAGCGCACTTCCAGGCGTCGCAGTCCCAGATGCTCGCGAATCTCGACAGGCGAGCCGGTTTGATGGACAAGGCCGTCCTGCATCAACGAGACGCGCGTACAGCGTTCGGCTTCGTCCAGATAAGGGGTCGCGACGACAATCGTCATCCCGTCGGCTGAAAGTTCGGCGAGCGTATCCCAGAATTCGCGGCGCGAAACCGGATCAACGCCAGTCGTCGGCTCATCCAGCAGCAACACCTTCGGCTCCGTGATCAGCGCGCAGGCGAGCGCCAGCTTTTGTTTCATCCCGCCGCTCAATTTGCCTGCGAGCCTGTCCGTGAAACGGTCCATGTCAAATAGCTTCAGGTAATGCGTCCCGCGTTCGGTGATCTGACCGTCGGAAAGTTTCCGAAGCCGTCCGACGTAACGCAGGTTCTCGGCCACGCTCAGGTCTTGATAGAGGCTGAAAGCCTGCGTCAGATAGCCGACCACCGAACGCGCCTCGCGTGACGTCTGGCCGAAGATCAAAGCTTCGCCCGCCGTCGCCGCCATCACGCCGCCGAGAATCTGGAAGACCGACGTCTTGCCGGCGCCGTCCGGGCCGATGATGCCGAAGATCTCGCCGCGCTCAATCTCCAGATCAACGCCCCGCACGGCCTCCAGTTCGCCATAGCTTTTGCGCAGTCCGCGAACGCTGATCGCGGACTCCGGCCGGGCAATCGGCGCCTGATCTCTCCGGTCAATAGTGGCCGGTTCACGATCAAGTTTGTCTTCCGTGATTTCCAGTATTGCGCACATTGTTTTCCTCCCTTGTTCCACGGCGTAATCGGCCGCAACCTTGCCGAGCTATTTCCGATTAGTCGCCACCCATTTGTCGCCTTCGACCAGCACCTCGCCGTCAGCGGGCATGCCCGGTTTGGCGAAACCTTGCGAATTAGTGAGTTGCAGCTTCACGCCGACCACCTGCTTGACTCGGTCGTCGCGGTAGTAAGTGTTTTCAGGCGTAAATGAAGCCTGTGGGTCAATGCGGGCGACGACGGCTTCGAGCGGTCGAGTCGGATTCGAGTCGAGATAAACGCGGGCCGACTGACCGGCGCGCACACGTCCGATCTCGCCTTCAGGAATGAAAGCTCGCAGATAAACGTTGCTCAGGTTGACTATCGTCATAATCGGCGTTCCGGGCGAGACGACTTCACCCGGTTCGGCGGAGCGAGTCGCGACCGTACCGTCGAATGGGGCGACGATCTGCAGATCGTTACGGTTGGCCAAGGCCTCTTGCAACTGCGCGCGGGCGTGGCCGGCTTCGGCCTCGGCTGATTGGATGTCAGCCTGCGCCTGTCTGATCTGCTGTTCGACGGCCGACGCCTGCGCGGCGCGAATCGCCGGGTTGTCGAGATTGGCTTTGGCGGCGAGAAATGCGCCGCGCGAAGCCTCGACCTGTTTTCGAGCCGCCTGGACGACGGCTTTGTGCGCTTCGGCGGCGGCTCGCGCCTGCTCGCCTTCGCGCGCCGGGGCGTCGCCCTGTTCCGCCAAAGCGGTGAAGCGTTCAGCGTCGGCTCGCGCCTGTTTGTAATCGGCTTCTGCCCGAGCCAGCGAAGCTTCGGCCGCCGCGATGTACGCATGAGCCTGACTGACTCGACCTTCAGCGTCCACGCGGGCCTGATTAACGCCCAGGCGGCTCTGCTCGAGCTGCGCCTGCAGGACGGCGACTTCATGATGCGCGCGACTCAAGCGGGCTTCGGCCTGCGCGACGTTCGATTGCGCCTGATCCACGCGCGCTTTGACCTGTTCGTCGTCGAGCGTGGCGATCACTTGACCAGCCTTGACCTGATCGCCTTCGCGCACGGTGACCTCGCGAATGCGCCCGGAGGTCTTGGCGGCGACGGCAGCGTCATCGCTCTCGATGCGGCCGCTCACTGAAATGATTTCATGTGGCGTGTTTGATCCGCGCAAAAAGAACCACCAGATCAGAGAGCCTGTAATGAGCATAAGAGCGAAGATGGCGCGAATGACTTTCTTTGAGTAATTGTTGGGTTGTGACATAACTCCTTATCCTTCTTTATTGTCGTGGGCTGGCGACCGCGACGTTGTTATCGGCAAGTATGGTCGAGAGCGCGCTCTGCAACTCGCTCACGGCTTTGTTGTAATCGGTAAGCGCCTTCAATTCGCGGCCCCGCGCCGCGGAAAGCGCGTTCTGACGATCGAGCACGAAGAAGTTGGTTGATTGACCCGCATCGAATTTGCGTCGCTCGCTGGCGTGTTGCAGTTCGGCGTTGACGCGGGAATTCTTCGCGGCTTCGACTCTGCGGCGCGCCGTCTCGACGGCCTGAAGCGCATTGCGAACTTCGACTTCGATTAACTGCTCGGCGCGCTGGCGTTGCGCGTCAATCTGTTTGGCTTCGACGAGCGCGCGGCCCAGGCGCGCTTTCGCCGTGCGATTGCCGATTGAGAGCTCGATGTTCACGCCGATTCGCCAGGCGCGATAATCGTTGCGGAAGAGATTTCCAAGGCTCTGCCCGTAACCGCCGATGAACTTATCCGGCGTCGCTCCGTCGGGAAACGGCGGCAGGACGGGCAAACCGGCCATCTGCGAAAGTCGGTTGATGCGCGCGAAGAGCTGTTCCTGGCTCGCCGAAATCGGATTCAAATCCGTCCGCGCTTTACCTGCCAGTCCGAAGGTTCCGTAACTCGCGATCAGATCAATTCGTGGTTTCGTCTGGTCGCGGAAGTAATCGACGTCAATGTTGTTCAGCTCGCCGCGCAGGCGGTATTGCTCCATCTCCGGGCGATTTTTGAACGCGATTTTTAACGCGTCGTCGAAGGGCATCAGCGCCGACGAATCCAACTCCGGTTTTTCGACCGGCGCCAGCGCGGAGTTCCACATCTCGGTATCGCCGGGCGCGACCATCAGCGCTTTGAGGGCGTTCTCGGCGCGTTGGATCGTTTCGACGGCGGCTTCGGCTTCGTCCGTCCTTCGCTCGACTTCGACTCGCGCCGAGACCACGTCAACCGGCGCTAGAGCGCCGCGCTCGACCAATCGCTGGTTGTGGGCGAGCTGCGTGCGCGCCAGCTCGACCGATTCGCGTTTGATCTCTTCGTCGCGAAGCGCGAAGACCAGATCCCAGTAAGCCCGTTCGACCTTGGCGACGATCTCGATGGCGCGTTGGCGGAACTGACTATCTGTGAGGTCGAGCCGCTTCTTGGCGATCTTGATCTGCCGGCGAGGCTCGTCAATCCGGCGGCCGCGAAAGAGCGGCTGCGAGAACTCGACGCTCAGGCTCGTGGTGAATTGCGGGTTGAGCGAATTGAACAGATTCTGGCTCGTCGCGCGGCTGTGATCGAAGATCGCCTGCGCGCTCCCGCCCTGCCACGGCAGGCGTTGCGTGATTTTGCTCGTCCCGGCGAAGTCGGTCGTCTTCAACCTGCCGTCGGCGCCGCCGGCGAGCAGCGACGCGACGGGCGTCACGCTATGGTCATAAAAAACGCTGGCGATGAGCGCCGGGTCGTAAACGCCTCTCGCCGCGCGCAGATCGAATTCGTTCATCCGCGCGTTGAGTCGTTCGATCTCAATCTCGCGGTTATTTTCCAGCGCCATCATCACCGCCTCGCGCAGCGTAAGCGATATGCGGTTGGAAGTTTGAACTCCGATCCTGCGCCCCGGCTCCTGTCGCGTTGACTCTGTAGTGAGCGTTTGCGCCGCGGCGTCAAACACCGGCGCCAGCAATGCGGTAAACAGCAGCAGGATTATGTTAATCAGTCTTTTCATTTTTTCTCCCTTCTTCGGTGATCTCTTCGACAATGGCCTTCATCAACACGTTAACCGCAATCAGCTCGGCGCCGGACGCCGCCATCAGCTTCAACAAGTTCCTGCCTTCTTCGTCAATGAAGCTGACGTCGGTCAATTCAACGAGGATGCGCGGTGGAGGTTGAGTGGCCGTCGCTTGACGCCAGCAGCTTTCCAGCTCTGGCGCCCAGGCGCCCATCAACCTCCCTTCGATTTTTAAGCGGGTCGCCCCGTCGTCGTTGTGAACTGTGATTCTGAGCATGATCAGCGTTTACCGAATTGAAAGTTCAAAGGCTCCCTACTTAAAGCTGTTTCGTGATCGTCCTCGCGGCGGAGTAAGCCTCCACCGGCGCCAGAAGCACGATCAACAGCCAGATGGGAATGGTCGCGATAACGGCGATCAATCGTCTTAAGCCCCGACTTGCGCAATAGGACAATGATTTTGCCGATATGCCCTGCGCCACAATGTTGATCAATGCGCCGGAGAGTGATTGATAAGCCGCCTTGTTCTCGCTCAATGGTTTAGTTTCATAGCCGGACAGATCCGCAGTTAGAGCCGCTGTGACGCAACTATCGCTTTGATTAACGCCGCAGTGGCGGCAGAACCTGTCACTAGCGAGCAGTTCCCAAGAGCAAATGGGGCATTGTTTGATAGCGACGGTTTCTTTTGTTTGACTGTTAATCATCATCACAATCTTCCGAATGTCTTCGGCTCCTTTCGTTATCGTTTCTTCCGACGCTTGCTGATAGGGCAACACCCTTGCCAGACTGCGGCGTGAATAATGCTTGCAGTTAAGTGTGTGAAATGTCGGTGGTTATGAAGGCAAAGGAGGTTGTGACGAGTGGCGCCAATGGCATGGCGCCGAAGCGTTCGGCGCCGATATATCGGCGCGCGCCGACCTTTCGGCGCAAGTTTGGACGTTTCCCCAATGAAGACAGCCTGACTAAGGAAGAAAATACAGCGCCGTACCGTCTAAGTAGAGGAAAACTCAATTTAGGAGGGCCGACTATGAAACACTTGTTACAGCCGAGCGAAGGACGGCGACAATTTATCAAAAACGCGATGGGATTTGCCTGCGCGCTGCCGCTTGCGCCGCGTTATTTATCCTTCCTGCAATCCCCATCGCCGGATGAATTCGCGATCGCGGCGCAGCGCCCGACGCGAATTGACATCGCTGAGCAGCGGGAACCTGGCGCACGCATCCTCATTCGCGGCGCAGTCTACGATTTGACGGACAAGCCTGTGCCTAACGTCAGAATCTTTCTCTATCAAACGGACGCCGCCGGACACTACAGCCGACCTGTCAATAGTCCACGCCAAGCGCGGTTGCGCGGAGCTGTGTGGTCGAATGCGCAGGGCGTCTACGAATTCAGTTCGATTCAGCCAGGGAGCTACGCTGATATGAAGGAGCCGCCTCCAATGCATATTCACGTCCATCTGCAAGCTCCGGGGCTGCCCGATCATTGGGTTGACTCATATTATTTTGCAGGCGATCCTCATCTGCAGGAGCGCGATCTCAGCCGCGCGCGCGAACTGGGGCGATTCTCGAACATTATCCAATTAACGCCCGGCCCGGCGGATATCAGGAGGGGCGTGCGTCATTTTCGCATAGATCCGGCGCTGGCCGAGCGCAACCAGCTTGTCGATGGATGGTACCGGTAGTCAGCTACCCGCCACTAAACGCTGGCGCGTTATAGTGGGGGCTTGTCTCTGTACTATCCAATAGCCGTCTATTGGAGTTCCGAGACTTCGCGCCAGTTGACTCTGGCGCCGGAGATAAACTCAATGGAGCTAAACCGTT
>DASTMP010000092.1:0-16004 GCA_035714085.1 Blastocatellia bacterium
GCGTCGGGAACAAACATCTATGACATCGTCGAGTTCGGCGGCGATCAGACTTCGCTGGCGGCGACGCCGCACGACCTGATCATCGACCGCTGCTATATTCACGGCAACGCCAGCGGCAATTCCAGGCGTGGCGTCCTGATCAATTCCGCCAGCACGGCGGTAATTGATTCATACATCTCCGACATCCATGAGGTCGGCGCCGACTCGCAGGCCGTCTGCGGTTGGAATGGGCCCGGGCCGTTCAAGATCGTCAACAACTACCTGGAGGGCGCGGGCGAAAACTTTATGCTGGGCGGGGCTCCGGCTTCGATTCAGAACCTCATCGCCTCCGACATAGAGTTCCGCTTGAATAACGTCAGCAAACCGCTCGCCTGGATGAATAGCTCCTGGACGGTCAAGAACCTTTTCGAGCTGAAGAACGCCCAGCGCGCGCTGGTGGATCAAAACGTCTTCGAGAACAATTGGGCCGCCGCGCAGAACGGCTTCGCCATTCTATTCACGCCTCGCGGCGAAGACGGGGCTGTGCCGCAAGCGACGGCTGCGGACGTGACCTTCACCAACAACATCGTGCGACATTCCGCGGGCGGCTTCAACATCGCCGGGCCGGACGACACTTCCCCGAGCCAGCCGTCGCAGCGGATTCTGATCAAGAACAACCTGATTGACGACATCAACGGGCCCAAGTACGGAGCGAACGGGGCGGATGGGAGAGCCTTTCAAACCGTCGGCGGCCCGGTCAATATCACGATCGATCACAATACAGTCTTTGAAACCGGCGCAATTATTGTCGCGGACGTGGCGCCAAGCCTGGGCTTTGTTTTTCGCAACAACATCGTGCTGCAGGGCGATTACGGCGTGTTGGGCAGTGGTCACGGCACAGGATTGGAAGCGCTCGCATTCTATTACCCCGGATACGAATTCAGGAGAAACGTCGTCATCGGGGCGCCGAGCAGCGATTATCCGCCGGATAACTTCTATCCGGCATCGATCAACCTAGTGCTCTTCGTTGATTTCGCAAACGGGAACTATCGCCTGGCGCCGGGCAGCCAGTACATCAACCAAGGGACGGATGGCAAGGACGTCGGGTGCGACTTTACGGCGCTCGGTCGTTGATGTCAGGTGAGGGGTTGGATGAGGAAATCGGCGCTGCCATTACGGCTCGTGACATTGAAAAGTTAGCCCGCGTCGAATTAGTACCGCGAGCGGTAGCGAGCCTGGCTCTAAGTGAATAGGCAAAAGTTATTTGAAAAAAAGGCTCTTAGCCTGCGGAGCGGGCGGCAGAATGTAGCCTGGGGTGAAGCGAGCGAAGCGAGTGGAACCCCAGGTAAGTTTTGGAAAGTCATCAAGCCCGTGAAACGGGCGGCAGCCTTGAGGGCTGTCGCCCACTTCGTGGGCTGCGGAGCGCTTTACTAACGTGCCCTGGGGCTGCCGCCCCAGGCTTTATGCTGTCGCCTGCTCCGCAGGCTCAAAGCGAAGCTTTTAAAACACGCCTTTAGAGCCAATGGTCTATTTTTCAAAAAACTTCTGCCTACTCACTTAGCCAGCAGCCTACTTCAGGAGCCACGCTCACTATCGCTCGCGGTACTGATTTCGATCAAACGCCCCTGGGAAGATCAGAGTCAGAAACTCCTGCGTCCCCACGCCTTCGGCTTCGAATACGGCTACGGGCGCCGGGGCGTAATGAGCGTAACAAGTCGAGACCCGTCCTTCGGTTACGCTTGCGGCGATCTCCGATTTTGGCTCCGTCTCGCAGATGACTCTGATGGTCAGCGTGGCCCCGGTGGTTTGGCGCGCCTCGACGCGAGCTCCATTGGCGCAGCCGCTGGTGGCGACTGTGGCGACGCAATCGGGCGCGAAGTGAAGGCGAATGGCGTAGCGGTGACGTTTTTTAGCGGTGAAGCGATCGCGCACGATCAGGCGTCCCGGGAGGTTGGCGCCCGGGTCGGGTTTGAGGTAGAGCGCCGACCGCGTGTGCGTTACCGGGTCACTGAGACGCTCGTAACCGTCGTGCGAGCCCTGAAAGAAGATCGCGTCGCCGTGTTCGACGAATTCATGCAACCGGCATTTCGCGGCCGTGCGCCACGAGAACGGCGTCGAAGCGATGGATTGCGGTTGGCCATCAACCACAACGGTGTTGTGGGCGTCGGTTGAGCGGAAATCGTCGCGCGTCTTCGCGTCCGTGGCGTAAACGAACGTGCCTGGATCGACCAGCCAGGTTACGCCGCGCGACGCGAATTCGATAGAGAGCGCGTCCGAGTGCGCGTGCCCGGCGCCAATTTCGGCGCCGTGAGGCCCGCAATCAATCAAAACGAAACTCGAATCGCGGCGCCATCCGTCGCGCATCACGAAATAGCCGCTCGACCTGAACCCCCTGGAAATTTCAGAGTGCGGTTCAGCCTCCAGCCGGTCGTAGCAGGCGACTCCCTCTGGGCCCATCAACCACAACATCTCCGCCGGCGCCGCTCCCGCGACATATTTCCAATCGCCTCGTTTGAAGATTGCCGCGCCGATGGCCAGAGTGTCGCGGAAATCATTGGCCGCGCGCTGCCCCAGTTTGATCAGCCGCCCGCCGTCGTCATCGCCGAAGAGCGGCGACGATCCATCGGGCCGCGTAATCCACATCAGGTGATCAAGCATCGCTACGAGATTCCGCCGGAGCATGGTATCCATCTCGTGATAAATAATGCTGTCGTCGGCCCGCGTCAGCGCGAAGAGATGAGTATAGAAGTCCGTCGTGTAACGGTGATAGTAAGACGACTGCTCGAAATAGACGCCGTCAGCGCGTACCTGTTTCGCCGCCTGATCGAGCAGTATTTGCATCCCCAGGCCGCGCCACCCTTTGGCGCGTTTCATCTCCGGCAGCGCCAGGCCCAGGTAGAACAACCCCAGAGCCTCGCCGGTCAGATGCGTGTTGGGGCTGAAGTAATACGAGAGATACCTTTCGATGTGGCGCCCGTGCGCGATTAGCGATTTCAGCAGCCGCGCGAAGAAATCGGGCGTGACTTCTCTGGAATCAACGCACAGGCCCAGCGCCCATAGCCACGCGATTGATCGGAACGCGACCTCCAGACTGGAGGCCCAGTTGACGCCCATCCCCACCGGGTTGGCGTCAATCCAGGCGGAGACCTGATCAACGAACGCCGCGGCGAAACGATTGTCGTCGGTCAGCCAATAGGCCTGGCCCAGCGTGACGAAATGGGCGTGGCGGTTCAGCTCCCAGACGACTTTCGGATCGCCGCCGCCCAGCGGATCGAGCGGATGCAACTCGCTCCAATGCCGGAGCGGGGCGCGAAGGCCTGAGACCGGATCGAGGCTCCAATCAATCGGCGAATCGGGTGGATCGCTGAAACTCAAGCTGGCGTGGCCGAGCAGGGAGAACTTTCCCGCAAGGGCGGCTTCCGCTGTTTTGATGATGGCGTCGCGCTCGGCGGGGAAGCGCCGATTCATCGTCTCGACAATCTTTCTTCGCTGTTCGAGCGAGGGCAGGAATCGTCTGTTCTTCGTCCGCAGACAGTGGCGCAGCGCGTCGGCCGCGCATTCGCCGCGCCAGACCGGATTGAATTCTCTGAAAAGCTCCTTGTCGCTCATCTCAGGCGCGCGGTCGCGCCGCAGGCGGTCGCTCAATCTGGCGAATCGCTGGCATGAGCGAACCCGCAACTCGTCCAGACTCATCCCGCGAATTTTGCCGAGTCGTTCAATACTGATAGGCATTCATTTTGTATTTGACAGTCTCGGCGGTCGATTCCAATTGAGCAAGATACAGCGCGAGCGGGCCGATCCATCCAGCCGATGGCAAATAGCTGGGATCTATCAGGCAGCGTAACAAGCGCGGCAGGAAATAAGAATTGCGCAGTAACTTATGAGGTCCGGTTTCGAGCAGGCGCCGCGCGACGGCCAGCGCAAAAGACCGATAATGCTTCCGGTAGGCGCCGCCCGCCTTCTTTATCTGCGCGAAAGGGATGTGCGCGTAAGCCGGGTAGGCGCGATGAATAGTTTCGGTGTGGAAGCTGTGGTCCACGAACATCCTCGCGGGCAGAGAGGTCAGGAAGTCGAAAAGCTCGTGATCCAAATAGGGGCTGAATACCTCCGGCGCCTCGCGCAGCATACCGTAAGGACAGAATGCGACCAATCGCCGCGTCCGGTTCCAAAAATGGAAAGAGCCGATCGGATTCGGCGCGTCGGCGTGCTTGCGGAATTCCGCCGCAAACCGAGCGAAGGCGATCTCCCGATCGAATTTGATCGCGCGCTCAGGGCGCAGCGCGCTCTTGATCACCCGTTCGGAGAGGGTTGAAAACAGGTCATCCGCCAGTTCCGCCAGGCGACCCTCCTCGCATAATTCGATGCGACTGGGCGACAGGAAAAGGCCAGCCGAAAGCACGTCGCCGCCGATGCCGTCGTATACTAAGCCGGCTGTCCGGTTCAGGTGATCGGCCACGACCAGGTACCAATTGTGTTCAAACGAACAGAAGCCAGTCCTCAAGTTCTTATCCGACTCCGCTTGCATCAACGACTCGCGTTGATCGAGCGTCAGGCGCCGAAGGCCGAGCGCCTCGCACAGGCTGGCTGCGACCTCGACTTCATCGTAAGCCGCTGGCGCGGGAAATAAGCGCGCAGTGAGGCAGAAATCGGGGCGCAATCCCTGCTCGCACAATTCGAGCAAAATGTGGCGGGAATCGCGTCCGCCGCTCAAGGGGACGGCGACGTTCGGTCTTGACGGTTGACGCCGCCGCACCGCATCGCGGAACAGAGAGATGTAGCCGTCAATGGCCGCGTCGCGGTTCAAATTATCAGGCCGTGTGGTAGTGATGCGGCCTGAAACCGCCAACTCTCCGTTTCGCCACTCCAGTACTGCTGCTGGCGGCAGCGCGCGAATCTCCAGGAATGGCGTGTCCTCTCCCAAAAAAAAGCCGAGTCTCAGAAAAGCGGCCAAGCCCGCCTCGTCCAAAACCGGGGACGCGCCGGCCTCCAACAATCTGACGATGGAAGTGGAGATCGCAATCTCGTCGGAATTGGCGAAATAGTAGAACGGATAACAACCATATCGGTCGTTGCGAACGCGAAGACGATTACCATCCCAGGACCATTCCACGAAGACGCCGTCGGGTTCACTCCTCCCGGGATGGCGGATTTTGTGGCCGAGCGCGCCGACTTGCGCGCCCTCGATCTCAAAGCCTTCCGCTCCGCGCCGAATGTGAAGAAAGGCCTCGCTCATAAGGCGCCTCGCTACAGCTTGCTCACGGTCGCCGAAGACGTCGCTCTTGACCGTCCGATCAATGCGGCGGCTTTCTTGATCGGCGTCAGATACAGACTTGCCACGCTGTCGTAGGCCAAGTGTTCCTGATTGGACAATCCCCATTTGAACTCCTCTTTTCCACGCGGGACATACAAGGTTCCCGCCAAGTAGTCCCAGAACGAGAACACCAGAGCGTAGTTTTTGTCGAAGTGCCTCTCTTCCGAACTGTGGTGAAGTTGATGCATCGCCGGGCTGCTGATGATGTGATTGATAAACCAGCCGTAGGACAGCCAGATGTGAGAGTGGCGCAGGTTGGCGATCAGGTTGTACACAAAAAACATCACGCTCACGTTAATGATCGTGACTTGTGTTATTCCGCCCGGATAAAGGTATTGAAAAGTCCCTCCGAGCGTTCCGACGAAGAACAGGGCTAGAAACATTTCCAGCACCTTATCAACTGGATGGTTTCTGTAATTGGTGAATGGCGTCAGCGTTTCGGCTGAATGGTGTACCTTGTGGAACTCCCAGAAGAAGGGGATTTTGTGCTCAAAGAAATGCCCCATCGTAACGCCAAGGTCGTGAGCCGCAATAGCCAGAATCGTATAAACGACTCTGGACCCCGCAGTCATCTCCCAATGAGGGCCGTCGCCGAAGGATGATTGCAGCAAGGACCTGACGTTACTTGCCATCACCGCCGAACCGAAAACCGCCCCGCCGGTTATGATCTTATAGACGAAGGGATTGACCACGTAAAACTTGTAATCGATGATGGATGACTTGTGGGCGAAAACCGCTTTTGGCAGGCAGAATCGAATAAAACCTGACGGCGAGAGGCGCTCATGCCTTCCACCTCGCGCCAGATAGATGAGCAACGCGATCACAGCCGCCGAAACCAGATACAGCCAGTACAAATTATATCCAGGCTCCATGAAGCCGGCGATGATTCCCCAAGCCGGCCCGTAAACGTAATCCCTGACAGGCGCATAAAGAGGCCCGAAGCAATCATGAAGAAGTTGTTTCAAATCGCTCGGCATTCCATTTATCCTTTCATTTCACGAGTTTGGACAAAGCTGATCTGACCTGATGATTCGCATCAGCCCAAAACAGCTTGATTGCGGAGTTAACAAGCGCCTTGCGCCGCTATTGAGCGCCCACGCGGCGCGCCTTATGGCCGCTTAAGTCGCAAGAACAACATGGCTTCTGGACCCTTTACTCCGCCTAGACTGACGGTTCTCAGTCGGAGACAGTTCGCGCCAGCCTTTAGCTTCCAGGTTACAATTGTCTCGCCCTCTATAAGTTCCCATCCCCGATCGTCAAAGGCGGCCTCAAACCCTGTCTGATTAGGACAATAACTATCGAGGCTTAGCTGAAGTGTCCCGGAAGAAACGCCTGCCAACCTGACTTCCACAATTCCGACTGTCCAATAGGCGTCTTCTAGGGACCAAGTGGGAATGAAACGGTTGTTGCAATACCCCTCATGCAACCGACCTCGCCCGGACGGATCGTTCTGGTACCAGATGAGGTCACGATTGCGCTGGTCCTGGGGAAAAATATAGCGAAACCGGTTGTTCCAAGTTCTGGTGACGGCATCGTCTTCAATGTAGAGCCAAAAGAATGTCGCAGTTTCATCTTCATCGCGGCGCTTCCACCAAATGATGGCCGGATTCTTTTTCACAGCTTGAGGAGGGACCCCCACAACATGATCTACGTTAGCTCCTTGATTGTTTAACCACTCCGTTCGGATCTCCCATGCGGACAACGGAATCCCGTCCTTTTCGAAATGCAGGTTACTTTGAGGGTCGATCACGACCCATTTAGAGAACTGGTTGGACCATACTTCCGCAATGCCGTGATGCGTGCTCTCCAACCCTTCGGGCCCATGGCGGCGATCCACACCAACCATGCGCGCCTGCCAGCCGAGCGCCAGAGCGGATTCGACATAGGTGATCATGTAGTGAGTGCAGTAAAAGTTCTCTCCCTGCGCGGCGTATCGCAGGATTTCAGACGCGGTGTTCGCCGACACGCGCGGGTCGCCGTTGGGGATAGATTGGCTCACCCACTGTTTAAGCAACAGTTGGGCGGTCCATTCATCCTTCGCCGACTCGATACGCTTTCTCAGCTGATATTGCTCGCGTAAATAAGCCAGCCTCGGATCTTTGTAGGCGAGTGTGCGGAATCCGAGCCGCGAGCGAACAGCCCTCGGGATTTCCGCTTTGGTCTCTTCGACGCTAAAACCGGCGCGTTCAGCCGCATTGGTTAAATGTCCACTGGTCAGAAGAACCATGTTCTCTTTTGATCGACTCGCGGCTGATCTACATGAAGAACTCAGAAACCCTGTAAACAACAAAAGAACGGGAATCGTCAGAAACGCGAATTCGCCGTCGACCTCGCCGAGAATCTCGGCGACTGCAGACGACAAGAGAACGGGAATCGTCAGAAGCACGGCGCAAAATTTAGTGGTAAGCAAGCTAAGGCGCCTCTAGATGACAGTTGTCATCTCAGACTAACTTTGTCCAAACTCGTGTTATCTCAGCGGCCCTCTAGTCGACTCGCTAGCGACGCGGCTCCCTTTAATTTGATCAACGCGAGCGCTTTCTTAAACGGCAAGGTGTAGAGGGCCCGTAAGCTGTTGAATTCGACATGCTCGTTGTTGGAGATTCCATACTTCAGCATTTCCAGGTCTTTTGGCACATAGAGTGTTCCTCCAAGGTAATCCCAGAATGCGCAGATTTGCGCGAAGTTACAATCGAAATGGCGTTTCTCCGAGCTGTGATGAATCTGATGCATGCACGGGCTGATGAGGACATGGTTGAGTTTCCATCCGTACGACAGCCAGACGTGTGTATGGTAAAGATTGTTGATAATATGGAAAAAGAAAATGATAACACTGAGATTAATGATTGTGTATTCTGTTATTCCACTTGGGTATAAATATCTGAATATCCCGGCCGTCGCGCCAGTGAAAACAGGCAGGATAAGAGCTTGGACCAGATCATCAATCGGATGATTTCTAAAGGTCGTGATCGGGGTTAGCACTTCCGCGGAGTGATGAACCTTGTGGAATTGCCATAGCAGAGGGATGCTGTGTCTCAAGTAATGGGAGATGTATGAGCCAAGATCAAACGCCATCACGATCAGTATGGTATATGAGATTTTGGATATCATTGTTGGTTGCCATTGCGGGCCTATGCCGAATGACGCGCGCAGTAGTGACGCCACTTGGCCGCCTAACAGCTGCGAGGAAAAGATGACGGTCCAGCCAAGTAGAAATTTGTATACGTAGGCGTTTACAACGAAGAACTTGTAATCAATCAGCGCTGATTTGTGAGTGTAGATTTCTTTCGGGGCGAGATAGCGAAAGAAATTACTCAATGACAATGACTTTCCATTGGCGTAATTCACTTTGTAAACCAGTAATGCAATGACGACCGACGTAAGCAGGTACAACATGAAGATATTTTGGGTCGGATCCCATAATCCAGAGATCACACCATAGAAAGGGCCGAAGACGTAATCTCTTGCCGGCTTATAAAACGGGCCCAAAAGGGTTTTTATGATTTCTTTGATGTCGGGTAAATTCATAGGTTCCTTTGAGAAGGGTTTTCCGTCGCCTTGGAAATTACAGGTCGCGCTCTTTGGCTACGGCTAGCTGTCGTGTGACATGAGCGACATAACACGAGTTTGGCCAAAAAACGGGGAGGCTTAGCCTACCCGCGAGGCGCGCGCCTGGCTTTACGCCAGGCGCATTATGTAATCAACAAACAGCGCCTCACATCTCTAGAAACACGATCAGCTTTTTGAGTAACTTTATATCATCCGCTATCTTACCTTGCGGTGGCTGAGCCGGCGTTCTGAGGTGATGTCCTGTCAATGCGCCGCTGCGGAAACGGCAGCCCGTCCAGGCGCGATTTCGCAGATCGCCCGGACAAGCTCGCGCGCGACCACCGCGTGCCCGCGTTCGTTTAGGTGGCCTCCGTTCGGGTCGGTGTTAGGGAAGCCGGCCATGTATGTTCCCGAGCGCCTGGCCTCCTCGACTAATGGTCTGGTCAGCCGCAACACGGGGATTCCGTTCTCGCGGGCGCGCTGTTCTATCCGCTCGTCCGCATATTCGAGCGACTCGACGTGATACTTCGCGCGATACGCTTTCTGTTTCTCAGGATCGGGATTGATTTGAATGTCGGTCGGCATGATCATCACCAGCAGGGACGCGTGGTGAGATCCGACTTCCTTACCCATCTCCGCGATCAACGCCTCTGTCACCTGCCACGCTTCCACCATCGACGGTATTGTGGGCGGCAGGAACGACAGATAGCGTTGATATTCGGGCGGCGGAGCGTTGGGGTCGGGCTGCCCTCCGGCGCCATTCAGTCGCGCCAGTTCCTCTTGCTGCGCGCGCACGCGGTTCAGTTTGTATACGAGTTGAAGCAATACGAAGCTGTTCATAATATCCGCGCCGATTCCTTTCATTCGAATGTAAGAGGGATCGAACGCGCGCCCCTGCCTGAAGCTCTCATCAAGCTCCAGCTTCCCGTTCTTCAACAGGAAATAGGGCGCCTTGTCGGGCGTGCTGATGTTTAGCGCGCGGTGGTTGTTGAACATATCGTTGCCCGCGTAGAACTGAAGGACGATCATATCGGGCTCGAATTTCCACACCCGTTCGCGCAGCAGCAGAAGCTCCTGGGCGGTGCCGAACCCTCCGATTCCGAAGTTCAACACTTCCGCCCGGCGTTCGCCGCAGCAGCGCCGACGGTTCAACTCCTCTTCGGCGAGCGACGTGAACGTCTTGTCCATGTCGACCTGGCGCGCTTCGGTGTAGGAGTCGCCCAGCGCCGCCACGCGATAGACGTCCCGGGGCTTGCTCTCGGCGCGCTCGCGGTCGCGATACCCGTGACCGTTGATCTTGCTGCGCGCGGAGCCTTCATCGACTTCCCACGCGCTTGCGCCGGGCCGCAGCGACCATCCGAGCAGCGGGTCGGCGGTGAAAGTCGAGCCGCTGTATTTAAAGCCGAATAGGCGCAGCCCGATTTCGCATATCGCCAGACCGAGGAATGCGCTGAAGAAGATCAGCAGGAGTTTCTTCGCAAAATTCTTCATATCACTTCTGAAGAAGAAAATGATTGATTGCCAAGGCATCGATCCCGGAGCAGCAATAACTGCGCACTGCTTCACGGGGAGAGCAGACGATAGGATCTCCCATCAGATTGAATGAAGTGTTCAGAAGAACCGGGACGCCGGTCTTCTCCCCGAATTTATTGAGCAGTCGCCAGAAAAGAGGATTCGTTTTGTGACTGACCGTGTGAACACGAGCAAGGCCGTCCGAGAACCAGGCGGCGGGGATCACTTGCCGTTTATCGTTCTTTATACGTGACACAGTGAGCAGGAAATTCGAAAGCGGACTGCAATCGTCGAAGAACTCAGCCGCCCTCTCCTCCACAACCGAAGCGGCGAATGGGCGGTAGTTTTCCCTGTGTTTGATGAAGAGGTTGAGGTTCTCCTTCATATGAGCCGACAGCGGACTTGCGATGACGCTCCTGGATCCCAGGGAGCGAGGGCCGAATTCGGCGCGACCCTGAACCCAGGCTACGATGTTTCCCTGGCAAAGTAACTCCGCCACCTCTTCGAGTAACTTCTCTTCAGAAACAATGTAACGGTAAGCCAACTTGCAGTTATCGAGGTCAGGTTTGACTTGCTCATCGGAGTATTCCGGCCCTAGAAACAGGTGTTCCAGCTTTTGAGGCTCTCCCCGGTTCAGTTGGTTGTGCCAGAGAAACAGCGCCCCGCCCAGGCTGCATCCGGCGTTTCCCGCAGCAGGCTGGGTGAAGATATGGCGGTAGCCGCTCTCCTGCTCCAGCCTCGATACCATCAGGCTGTTGAGCGCCACGCCGCCCGCCAGACATAAGGCGTCCGTTCGATACTCCAGCCGGACGCTTTCGGCCAGCGCCAGCGCCGCCTGTTCGAGTCGATGCTGAAGACTGCGGGCCATATTACGACTGTAACTATTCGCCGGCGGCGGCGCGTTCCGCCGGCCCGTCACTTCTTCAATCAGCTTGGTCCACGGAACGCCTTTTGCTCCATTGCCGAATCGTTGATTTACGCCACCGGGAGCGGCGCCGAACCTGAGGTAGAACTTCTCGGAAAATGGGTCGGCGCTTTGATGCGAGATGTTGAAGAAGGAGAGATCTACTGAAGGGATCCCCGCCGAATCGATCCGAATCAGGTCCTCGAAGGCGGGGATGAACTCCGGCTCGCCAGTTGTACTCAGCCATTGTGTGTTACGCTCTCCGCCATTGGGGCGAAAGCCCAGATGTTCAGTGATCAGGCTGTAGACCCAGCCGAGGGAATGCGGAAATTCGATCCGCTTGAGAATTCGAACCTTCCTTCCTTCGCCGACTCCCGCCGAGATGGAGATGTGATCTCCCACCCGGCCGAGGATCAGAATCGCGGCGCGGTCGAATCCGGCCGGATAGAACGCGCTGGCCGCATGCGCGAGTTGATGATCCACGGTGACGACATTCGCAGTCCCACTCAGCAATTGCCTGACCAGACGCAGCGTCTTCATTCGATTCTGAAACTCGTATAGGCTGGCGGCCTTGTGGTCAATCGCTTCAGGGGCGTCTTCCGGCAGGAACCTTCGGTTGAATTCGACCGCCCTTCTCATCAGGCGTCGCGGCTTGTGGTCATAAGTGACGTAGTCAATATCCTCGATCCCGACGCCGGCGGCTTCAAGGCAGTACCCGATGGCCTGGTAAGGCAGCCCTCCGGATTGGCTGACGCCGATGCGGTTGACGCGCGCCAATTTCTCTTCCTCTATGGCGGCGATGATCCGCCCGTCTTTGAGCAGCGCCGCCGCCGCGTCACTTTGATGACCCGATATTCCCAGGATATACATACTCAATCAAGCGAAAATTCTGACCGCCAGTCCTTATCCTCCCGGAACGCGGGCTGTTTTTCTTTCTCCAGCACACATGTCTCGAGCGCCAGCGCGTCCATCTCCGTCCTCATAAAGCAGCGGTAGCTGTCTTCCGGCGTGCAAACGATCGGCTCGCCGCGAACGTTGAAGCTCGTGTTGACGATCACCGGGCAGCCGGTCTTCCTCCGAAACGCCTCGATGATCTCCCAGTAGAGCGGGCTCACCTCGCGCCGCACGGTTTGAATTCGGGCGGAATAATCCACGTGCGTGACCGCCGGTATCTCCGACCGCGCGACGTTCAGTTTGTCTATGCCCCACAATCGCTCTTCTTCCTCGGTCATCCGGCGGCGACGGTTCTCGACCACGTCGGCGACCAGAAGCATATATGGGCTGTCGGCATTCATCTCGAACCATTCAGAGACATGCTCTCGAAGCACACTCGGCGCAAAGGGTCGGAAGCTTTCGCGGTATTTGATCTTCAGATTCATGACCGACTGCATTCTTGGCGAGCGCGCGTCGCCGATGATGCTGCGTCCACCCAGAGCGCGAGGGCCGAACTCCATCCTTCCCTGACTCAACCCAATGACCTTTCCCGACGCCAGAAGGCAGGATATGGCCTCCGGCAACTCCTGGCGGCTGTATTTGGTGTAAGGGTAGTTGTTAGTTTTAAGGTACTGTTCAATCTCCTCCTCGGAGTAGCCGGGGCCGAGGTATGAGCCTTTCATACCGTCAGCGTAAGGCGGAAGGGCGCCATTTGAAGACCCCCGCGAAGAGATCCAGGCGCCTTTCTTCTCTGGACTGACGCGCGGTTTACCCAGATAGCGATGCCAGATGGCGAGCGCGATTCCGACAGCGCCGCCCGCGTCGCCGGCGGCGGGTTGGATCCAGATGTCGTCGAACAGCCCCTCCCGCAATACCAAGCCGTTCGCCACGCAATTGAGCGCGACGCCGCCCGCCAGGCAGAGCTTTTTCATCCCTGTCTCCCGTTGAACGAAACGGGTCATTTTCAAAACCGCCTCTTCGGTGATCTCCTGAACGCTGCGGGCAAGGTCCATCTCCCGTTGAGTGAGCTTCGATTCAGGCTCGCGCGGCGGGCCGCCGAGAAGCTTGCCGAACGCCCGGTTAGTCATCCTCAGCCCATGGCTATAACCGAAATACTCCTGATTCATCCGGAGGCTGCCGTCGTCGCGTATCTCTACCAACTTCTCCTTGATCAACGGAACGTACTTCGGCTCGCCATAAGGCGCCAAACCCATTACCTTATATTCTCCGCTGTTGACCTTGAATCCAGTGTAATAGGTGAAGGCGCTGTAGAGCAACCCCAGGCTGTCGGGGAATCTCAGCTCCTTGAGTAACGTAATCTCATTGCCTCGACCGATCCCTATCGAACTGGTCGCCCATTCGCCCACTCCGTCCATAGTGATGATGGCCGCCTCTTCGAAAGGCGAAGGATAGAACGCGCTGGCCGCGTGGCTCTCGTGGTGGTCGCCGAAGAGCAGATTCCAGCCGAACCGTTTCGCCAATTTCTTGGCCGCCCTCTCGTCTTCCGCCGCGCCGGCCTTCGCCATCTCGGTTCTGATCACATCCGGCGCCCACAGCTTTTCCTTCATCCAAAGCGGCATCGCTTTGAGAAAGGAGAGGAATCCGGACGGCGTGTAATCCAGATAGGTCTCGAGCAGCCTGTCGAATTTGAGCAGCGGCTTATCGTAAAAACCGACGTAGTCGAGTTGATCAGGCGTAATCCCGGCCTCTCTTAGACAATACCTGACGGCGTTGATCGGGAAGCCATGATCATGCTTGACGCGGGTGAAACGCTCTTCCTGCGCCGCCGCAACTATTTCTCCATCGACTACGAGGCAGGCCGCAGAATCGTGATAGAAGGCGGAGAGACCTAGTATGTAAGCCATAACTTTGCCGCTCCGTTTAGAATAGGGTGTAGATGAACGGCGCCAGCGCGGAGCCGCCGGCCACTATCAGAAGCACTCCAACCAACACCAGGACACTGACAATAGGGGCAAGCCAGTATTTCTTGTTGTACTTCATCAATTGCCATAGTTCGCTGATTACTCTTAACCTGGACATTTCCGCAGCCTCCTCAAT
The DNA here is from genome assembly GCA_035714085.1 of Blastocatellia bacterium. Lineage (GTDB taxonomy): Bacteria > Acidobacteriota > Blastocatellia > RBC074 > RBC074 > JAJVID01. The sequence continues at coordinate 14,244 of DASTMP010000092.1, forward strand.
ACATTTTTTCAAAGTGACGTGGATCGCGCTGACGCGCGCTATAAGAGATCCAGTACGAAGCGCCGGGGGAAGCGCGACGCCGTAATGGGTCCCAGCCGAATAACCTCTTGACAGCGCCGATCGGCATAAGTATGCCGAAGAAGACTATCGCAAGGATGATGGGGGTAGAGAATAAGGATAGCAATTTGGCTAACGCCATCCAGGCTCTGTTAGCGAGAACGAGCGCCTTCGGGAATAGCGAGCCGAGTATGACCAACGCCGGACCGAGCGCAAGAAAGCCGGTAGCGACTAACTTCCATTTACCTGTATAGATCCACCAGCCCCCCAACAAGATCAACATGAGCCCTACGGTAAGACCGAATTCACGCTCATCCCTAAAAGAAGTCTTCGATGTTTTTTGATTCGATTGCATGGCCTTATTGTTTGTTACTCATTTTGGAAGCGTGTACACCACTCGCCTTCCATCCTCGTTAAAAATAGATCGCCCTGATTGATGGCTTGCAGGACCTCCTGGCTCTTTGAATGCGTAAGCGTCCAGGGGCCGTTACAGTTGAAGAAGCAATATCTATCCGAAAATTCCTGGGCGAATTCAAGGTCGAGTCGTCCGGATAACGCAATCGCCCCGTTACGCCGGCCGTGCCAGAAGAGATGGTCGAGCACTTCGCCGAATGACTTCTTACGCCCCACGACCTGCAAAACCTCGCCTATGCCGTCCGCGCGCAATTCGTAGAGGCACCAGCCAACCAGCTCGCCACCGGCGTTGCGGAGCGCCAGTTTCCGCAGCGCGCCGCGGCCGGCCATTTGATCGGCTTTCGCCAACAACCAGAACAAGGATTCCGGGTCGTAGTCGGGCCGGAGCGCATAGCCCGATGTGAATTGAGCGATACCGGCCCACAGAGTCTCCTTATCCAAATCGGCCTCCTTTAGGGAAGCGTCCGGTTTGCCAAAAAGGCGCGGCAGCGCGCGGCCTGCTATGGCGTCCACTATCGGGCACAAGGGCCTGAGGGCCAAGGCGAGAAGTCTGAGCGGCCGATTTCTCCGCGCCAGGAGGCGCAACACATACCGGCTTGGCCTCAGCAAGCGCATCCAGTTGATGCTATAGGCCATCGACGTAGCGCCGCCGACGCCTTCCCAAATTTTACGGCCCACGACGCCGGCGCTGTCGGTCAACGACAGGTCTTGCGGGCCTGAGAAGAAAGTCTTTAGTAGTTGTACTCCGGCCAGCGTCGAACGACTGCCCGGCTCAACCATAAAATGCATGCTGATAGCCGCTCGAATGGGCCGGCCGTGTAACTGCATGCGCCGTGGAATTATTCCGATGAAGCCGATAATGGCGCCGTCGCCGGCTTCGTACACCAATGACGGTATCTCTTCGTCGGCCCATGGATTGTGAAAGAACATCTCTTCAAAATAAGCGTCCAATTTCGATGATGAAGGCGCCGCCTGTCCATTATTGAAGAAGACCTTTTGAAATAACTTCACAACTTGCGGAACATCGTTTTTAGTAAATGGACGTATCGGGTTCATGTTCATGCCTGACCAATCTTTTACACTGCTACCCCGACCGCCGCGCGCTGCATCACAAACCCTGCGATGCTGGTGATGGAGCGAAAGTTTTCGAGTTCCAGATCATCAGTGGAAATAGAAACATCAAAAGACTCTTCCAACTGGGTCAGTAATTCGACTAGCGCCAACGAATCGAGCAGTCCGGTTTCAATCAAGTCGGTTTCGACGGAAGCCACATCCAGGTTTAACTTCTCC
>DASTMP010000093.1:0-31723 GCA_035714085.1 Blastocatellia bacterium
GATCGCCAGGATTGATGGCGGGAACGACCGGCGCTCTGTCATTGTTTAAAAGTAGAGTTTCAATATTGATTGTGAATTCAGAATGGATGTACTGCTTGTTCTTCGAAAGAAAGGCATTCGCGCTCAGGGCCTGTCCTACTAAAATCACATCGCTCTCTGACGCCGGAATGGCCGGGACATCGATAAACCAGTGAATGATGTCAGTCGTCCGCTCATCCCCTTCTGACGACTCCACGATTTTGCTACGGCCTTCATAACGAGTGCCCTTGACCCACCATAAAGCATAATTTCTATTGGCTAATGGTTTAGACAGATCGTAATCTATGACAGGCACACTCTCTTTATCCTCTGGCGCCTCCTGAGCAGCGGACTGGACTACTTTAATTTGATGACGAACGACGATGGCCACTGTGATTGAAGCCGCCAACAGTATTATTAACATAGAGAAAGTTATTCTATGTCCATTCATAAAGCCTCCTCTATTTCTTTGGGCGGTTAGCATTATAGTAATCGTCAAGCATGCGCAAAGTCTCGGCGCATTTCGGGGAACCACACTTGCTTGGATCTTTACCGCGTCCAAGCACTCTTTCAGAAGGAGGCATTTCCCGGTCATCTGCGGGAATGTCGAACAATGCAGACGCTGGCTCTCCGGGAATAAGCGCAACTAAGTTCTTCTCGCTGTATCCTTGACTACCCCAATCTATCCTGACTTTAACTGTCGCACATCCATGATCCAACGCGAACCACCAAGTCCAATTATCTTTTGAGGCTTTCACAGCCTTGTAACCAGCAATTACTTCTTCACCGTTAATAATTTCTGGAGTCGATCTAGAAGGTCTGCCGACAAAGGTGTTAATGCATTTCGAATTTGGATCTCTCTGTAAACTTGCAGGATTTAGCTTGGACGCCATCGTGCTCTTGGTACTAGCAATATCATTTATTTGAACCTCGATGCCTGAGGCAAAAAATATGGTTCGTTCTGAATCGCTGTCAACAAGTTTGTTCCCACCTTGTCTCTTGTGCGCAAGTCTCTTAACATACGAGCCGTCTGAACGAACAGCGAAAGTTTCATCCGCAGCCACCGAGGCCGTACCGTCAGGGCCGTAAACTGTTTCCCTCAGTACGACTGTGTAGGGAATTGGTTTGGCGCGGCGTACTTCTTGAAATCTCAATCGTGAATGTACCAATCGACCAGCATTGACTCCGAGCGTTAAGGTAACTATCACGAAGATCCATCGTATTATCTTCCCTCGGTTGACTTTTATCTTTTGCATATGTGCAACCCTCCTTTGATGCCTATCCTCCGACGGTCGGCTGACAAAAATGAATAGATTGGGATGCATCTTCAGGTGAACCTGGTTGAGCTACTTGACAGCGATCATTACAGGTAGTACATGGAGTTTGATTCGAACACCCTTCGACAGTGAATGGACAGTTTGAAACGTGGCAAAAGATCGAGCCCAGACAACAAGGCCTATGAGAGTCATCATGAAGAGTGGGAGTTGAACTATAACCACAAGTTTTATTACAACTGGGATCCTGGAGACCAGTTGTACCTGCGGCTAGCTTGATATTTATAGCAACGAGGACAACCAACAATCCTACCCAAACTAAGTATTGTTTGCGTAACATCAACTTACCTCCCTGCAAAACACAGGATATGCTGTGGTTCACAATGTACTGGACATTGGCGAAAACAGGCGATTAAAATCCGCCACTCTAGCGGCCTTTTCGCATTGGCCCCATAGTTGTTTCAAGAAGATAAGCCTTGGCTAGCGATCTAACTCTTTGAAAATCAAGGCATCCAACGGCCACTCGACGCTGAACTCCCAGAAACGTCTATTGAGCCAAGTCTGGCCACTCACTCACAATAGAGTGATCAAATAAGGAAAAACCGGACATCCCATCCAATTTTTTTACCTTTCGAGAATCGCTGTGGACACGCATGGTTCGATTCCCTGTGAATTGGATTTCTGGAAGACGCAGCGTCCAGCGGCTTGTTATGCCAGCCTCCAAAGGCCTCATTTTCCCCATCCTGCCAGAATGATTGGTCTACCCCCCCCCGATTTGAGAAGCTTGCCGACCTTATTGCGCAATCTGCTTTTGCTTTTGGAAACGGAGCCGGGGTCGATCCCATACTGCTCTGCAATCTCATTTGTTTTCATCCCCAGGAACATAAGCTCTAACAAGTTCCGCTGGCCCCCGGTCAACTTATCGTTATAGGCGATTTCATTGTATAACACTTTATCATCCTGGCTTGGCGGATATGCCTGTTCGTCTAGCGACAAATCTTCCAGGCTTATTGAAGCCCTCTGGCTGCGATAGAATTGGAAAGTTTCGTGATTGGCTATCGTCTGCAACCAAGCCTTCAGTGAAGAGCGATTGTTGATGGAGAGCAACCCGTGATAATCATGCTTTATCAATGACAAGGCGATTGATTGAGCTATGTCTTCCACATCATCCTCGTTGAAATATCGGCGGTAGATTCGACAAGAACGCCGCGTCGCTTCATAAAGAAGCCGCAGGAAATCATCAGGCGAGATGGCAGAACCAAAAATGAGTTTCAGAAGATCATCAAACGAAATCTCGGAATTCGGATTGTCTGGCTGCGACAGGGAATTTTCTGACGCCATAAAGATTTCTCCCAATCCGCATAGCCGAAGTCAGACAACCCCGTCCAACATGGCTGCGGCGAATAAGTCACCTTGTGATCAAGAAGAAAGAAATCTGCCTGAGTGAATATCGCAACACGGCAGGCGCGCGCCACCAGCTCAGGCGCTTTATTGACGAAGTTTACCCGAGCAAAACATCCACCCATCACTGGGCGCGCCTTCCCTTCAACCAGCGGAATTCGAGGCGCAGTGGCTTAAGAACAGAGAATTACTGAGACCTTGAGTAAAAAGAGCTGAATCAATGTGGGGGATGGATATACTACAAGAATGATCTACTTGAGTGGCTGACTGAACTACTCCGCCACTGTAGGTGAGGTGTTTTGAGCGCCAATTGAGATACGCCTTGCCGAGCCATGCGCCATACTCGCGTGCATATTTGCACTTTACACCAACTCTCACCAGTTATAAGGACGCTCAAGAATCTATAAGTTGCAAAATAACTGACTCGATTGATGTTTCGTTTGAAAATTTGCCACCAGCAGATGCTAAGACGCGATAAGGGTAGACAAAGTTTCATGAGGATTGAACTTTTTTCGATTTTTACCCTATTTGCTGCCGATGACTCAAAGTTGATAGCCCCTGAACTCCTTTTCAACCTGATGCCGCTCGACCAGTCGGCGGCAGAGTGCGGCCATTTCTTCTAGTTCGCCCAAGGTCGGCGGGGACGCCGCCACCAGCTGGGCGATCGCTTGCCCGGCGTCGAGCCTCATCTGTCCAGCCGCGCTTTCATCTCCTACGCCAAAAAGCAGAGGAGCGGAGCCGACTACCTGTCGGCTAAAAGCTTTCTCTCTCCAGCAAAATCTCTCAATCCTTTTCAACCTTCAGGTCGTTCCTGACCTCGAACAGGCCCGGAACGCCTCTCGCCTTGATGTTGGCGAGATCGCTGTCGCCTCTGTTCGCCACCACGCCTTTTAAGGTCAGCCTCCCGCGGTTGATGATGATGTGAATCGGCGGGATGGGCTGCTGGCCGTAGCGGAAGAGCGGCGAATTGCGGTTGAAAAGCTCGAAGAAGACCGCCCTCCGCAAGCGATCATCGTTCGGCGAGAGCGACAAAACCTCGATCTGGTTTATCACTTTGTCCACGCCTTCGACCTTTTCGACGCGCCTCTGCGCATCCTTCTTCAACGTCGGTCTGGTCACTTGCCCGGCCAGGTAAACCGTGCCATCAGGTTCGACCTTGCCTTCGAGCCAATCGAAGACGCTGAAGAACGGCAGCGTGACAAGTTCCTTGCGAATCTCTTTGGTCATGTGATCGAGATTGGCCGCGTCGCTCTCGCCGCGCGGCCTCGATTCGAGCTTCGATTTCTTGCTTTTCTGCGGCGCCGGCGTGGCGGATGAAGAGATCGAAACAAAAGCTAAGGCCGTGATCATGAATGCCGTGAACAATACTCTTTTCATAGTTTCCCCTCCAAGAATGCGATGACATGGGTTGTTAATCGCATGTTCATTTCGTCGACATTACGCAACACCACATCAACTCGGTTTTCAAGTTACATGATATTCGAAAACCGTATCAGGTCACATAGGGAAGCGAAAAGAGTTTAACGCGCATCCCCCAATACCGAAAACCCCGCCCAGAAATAAGGGTGACGGCGTTCTTCGCGGCTGAGCGACTGTCGAACGGCCGCTTGCCAGGTTCTGGCCTTCGACTCCTTACCCCATGACGATTTGATGCGGCGATGGAATTCGAGCGCCAGATCGGATGATTCATCACAACGCCAACGGCTCACTACGGTCGCCGGACACCCTGCGACGAACCATGCCCAGGCCAAGCCCGTCATGCTTCGCATCGCCCCGGCGTTCGGCCAGGCCAATTCGCTTGCGGAGATGACCGCCAGATCGGATTTCAGGTCGAGGTCGAAAATCTCTCTCACTTCGAGCGCCCCATCTTCCTTCGCCTCCGGGTTCGATGAAAGCGCGGCGAAGGAGAAGAGCGGCGCGGTCTCGTTCAATACGCCGCGAACGTCCAGATGCAACAGGTTGTATTTGCCAGCTTCGGCCTTCATCCGGTCCTCGCTAGCGGCGGGGCCGACCAGAATGGCGACTTGCCGCTCGCCGTAAAGCTTGCTCAACTCGTCGACTTCATTTTGCGCATCCGGCCCCTGATCGGTCTTTTCGGCAGGCAGTACTGATTTGATTCTTGTATCCATCGCCGGGCTCAACGCCGGGTTCACCAGGGCGAGCAGCGTCGGCAGAGCCGCTCGGCGAGGTTTCGGGCGGGCCCGCAGCGTGGAGATCGCGCCGAGAGCAGTCAGCGAAGGCGCGTAAGAGACGGCATAGTTCTCGATCAGGTAACGGCCGTCTTCGGTCCGCAGGGCCTGAAAAGGCAGATTCCACGAGATCGCGTCAGGCGCGATGACAAGGTGTTTTTGCGCGGCGATTTGCTCCTGCGCAGGTTTGAGCAGGAGGTCATAAAGCTCGCGCGCCTGCGCCTGCGCGTCATCGCTGCGGCTGGCGATCGCCTCTTGAAATTTGGACACGCGGTCGTTGAAGTCGCCGCGATTGACGCCCAGGATGTAAATTTTAAGCGGAGAGGCCAGCTGTCGTGAACGCGCGCGTCCGCCGCTATTCGCGCCAGCTTTCGTGAATGCGAAGAGGTAGGCGTTTTCGTCCGTCTCCACGAAATCGAGCAGCGCCGTTTCCGCGTCGGTCAGCAGAGCCGCCGCGCGCGCCACGTCAATCGGTTTGCCCTCGCCGCGCAGCGTCTTCAAGCGCGGGCGCCGCGCGAAGAGTCTGTCGCGGAACGCGGCGTAATCCTTCTGCGTCTTACGCAGTTTTTCAGCCAGATCATCGAGGCGAACTCTATTCGGGCTCTGGCGCTCGATTTCGCGCTGAATCTTCGTGTTGAAAGCGGCGACGTCGGTCAGGAATTTCCGCTCCTGCTCGCGCTCGCGCGGCGTCATCGTTTTAGTGATCCAGACCTTCGCGCTCTGCAACACTCCGGTCAGCGCGCGCGATTTGGCGCGCTCGGCGTAATCGAACGCCTCATTGCCTTTGCCCTCGCTGACGGCGACGTCGACCATCGCCTGATAGGGCGCGAGCCTGCTCTCGTAAAATCGCGGCTCGTATCCGCGTTTCCGCTGTGGGCGCAGCGTTTCAATCGTCGCGATGGCTTCGACGAATGCGCGGCGCGCGAGGTCGAGATTCCCGGACCGGTACTGCGCCTTGCCCGCGCGGTGGCGCGCCTGCCAGTAGAGGTCCGGGTCGCCGAACTGTTTGGCGAGCGCCGCCGCCTTATCCACCTGCTCGATCGTCTTCGAGTAATCCTTCTGCGCGTAACTTATCATGCTCTCGTTCAACAACACCGTCGCAAAGCCGAGCGCATAGATCGGCGACTCGAAGCTGAGCGTATTATTCGTCGATTCGAACAACCCCTTGGCCCTTTGATAGACGTCGAGCGCGGCTGTGAAATCGCCCTTGGAGGCGTAAGTCACGCCGAGATCGATCAGCGCGTTGGCGATCTCCTGAACCTCTCCTTCCTCTTCGCGCAGAGCCAAGGCCTTCTTGAAGGCTTCGAGCGCCTGGTCCAATTGATTCATGCTGAAATGCGCGCCGCCGACCTTTTGCCATGCGGCGGCGATATTCGCCTTATCGGGTAGTGGTTCGACGACACTGAGATTTTCTTGGTAGGCTTCGAGGGCGAGCGCATGATTGCCGTCGAGCGCATGGATCAACCCGATGCCCTGCAACGCTCCGGCCACTCCTTGCGGCGAGCCGGCCTCCTTCTCGGCGGCGAGGCAGCGGCGATAATAGTTCATCGCCTGAGCGTAATCGCCCTGCGAGTAATAGATATTGGCGATGCTGTGCATCGCGTAACCGATACTGCTTTTGTTTCCCGCCGATTCGAGCTTGCTCGCGGCTTCCGCATAGAAACCGATCGCGGCCTCGTCATTTCCCTGCTCGTACTCGGTCTTCGCAATCTTAAGCAGGCGGCCCGCATAGGCTGTCGAGGAGTCAAGCCATTTCAAACTCCGCCGATAAAATTCTGAAGCGAGCGCGTAATTACCCTGGTCATAATGGACATTGCCGATGTTTTCGAGCGTCTGGCCGACGTCGCTCTTCTCATTCAGCCCTTCGTGAATGGCGAGCCCGCGTTGAAGGGATTCAATCGCCTGTTGCGGTTTGCCGAGGGCGGATAGCGCGAGGCCGATGTTGGTCAGAAAGCTAGCCTGTTCCGATCTCCGGCCGAGATCTTCCTCAATCGCCAGGCCCTTCTGGTAAGCGTCGAGCGCCTGCTGATAGCGCTTCTGATTGAAATGAATGATGCCCGTGTTCATCCAGGCCTGGGAGGTCTCCTTTTTCTCGCCAAGTTTCTCCGCGACCAGACGTTGCGCGAGCAGGATCGAAAGCGCGCCCGTATAATCGGCCTTCGTGAAAGCGCGGTCGCTCTGATTGGCGAGCAGCGCCAGCAATTCGCGGTTGAACAGATCCTGATCGCCCGCCAGCAATGCCTCGCGCTCGGCGTCTGTTTTCGCCGCTGTCAGCGCGTTAGCCAAACCGGCGACGGCGGGCGTCTCGTTCCAGAATCTCCATTCACCATTCTCCCTGACGAACGAGAGGTCGGATTGAACCGTGCTTTTGATGATCGAAGTAGAAGAGCCGCGACGCCTGGTCACGTTTCGCTCAATGACCACGCGCGCGGAAGCGCGGCCGCCTTCGACCTTGATTCGTGAAATCGCGGGTTCCGAGAATCGGTAATCCTCGATTGCGAACATTCTCTGCAGCTGATCGCGGCGGGAGACGACGCCAGGCGCGTCCTTGTTCCAGAGAGCCATGACGGCGTCGAGGTCCTTCTTCGCGTATGCGTCGTAATATTTAACGACCAGCGCCCGCAACGCCACTTCCTCCGGCGACGGAGCGCCGCCGGGAGCTAGTTGTTGAGCGAAGGCGGAGAGGCAAAGACAAATGACTGAGACGACATTCAACAGCAATCGCGATCTGATAGGCATGATGGTAAACCTCATTATTATCAGTGTGTCCAACCCGGATTCATGCTGCGAATAGACTAATGGTCCTTGATTATTAAATGCAATCCGACGTAGTGGCCTCCTTTTCCCCGCACTGACGCCACGATCACGGACTCGGGCGGGGAAAACCCGCCACTACGTCGGATTGCGTAATTGCATTTAATAATCAGGAACTATAAGTCTGTTCCACTATTGGTTCCGATTTAGACGCAAAATGGCGAAGCGGAGTTCCCGCTTCGCCGACGAACTTCAGATCTAATTTACGTCCGATTCTACTGATTATCCGGCTTTCGCGCTCCTTCGGCCTGCTTTTTCGCCTCTTCGAGTTTCCTTCGAATCTCTTCGAATTCCTTTACATCGATTTCGACTTTCTTGGCGGCGCTGTCAATGACCGTGTAGTCGGACGGAATTTGAAAGAGCGTGGCGTCAGGTTCGGAGCGAATGATATTGGTGACTTGATAGGTTGATTCGCCGAAGCGAGGATCGCTGCGCTTGGAGAGGATCATCATCTGTAACTCCAGCGAATACCATGTCTCATTCACCGTTTCAATCGGGCGCTCATTGCCGATTGCGCCCGCAGGCATGGTCGCGACCACGCGTATCCCCTCGCATTCGATGCCCTCGATCTTTCGTTTGCCGAGTTGTTCAGTATTGAGCGGATATTTCGAGACGCTGTTTGTGAGTTGAGCCTGCGATGGTTCTTCATCGCTAAGCGTGAAGTTGAAGGTCAGAATGCCCTGGACCTTGATCGGTACGCCCCCCAACTCAGTCGGTTTGAATAGCCACTGGCGAGCCGCCTGAAGCGCGGCGTCGCGGAGCAGCGGATGTCCGTTGATGGCGGTCGCATCAATCACTTCCCCGATTTCGCTGATGGTTATCTGCACCTGCACTGCGCCTGAAGCTCTGGCGGCCCTCGCAATTGGCGGATACGGCGGCTGCACTTTCCTGATTGCCTTGCTCTGCAACACAACGCCCGAGACACTGATTTTCTTCGAAGTCTCATCGTTCGCCGACGCGCTCGAAGGAGCGGATGCCGATGGCGGAGGCGCCGCGAAGATGAAAACCAGAGTGCCCTGAACTTGAACCGGCTTGCCCCCGACCTCGGTTGGTTTGAACACCCACTTGCGCGCCGCGTCTTCAGCGGCGCTTCGGAGCACAGGATGGCCGCTGATAGCTTTCGCCTCCATCACCCGTCCGTACTCGTTAATTATTATCGCCACCTCAACCTTGCCGGAAGCGTTTATCTGTTTTGCGGTTGGCGGATAAATCGGCTGCGTCTTCACCAAAACCTCGCCCTGGGCGACCCCCTTCGACACTCCGCCTGGGACGCCAACCGGAACGCCGCGTGGTTGGTAGCTTGGCGCGTCCGGATTAAATGGTGGCGTAAGAAACAAATCCGACGTCATAACCCCGCCGAAAAAGTGATTGTTCTTGCGAGCGATTCTGCTTTCAGGATCGAGACTGTAGCTCGCGTTGGCGACCGGATCTATGACGTTGATCACTTGTCTCTGCTCACTCGATCCGCCCATCTGAAATGTCCGCTCGCTACGCGTGCGCCCCTGGCTGTCGCGATAGATGCGGCCCTCGGATCGTTGAACGATGCGGTTTCCGTCCGGCAGCGTCTGAATCGTTTCGGAGGCGATATTGGCTGAGAACGGCGCGCCCTTGACCAGCCGGTTGTCGAAGCTCATCTCCTGCGAGAAGAACTGGAAGGCGCTGTCGCCGCCTTGCTGATCCGCGTTGGCAAAACCGCTATTGAACAATTGGGGAGCGCGAGGCGCGCCGCCGGCCGGATCGGATGCGGCGCCATTGACCGTAGCTACAAGCTCGGCCCCGGTTTGATCGGCGACGGCCTTTCCATCGCCCTTCCTGTCTTGCGACATCACGCCGGCCAGGCTGTTGGCGACCATCGCCAAGACGCAAACGGACGATAAAAGTTTTCTCCCAAGATTTTTCCCAAGATTTTTCATGGTTGACTCTCCTTTCAACGAACAAAGCGAATGGCGCGCGCCAGTCCATCCTCACCGATCAGCAGATCGGCTGTGACCGGCACGTCGGCGCGTTCGACGTTCACCGGCAATCCAAACCTGATGAGGGCGGAGCGCGGCATCTGCACGCGGATCACCTCACCGCTCTCCATTGGCGTCTGATCGCCCCCGTAACTCAGCGGAAAGAAATCGGTCGCGTATTCACTGTCATTCGCGTAAGTGGTCGTGCTGTCGATAATGAAGGGTCTGTTGAGTCGTGGCCGATTGCCGCGACGGGGCCGCGGCGCGCGCGATTCATGTGGCGGCTCAGGTTCAACGATCTCTTTCGCAATCCGCTCTTTACGCTTGACGACGGGTTGCGGCGCCGGGGTCTTCTCTGTAAGCGCTTTGTTGTCTTTTTGCGCTTCTTTTTGGATCGCGCGATAAACGATAAGGCCGAAAGCGACGAGAATCGCTGCAGCGGCAGCCAAGACCCATCGCGGCCAACTCCTCGACCGAACGCGCAAACGTCGCGCGAACCGGTTTGACCTCTGTGCGCGAAAGGCTTCGAGCAACGAGGCTTCGACGCTCGCTTGCGCGGCCTTTTCCTCATCGCTCGCGGCCAGAGATTTCAATCCCGCGCTCAGCGCGCGTTCGTCCGCCAGGCGCGACGCGCAACGCCCACAGATTTCGGCGTGGGCCACTCCCGTCGCGCGGAACGCGGCGTCGATCGGCCTCAGACCCGACTGAGCGCGGACGAGATCGTTGACGATTTCTTCAAATTCCCTGCAGTTCATAATTCATACGAAGCAATTAGCGGTATCCGCTTGTCCGACCTTGGCGGCCCTCTCGGCGGCTCCCTCATCAGATTGATATGCCCGCAGCTTTTCGACCAGCAAAGCGCGGGCGCGGTGCAGCCTCGACCTGACGGTTCCGACCGCGCACCCAAGCGCGGCTGACGCGTCGGCGTAACTCATCTCTTGCAGGTCGCACAGCACGACCACCTCGCGGTAATGCGGAGGCAGCGCCAGCACAGCCTGACGCACCGAGGCGATCATCTCTTTCCGGGTCAGGTCGCCCAACGGATCGTTCGACGTAATCAAACTCTCCGGCGTTGGCGATTCCCGGCCTTCGCCGTCATCATAGATCGGCGAAAGGAAGCGATCTTTCTCCAGACGGCGCAGCACCTGATTGCGCGCGACGCCGAAGAGATAGGCCGAAAAAGATCCCCGCGACGAATCGTAATGGCCGTCGCCGCGCATCAGCGCCATAAAGACTTCCTGGGTAACGTCTTCGGCGATGGTCTCCGATCCACTCATCCGCAGCGCGAACCGATAGATGCCGCCCTGCCGCCGGCGATAGAGAGTTACAAACGCGCTCTCGTCACCTGCGCGCAGCAACGCCAACAACTCGTCGTCGCTTAAAGATGAATGCATTGCTATTCCAGTTCGAGATCGCCTTTGATCTAACTTGCCGACATATCCGATTCAGATTTTTAGGCCCGAAAGTTCCAGAAAAAAAGACAGGGGGACAGGGCGATGGGGGGACGGGGCGACAAGGCGACGGAGCGACATAACGGGGTCTGGCACTATCAGTGAGCGCAAGGCGCGACAAGGATAGGGAGAGATAAACTCTCCCCGTCACCCTGTCCCCTGCCCCTACTGCCGCTGCTTTAATTTGATCTCGAACAATTTCGGCCAGAGTTTGCCGGTCACAAAGATTCGATCTGAAGCTTCGTCGTAGGCGATTCCGTTGAGCACGGCCCCGGGATCAGGGCGGGCTTCATGCGGAAGGATTCCTGACATGTCGATCCAGGAGTTCACTTTTCCGCTTTGCGGGTCAATGCGCGCGATGCGGTCGTTCATCCAGATGTTGGCGTAGATCTCCCCTTTGATGTATTCGAGTTCATTGAGTTGAGTTACGTCGCGCCTGCCATCCTGAACCGTGATCATGCGCTGAACCTCGAATGTGTCGGGGTCGATAAACCGAATTCGGCTGGAGCCGTCGCTCATGATCAGAGAATGGGCGTCGCGGGTGAGTCCCCAGCCCTCGCCCGCGTAATCGAATTCGCGAAGTTTGTTGAACGAATCGAGGTCGTAAACGAAACCCAGTTGCGTTTGCCAAGTCAGTTGGTACAGGCGCCCATTGTACAACGCCAGGCCTTCGGCGAAGAACCGGGTGGGTACATCGATCTTCTTCAAAACCTTTCCGGTCTCGAGCTCGACGCGGCGAAGCGACGACGAGCCGTTCAATCCAGTGCTTTCATAAAGGACGCCTTGATGAAAGACCAGTCCCTGAGTAAAGGCCGTGTTGTCATGCGGGTAGGCTTTGACCACTTCATAAGTGTAGGTTGGGATTCCGGGCGCGACTGTCATTTGATCCGATTGTTGAATTTCGGCTTTTGAAGCGCCGCCGCCGCTTTTGAAGGCGGCGAAAGCCAGCGACATGGCGATAGAAAAAAGCTTCTTCGAATTGAGCATAACGGCGCCTCGGTGTAAATTTCCATATTTCATATGACATTTGAAATGAAATATGAAATACGGCATATGGCATATGGCATATGGCTATAGAAGACCGCTTAAATGCGGAATTCCAAACAATCAGGGAGCCACTCAATGTCGGGAAACAACTGTCTTTTCTGCCGGATCATGGCCGGCGAGATTCCTTCAAAGAAGGTCTATGAAGACGACCTCGCGTTCGCCTTCCACGACATCAATCCGCAAGCGCCCACGCACGTTCTGATCGTTCCGAAAAAACACATCGCCTCGCTCAACGAAGCGGCGCCCGAAGATCAGGCGTTGCTGGGCCACTTGACACTGGTCGCGTCGAGACTCGCCGATCAACTCGGCGTCGTCGCCGGAGGCTATCGAACGGTTATCAATACAGGCGCCGGAGCTGGTCAGAGTGTCTGGCATATCCACATCCATCTGCTCGGCGGGCGTGTGATGGGCTGGCCTCCAGGCTAAATTGAACCGGCGGGTCTCGCTACAACCTGCCGATGGCCTTGAGTGAATAGAAGATTAGCGCGGCCCCGCCCGCTATCAACGACACGAGCGCCACGATCACTACCGTTACGAAGAGATAATCGGAGAGGCTCGGCCGGCGGCGTTCCTGCGCGTACCTGCGGAGCAAATTCATATTCCACCTGTTCGACTTGACGAAAAAATCCGACGCGTCGCCGACGAACGGAATGATGCCCAGCAAATAGTCGAAAGCCACGTTCATCGCCATCCGCAGAACGACAACTTTCGGCGCGCGGTATTGGATCGCGCTGCCAATCAGGTAGAGTGAAAAGAGCGCGGTCAGCGTATCGCCAACCCACGGAACTAAACCGAGAATCGGATCGAGGCCTATGCGAATGTTGAGAAACGGAATGCGAATGAAGTCGTCCAGAATACTCGCTATTCGATCCAGTCCCTCGACACCCGCTCCCTCGTCTCGCCGGATCACTTGCCGCGACGAGTTGTAAGGTTCGATCATTGAATTCGGCCTGGCCATATCATCTTCCCCCGGCGCATTGCCGCCGGAACGGTACCGCGCGCGTAAGCAAGCGGCCGTTTCCGCACGCGCCCGCTTGCTTACGCGCGCGGTACTGTACTGGATCTCAATCAAAACGGTTTCGCGGCGGTCTTCCCAATCTTAACAAAGACTCTCCCAAGCGCGCGGATCTTTGAAACCCGCGGCGGGATCAGAGTCATATCAGGCGCGCCGATGTCCTCATCGCCGCGCTTCTCCTTCAACCATCGTTGAAAAATGGCCTGCGCCGCGCGCGGATTCTCCGACGCCGCGATGAACGAATTGCGCATAGTCTCGGGAGTGGCGACGCGAAAACTGTTTTTTGAGTAGTACTGCCGCAGCGCATCGAAAAACCGCTCATCGCCGAGTTCCTTGCGCATGGCGACGAAGAGCAGCCCGCCCTTCGCCTGCACAATCGCCGTGTATTGCAGCGAATTGCGGAATTCCTTGACGGGCTTTTCGGCTTCCACGTCCACGCCGCCCAACATCCGATAGGCCTGATAAGCTCCGCGCAATTGCTGGTCAATGATCAGATCACCCAGCTTCTTTCCGTAAACAGCCTCGTGGTAGTACGCGGCGGAGAAATTGGCCAGGGCTTCGTCCAGATAAGGGGCGCGTTCGGAATCGCCGCCAACCGCCTCGCCCCACCACTGCTTTGCAACGCCGTACGCAATCGTAAATTCGAATGATGATTTGACTATGTCAGATTGCTCGCGCAAAACGCCTGGCAGACGCGCGGCCTCAGGCGCGTCAAAATCGATGTAATAAGCCTGCGCGACGACCACCATTCCCGGGAACTGGACGTTGCTGTACCCGGCGGCCAGCGGCATCTCGACCACCTGAAGAAGCGAATATGGAGAGGGGCCGAAAGATTTCTCATACACATCGATCGCATTGACCGCAAAATCGAGCGCGCGTTTCCCGATACGTTCGTCACTCTCTCGAAAGTAAGAGACCGCGCGCGTCGCGCCTGTTTTCCGCTCCGCGCTCTTCATTCGCTCGACAACCGCCACAGCGAATCCCCTCAACTTCTCTCCCCGAAAAGTCTGCGACCTGCGTTTGTCCGCCCCATCAGACTGCTGCGTCCTCGATTCGACGCATTCCGCCGAGGCGACCACTGTAAGCCTCTCGTCGGTTCTGACAGTGACTTCATAATCGGCGATCTCCCCGTTGATCAGAGAGCTTACACTGACCGCCAGATTCTGTTCGACCGTCTGCTGCTCATGCGGCGCGATGGTCGGGAAGAAGTGTCCGAGCAGCATGGCCTCTTCCCCGGCGAAGAAGATGTCGCGAGCGTCTTTGGGCTGACGCTCGTCGCTGAGCGCGTCGCCGATCTCTTGCAGAAAATGGGCCAGCAGACTCGTCTCTTCGCGCTGCACTCGAGGAACACGCGCGCTGAAATCCAGCGTCAACTCGATGCTCCGTCCGGGCTGCAATTTCTGCGGCAGATCCACCCGGAGCAGAGCGTTGTGCGAACGCGCGCCGAAATACAATTCCCTCCCGCCGGCGGTGACCTTTTGTACGGCTAATGAGGGTTTGTCGTCATCCGACAACCCGAAGTTGGGATAGAGATAAAAATTGATGTAGTCCAGTTCTTCGCGCGTAGTATTTGTGAATCGGAGAGTTTCGCGCCCGGTAAAACTCGCTTTGTGATAGTCGAGGTCGATCTCGATGCGGTAAGAGTCTCGCGATGATGGCTTATCAGTAGACTCCGGCGCCCGATCGCTAAGGCCAGCTTCTTGAGCGTATGCGGCGGAGATTGCGGCCATAACAAAGAACGCAACCATATAATACTGCGCCGCCGGAAACATCATGGAAAATTGTGAGTGGGATGCTTTCACGCGCCCATTCTACTTCAATAGAGCGTAATTTTTCCCCTCACATCGCTTCCGCCTAAAAAATCAATTGACAATCTCCCCTCATGTCCCTATCATTCGACCATCTTGAAATTGACTTTCAAGATCGTAGACAATTAAAGACTCAATTTTGGAGAGTGTCAATGAGTAAGAAGTCCAAGTGTTGCAAGAGTTATAAGAAAAAAGGCAAGGCATGCAAAAAATGCCCGCTGTTCAGATAATTCATATTTCCTGGTCAAAGTTATTAATTAACCGCTGAATATCAAATCTCATCGCACAGAGAATATCCTTTGAGATCGCAGAGATTGGAGATCATAGAGATCGACATTGTTTTTACTATGCGATCTCTGCGGCAAAGACAAAAGCCTTCAGCGTTGCAGCGCTGAAGGCTTCATAGCAAACCAACCCGGTCAGTTTCTGACAACTTAGCGAGCGGTGTGCGGGCGAATCCTATCACGCCGCTACATATAAATCATTTCCGAATAACTGCATTTCGGCGTGAAAGGAGATCCCGAATGAATTCGCCTTGCGCTCTATCTTCGTGGCGCAGCCTCCTCCTTCTGGGAGCGAAGGCATCCTTGCCTGCGATGTTCCGGTGGGAACCGACTGACCGAAGCGAGCAGGCAAGGATGCCTTCGCTTCCAGGGAAACAATTCCTCTGGCTGATTGTCACAGCTTTTCTGGGTTCCACTCTAGTTTCCACTTCCACAACGTTTTCCGCTCAAACAAATGATAGCGCGGCCACCGCGCGCGTACGCGTCGATGACAAGTCGGGCGTTGCGCTGAGGGGGCGAACTCGAATTCGATTCAATAACGAACAAGCGGCGCGATGAGCGCTGGCGCATCAAGGAGGTTATACGCTTATGAGGCTCAGATCGAAGAAGAACGCAAAGACTAAAAAGAGCAGGAACAGATTCGGGCAAAGCGACCACCAAAACTGGCCGAAGTATTTGATGACTGTGGGCGCGATGGGAGCGTTGCTGGCGTCCGCGCCGGGCGCCGCATTCGCGGAGTCGCCGAGGACCGTGAAGCTCGCCCCGCGCGTATTGGAAGCCATCTACGGCGCGGCTCAGGATCAGCAAACTCAGCGTTTCGACATTCCGCCCGGCCCGCTCGAAACGGTGTTGGGCGTCTTTCAGAAGCAGACCGATGTGCAAGCGCTGGTCCCCAATGAAAAGCTGCGAACCATTCCCTCGCCCGGGGTTTCAGGCGTGTATACAATCGAGCGCGCGCTGGCGCAAATTCTGGCGGGCACTGGCGTCACTTATCGCTTCAGCGGCCCAAAGATCGTGACGCTGGAATTGGAAAGCGTGGCCGCGTCGATCGAGATATTGGGCCGCATCACTCCCTCGTCGCCTAAATACACCGAACCGCTGCGCGACACGCCGCAAACGATCACAGTCATTCCCAAGACCGTGATCGAGGAGCAGGGCGCGACGACGCTGCGAGACGTGCTGCGCAACGTTCCCGGCTTGACGATGACGGCGGGCGAGGGCGGGACTCCCGCCGGCGACAACCTGACGCTGCGCGGATTCAGCGCGCGCAACGACATATTCGTTGACGGCGCTCGCGACCTCAGCCCCCAATCGCGGGACCCATTCAATCTGGAACAAGTCGAGGTCGTCAAAGGGCCTGGCTCGGCCTTCACCGGGCGCGGCTCGGCGGGCGGCTCGATCAACCTGGTGAGCAAAGCGCCGACCCTCAATCGTTTCTTCGCGGGCACGATCAGTGGAGGCAGCGACGCAACCAAACGCTTCACCGGCGACATCAACCTGCCGATCAAAGACCGCATCGCCTTTCGCCTGAACCTGCTTGCGCATGATTCGGGCGTGGCTGGGCGTGATGTGGTCGAGAACCGGCGCTGGGGCGTCGCGCCGTCAATCCTGTTCGGGCTGGGAACGCGAACGCGGCTGACGCTCAGTTATTACCACCTCGGGCAGGACAACATTTCGGATTACGGCATTCCCTGGGTTCCGGCGACCAACAACGCGCTCGTGGAATTCCGCGATAAACCCGCGCCCGCGCCGCGCGGCGCCTTCTACGGCTTCCGAGATCGCGATTACGAGAAACTGGGTTCCGACCTGGCGACGGTAAAAATCGAGCGCGATTTCAACGATTCGATGACGCTGCGCAACCAGTTGCGGTACGGCTATTCGTCGCGCGATTCGCTGGCCACTCCGCCGCGCTTCGCCAGCGACAATTCCACGACTATCACCCGCGAGATGAGGTCATGGATCACCCAAGACAAGGCCTTCGATAATCAAACCGATCTGCAGTCACGCTTCTCGACCGGCAAGATCGAGCATTCGCTTGCCGCTGGACTCGCGCTCACATACGAAAACAACCAGCGCCAGAACCGCTCCGCGCCCAATTCGACCACGACCTTGCTCAATCCCAATCCGGACGACGTCTACACCGGTGTGATCACGCTTGATCCCCGCTTCGGCGACATCACCGGCAAATCGGTCGCCCTTTACGCCTTCGACACGGTGAAGCTCAGCAAGTATGTCGAGCTGAACGGCGGGCTGCGCTTCGACCGCTTCGATGTGAACGGCGTCAGCGTGACGCTCGCTCCGGTCGATCGGCTGGACGAGATGGTCAGTTGGCGCGGGGGCATGGTCGTCAAGCCGAAAGAAGAGGGCAGCATTTATGTTTCTTACGCCACGTCGCTCAGCCCATCGCTGGAGGGGCTGTCGTACAACACGGCCAACACAGCCATCGAGCCTGAGAAGACATACAACATGGAGGTCGGCAGCAAATGGGATTTGATCGACGAGCGCTTATCGGTGAACGCCGCGATCTTCCGCGTGGAGAAGACAAACGCGCGCACGCCGGGCATTCTGCCGGACGACCCGCCGCAGGTGCTGCAAGGTCGCCAGCGCGTGCAGGGCGTTGAATTGGGCGTGAGCGGCGCCGTCACCCGCGCCCTGCGAGTTTTCGGCGCTTACACGTTACTCGACAGTGAGATCGTCAAATCGAACACTCCGTCGGAGGTCGGCAGGCGGATTCAGAACACGCCTCGCAACTCGTTCAACGTCTGGACGACTTACCTGCTGCCGCATCGGATCACGCTCGGCGGCGGCCCGCGCTTTGTCGGTCGCCGCTTCGGTAACAACATTAACACACGGCAAGTTGACGCGTACTGGCTGCTCGACGCGATGGCCTCGTTCCCCGTGTCGAAACATATCGATCTGCGGCTCAACCTCTACAACCTGACCAACGAGTATTACTTCGACCGACTGGGCGGAGGACACCTCATCCCGGGCGCAGGACGTTCGGTAATGGTGACCACTGGCTTCCGGTTCTGAGAAGGCGCCGCTCCGAAAGAATGAAAATAGACAGGATTTACAGGATTCTTCAGGATTCAGTGAATTGAGATCAATCCTGAAAAATCCTGTAAATCCTGTCTATTTTCCCAGGAGGAAACAATGCTGCTGCATATTCCCGACATACTGACCGCCGACCAGGTCTCGCATTGCCGGCAGAAACTGGAACAGGCTGATTGGGTTGACGGGCGCGTCACCGCCGGACACCAGTCGGCGCGCGCGAAAGACAACATGCAATTGCCGGAGGACCATCCTGCGGCGCGCGAGTTTGGCGAAGTGATCCTCACGGCGCTGCAAAACAATCCTTTGTTTATGGCGTCGGCGCTGCCTTCGAAGGTCTTCCCACCGCTCTTCAACCGCTATCAAGGCGGGCAATCGTTCGGCATGCACGTCGACAACGCCGTTCGGCAAGTGACCGGCACGCCCCATCGCGTGCGCACCGATCTGTCGGCGACGCTGTTCCTCGCGTCGCCGGACGAATACGACGGCGGCGAATTGTCGGTCGAAGACACTTACGGATTGCACGACATCAAACTTCCCGCAGGCCATTTGATTCTCTATCCCGCGTCCAGTCTCCATCACGTGCGCCCCGTGACGCGCGGCGCGCGGCTGGCGTCGTTCTTCTGGATTCAGAGTATGGTGCGCGACGACGGACAGCGCACGCTTCTCTTTGATCTGGACATGGCGATTCAGCGCATCGGCGGAGAATTCCCCGATCACCCTTCCGTCATCCAACTCACCGGCGTCTATCACAATCTGCTGCGCCGATGGGCGGACGTTTGAACTCCTGCGGAGAATCAACCACGAAGAAACGAAGGGCACGAAGGTTTGTTCTGGTCTCTCTTCGTGTTCTTCGTGGTTGATTTTCATTATTTCCAGGCGTCGCTCATTGCGGCCTGAAGGACTCCTATGAAACTATTCCGCAAGGCGCTCTTCTGGTGTCACCTGACAGTCGGGGTTATCGCCGGCCTGGTCATCCTGATTATGTCGGTTACCGGCGTGTTGCTGACTTACGAGCGGCAAATCACCTACTGGGCCGACACACGCGATTACCACGTTACGCCGCCTTCGCCTGAAGCGACTCGCCTTTCAATGGAGACGCTGCTTGCCAAAGCGCGCGAAGCCCGACCGGACGCAGCAATCACGACTGTCACCCTGCGCTCCGGCGCTTCCGAACCTGTGGCCGTCGGCCTGGCGGGCGATGCCGGCGCGGGTCCAGGGGGCGGTCGTACCATCTTTATCGATCCTTACACCGGCGTCGTGTTGGGCGAAGGTTCGGACAGAGTCCGCGACTTCTTTCACTTGATGACCGACTGGCATCGCTGGCTGGGCGCGAGCGGCGCGAGCCGCAACGCGGCTCGCGCCATCACCGGCGCATCCAACCTCGGCTTTCTGTTTATCGTCTCCAGCGGCATTTTTTTGTGGTGGCCGCGCAATCGGAACTGGCCGCAGTTCAAAAACATCTTGTGGTTCAAACGAGGGCTGCCGGGCAAAGCGCGCGATTTCAACTGGCATAATGTGATCGGCGTCTGGTCTTTTACGCCGCTCTTCATCGTCGTGCTCTCCTCCGTTGTGATCTCGTACCAATGGGCCGGTAATCTCGTTTACCGAGTTGTCGGCGAAAATCCGCCGGCGCGAGCGCCGCAGCCTGGACAACCGCTTGGAAACGCCGGGCCGCAGCGCGGCGTCGCGGGGCGGCGCTCGCCGGCGCCGCCCCTGGATAACCTCGACGGATTGTGGGCGCGCGCGGCGCAGCAGGTATCCGGTTGGCGGAGCCTCAGCTTGCGGATGGGCGCCTCGTCTGACTCGCCATTGACGTTCACGATTGATCAGGGCGACGGCGGCCAGCCTCACAAGCGCGCGCAACTCACATTGGATAGAAAGACCGGCGAGGTCACGCGATGGGAGCCGTTTTCTAGTTACACCACGGGACGGAAATTGCGCGCTTTCCTGAGGTTCGCCCACACCGGAGAGGTGGCCGGCGTTGTGGGACAGACCATTGCCGGATTGGCGTCGCTCGGCGGCGCGTTTCTGGTTTGGACCGGAATCTCGCTCGCGGTGCGACGTCTTCTCGCCTGGCTGGGAAGACGATCCGGCGAAACCGTTCAATCACCGGTCCCATTGACAGAGACGGCTGCGACCGATTGACAGCAATATGCAAAACCGAGAGGCGCCCATTTCCTCGCGGTCCATAAAATTCCACGGTAAATCGCGAGAGGGATGAAGGGTTCGATTTTCCATTTGTCATTTGAGATTTGATATTGGTCATTGCCAGAGGCGCCTCCGGTTCAATGTCCCCCAATGCTTAAGGATCATTGGGATATTTCTGGGCAATGACAAATGTCAAATGACAAATGAAATATGGAAAATGCTTTTCCTTCCCAATTTCGCGATTTACTGACTATCCCCTTCCAACGCGCCATTTTCCGGCGCCGTAATTGCACCTCGGTAATAGCCCTTGTACGGCAGAATATAGACGATAAGGAATCACAGAGCGTGGAAAGGGCGCATAGATGAAGTCTCCCGATGAACGATCATGCTTATCTTCCGTCGTTGGTGACCGCCTGCGGCCTCATTTTGCTGCTAACGATTGAGAGCTGGCTCCCCGCAGCGGATCATCGAAGGCGCCGCATGACGCATGCGACGCGGAACATGACACTTGGGTTGATCAATGTGTTGGCGGTGGCGCTGCTAGCCGCCCCGCTCATCGCCAAAGTCGCCGGGTGGGCTGAAGAGAGCCGATTCGGACTGCTGAACCTGTTGAGCCTATCGCCGGCGACAGCCACTGTCGCGGCCATCCTGCTGTTTGACGGCTGGTTGTATCTGTTGCATCGCGCCAATCACAAATTCGGCGTCCTCTGGCGATTTCACCGCGTGCACCACAGCGACCCGGAGATGGACGCCACGACTGCCATCCGGTTTCACACCGGAGAGGTACTGATTTCAGCGGCGCTTCGCCTGGCCGTGATTCCGCTGCTGGGAGCTACACTCTTGCAATTGCTGATTTACGAATCGCTGATGATGCCGGTGATTCTATTTCACCACAGCAATGTGAACTTTCCAGAGAAAGCGGACCGGTGGCTGCGCGCGCTGGTCGTCTCACCGGCCATCCATCGCGTGCATCACTCGCGCGCGCGAGTCGAGACCGACAGCAATTACTCCATTATCTTCTCGTTCTGGGATCGGTTATGGGGAACATTGCGGCTCCGCAATGACGGACGTCCGGTTGATTTCGGACTCGCTGAATACGACGACGAGGAGTGGCAAAGGGTGAGCGGGTTATTGGCCACGCCGTTTCAGACATCCAATTCCTAGATCGAACCAGGCAAGATTGGCGCAGTATCGCGCGCGTAAGCGAGCGGCTGTCTCATCGGTCAGCCGCTTGCATACGCGCGCGATATTGCGCCAGCTAAGGCAAACCATTCAATACAGGGCGAATTCCCCGAGAGAATACGAAATTGGCAAACCGGTCCCAGTTGATCGAAAAGGTCATTACCCCTCTGAAGTTGGGATACCCGGAGGGCTTCCGGAGCGTATAACGACCGCCATAGGACCTGCCGAGGACGAGATAATTGATCGCCTTCGCGACTTCCGCAGGCGGCGTGTAACCGCTGCCAGCCGCCTGAGGAGAGGCGGGCAATCCAACTGCCACCTGATCTTCTCTCAAAGCCGGGAAGAACAGATTCGGATTACCGGCGACCGGAAAGCCTTGCAGTAGCATCTCCGCCATCGCCACCTGGAAATCGGCCGTGCCTGACGCGTAGACCTGGCCGTCGAGCGCCGCCACAGTGCCCGTGTTGTAATGTTGCACATGGATGAAAGTCAGTTTGTCTCTTAACCCGTGGATGACCGGCAAATAAGCGCCGGCCGCATTGCCGTAGGCTTGAAACCCGACCTGTACGAAGAATGTCTCGGGCGCCATCGAGAGGACGAAATCAGGCCCGAAACGATCGGCGATGGTTCTGATCGCCGAGATGAGATTCCTGATCTTCGGAGTTGTGGGGTTTCTGAAATCCGCATCTCCTCCGTCCAGTACGACGGAGCCACCTTCGAAGTCGATGTCGATTCCGTTGAACCCGTATTGAGTCATCAGATTGCTGACCGAGTTGATGAAGTTCTGACGGTCCGTCTCGGTCGGCAGTTCCACCAGGCCATTGGCGCCGCCTATCGACAGTAAGACTTTCTTCCCTTCGCTCTTCAGTTGCGCGATGTCGGCCTGGATCTCGGCGGCGGAGGTGCGCACATCGGGAATGAATTGAATCGTCGAACGGCTGCCGGGCGCCGGCTCGCCGAACGCCAGATCGATGACGTCGAAATCCCTGGAGACGTCTCGAAGCCTGATGAAGCCGGATCCGTTTTCGAAGTTATGCCAATACCCAACCAGAACCCTCTTAGGGATCTGGCCTCCGCCTCCACCGCCGCCCGGTTGCGTCGTCACCGTGACCTGATTGCTTAAAGCGGATAAGTTACCAGCCGCGTCTCTCGCTCTCACCCGGAAAGTAAAACTTGTCCCTGGCGTGAGCCCGGTTACCGTCAGATTGGTCACAGAGCCGCCGCCGATGGACACGCCGTTTTGTAACACCGCATATTGGACTACTCCCACATTATCCATGGATGCGTCCCACTCGAGCGTGACGCTCGTCGAGGTGATCATTGACGCCCGCAGGTTGGCTGGGGCCGTCGGCGCCTGCGTATCGGCGCTCGGCTGCGTCCTGGCCGTGACCTGATTGCTCGCACCGGACACATTGCCCGCCGCATCCCTTGCCCGCACAGTGAACGTGAAATTCGTGTCGGATGCGAGGCCGGTCACTGTAAAGCTGGTCGCGGCGCCAGCGCCGATTACCGCGCCATCGCGCAACAGGTCATACCCACTCACACCTACATTATCAGTGGACGCGTTCCAGGCGAGCGACACGCTCGATGCCGTTACGCCGGTTACACGCAAGTTCGTGGGGGCGGATGGCGCTTGCGTATCTCCTCCACCTCCCGTTACCACGAGCCAGAGCGCAGGCGTATTAGGTGGCTCCCAGGTCACTATTGAAGTATGCGCCTGCCGGCACTGATACAAGACGCCCTGATAGGTGACTTGCGCGCCTACCGCATAAGCCGTGTTCGGCGCCCAGGCCGGGACCTGTGGCGCGACGATTGCTGCTACTGATGGCGCAGATGATGCGGACGATGCTGATGACGCGGACGACGACAATAACAGCGCCTGAACCGCAATCACTATAAGGAACAGAGCCCAGGACGGACGAAACCGTATTTGAAACACAATATTCCCCTTTCTTTATTTATCTTCGAATTTCTATTTGCTATCCCGCTTGTGGCGCCCAAGTCCTGTGACCAGGCGAGATAAAGGAGCCGCTTCAAACGTCAAGTGAGATTTAGGGACGCTTTGGATGGGAGCCTTTTGGATGGGAGCCTTATTTGATGACTTTATAGCTGAATAGAGGCGCAATCAAGTAACTATACTGATACTTAACAGGTGGGATAACTGTTAACCGTTCGCTAATCGTGCGAATTATCCGCTCACTTGAAACACTGAGTGCGCTGACTTCTACGAAGCAATCCGCTAAAATCCGCCGCGATGGTTCGAATTGAAACACGAACTGTCTCCACGGATTTCATTTACATACAATAGACACTTCGCCCCGCGGGGGCTGAAACGAATGAAAGGGCGGATGGAGTCCAGCCTTTAGGCCGCTGAACTCTCGCAGCCTAAAGACTGGACTCCTGGCGCTTTTTCGGAGGAGTTCAAAATGGCAGGTGGTTTGGTCAAGACATCAGATAACTGGGCGATGCTGGTAATACGTCTCGTCCTGGGAACCATCATGTTCGCTCACGGCACGCAGAAAGTTTTCGGCTGGTGGGGTGGGCCGGGTTTCAACCAGTGGATCAATCAAGTCGCGCCGTTCCCCGAGATGCGCCCGTCATGGTTTTGGATGGGCGCGGCGGCCATTTCGGAGTTGGTCGGCGGGGCGATGGTGATGATCGGGTTGTATACGCGAGTCGGGGCGTTCTTCATCGGCTGTGTGATGCTCACAGCGATCGCCGGCGTGCATTGGAAGTCCGGTTTTTTTATAAACTCCGGCGGCTTTGAATATCCACTGGCGCTGCTTGGCATGGCGGCGGCCCTTCTGGTTCACGGCGGGGGTACAGCTTCGATTGACTCCCAAATGCATGGCGGGAAGAAGTAGTGGGATTGCGGATTGCTGACTGCATATTGAAGAGAGTTGGCAAGGGATGATTTCATTCGATTCAATGATTTGATACGTCGTTACCCTGTGAGCTCGAATCACGATTAGTCATTATGAAATCCGCAATCCGCAATCCGCAATCCGCAATCCCGTCTGGCGCTTACTCCCCTTTTCACCTATACTCTGCCCACCCTTTTTGAAATCCCCATTCCTGCAACTTTACGACCAGAGGGAGTAGAGTTATGAATCTGTGCTCGCGCTGTTCGGGTGAACTTCCGGTATTTGCTGTCTTTTGTCCTCATTGCGCTCAAGCCCACGAGCCGAATTTCGATGAATTGATCAACCTGACAATCGACGGGCGTTATCGCGTCTACCGCCGCCTCGGCCAGGGAGGGCTTTCGACGATCTTCGCCGCGACCGATCTGGAGACCGACAGCGTCGTCGCGATCAAGATCAGCGATCCGGCTCAGATGGTCCTGCGCGCTATGAACTATGCCCTTGACGCGGGCCGGGCGCGTGACTACTGGGACGAGATGCTCGAACGAATGCGACGCGAGGCCGAGACGCTCGCCATGATCGACCACCCGAACATCGTGCGTTTCGCCGGAACCGGCATGATTAACGACGATCTGCGGTATGTGGTGATGGAGTTTCTACGCGGGCGCACTCTGCGCGACGAGATGGACTACAACGGAGCCATCGAACCGTCGAGGGCGGTCGCCGTCGCGCTCGAAGTCGCCTCTGCGCTCATCGAAGTGCATTCGCTCGGCATCGTGCATCGCGACATCAATCCGAGAAACATTATGATTGCGGATTCTTCGATGGCGGATGGCGGATGGCGGATGGCGGATTCGCAATTGTCAAACGACCAGACGAAGATAGCGATATCGCTTGAGAATGAAAATCGAAACCAGGCGTCGCCTGACGAAAATCCACACGCAGTCAGCGAGTCCGCAGTCCTCAATCCGCAATCCGCAATAAAAGAGTCTGCAATAAAATTGATCGATTTCGGCATCGCCAAATTTCCGCAGCCTCCAGGAGCGCCACCGTTCACGCAGCATTCGACGCTCGCCGGGACGGTCGCTTACGCTTCGCCCGAACAATGCGCCAGCCACCATGTAGACAACCGCAGCGACATCTACTCGTTGGGGGTAGTGCTTTACGAAATGGTCACGGGCCATCGGCCGTTCACCGGGCGTACGCCGACCGAGGTCGCGCTGAAACAAATTCAATCCGAACCGAAGCCTCCACGTTCTATCAATCCAGCGATCTCTATCGCCCTGGAACAGACGATCCTGCGGGCGTTGGCCAAGAACCCCGCTGACCGGCAGCAGAGCGCCAAGAAGTTGAGCGAAGAGTTACGAACGTCATCACATCAGATATTCATACCGCTGGCTGTTACAATTCCGGAGGCAGAAGATCAATACGACATGAGAGACGGGGTCGCGAATTCTGTTGATCCCGACGAAAATGGCGAGACAGCCGAATCGGAATTGAGGCTCGTCAAAAGGCGGCGGAGAAGATTCATCGTCGCGGCGGCGGCGGCGTTGATCGCCGTCATCACCGCGGCTCTCTTCGGTTGGCCTTCAGCCTCGTCGGGGCGCAAAGCCGCTGACGCGGTGGTGAACGCCGTCGCAGTGGCGTCGCCATCGCCCGAAGCCTCTCCCGCTATCGGCAGCGACCCCGATTCGCTGGAACTGGCGGCGAGCGCGTCATCGCAGAACAACAACCCCAGCGTCGCTTCGACGCCGGGCGCTCAAGCGGCGCCGGGTTCCACTCAACAAACTCAAGCGACGCCGGGTTCCACCCGACAAACTCAAGCGACGCCTGATTCCACCCGACAAACTCAAGCGGCGAATTCAGCGCCGCCCAATAACAAAGCCTTGGCGAAGATGGCGACTCCTCCGACGCCGTCGCCGGTTCCGGCTCCGATCCCGCCGAGAGCGCAACCCCAAATGCCGCCCGCGCCATCGCCGGACATCGCCATCAAGCGATCTCCGCAACCGGAGAGCGAGCCTGATCTCTCACAAGGGCCTGGCAAAGAACGCGACGGCGGCGCGCGACGCGAGAACGACTCCGCGACCAACGACTCGAATTTGGGTCAGAGCGGCGATATGAATCGCGAATCGGATCGCAACTACGATTACTCTCCGAGCCGCAGACGTAACAACGACGCGCTCAATCGACGCCGCCTGCCCGATCCCCCGAATCGAGACGAGAACGATCGAAACGGCGGAGATCGAGACCACGATGATTCCGATAGGATCGGGCCGAAGCTGTATCAATGGAGCGGGCGCGTCGACTCCGAACGCGAAATCACGATCGAGTTGCCAGGTGTGCCAGGCACGGTCGAAGTTCCCCGCGCTTATCGCGACCGCGTCGGCGTGATCGAACCGCCGAGCGCTAATAACCGCTGGAGCTGCGTCGTGCTGCGCATCTTCGGGCGCGGCGGCGTTTCGTTCGTTATTCGCTGGTGGCCCTCGGCGCGCAAGGCCGTGAAACTCACCGCGTGGCGGTAATAGATTAGATTGAGACCTTTCGTAAAGTTCGCTCGTTAACTGTTCTGTGACTATTTGTCCCGCTTCAAGAATCGCTTCGCGCGAGACACGTCCCTTGTAGCCTGTCACAATCTCATCCAAGCTCTCACCGGCGGCCAGTCTTTCAAGAGCGCCGGTGATTTCAATCCTGGTGTATTTGAAAGTCGGTCGGCCACCACATATGCCTATGGCGCGAACGACATGTTTGCCTAACGGATAGTACTTATATGGTTCTCCGCCAATTGTTTCCGTATTCAGCTTTGTCATCTTTGCCCGCTCCTTTAATCCTGCGGAACATAGCCACAGGGCGCCATCATTTTATCATTATCTGCCGCCTATAAAGCTCATCTTGAGGGTTGCCAAAAATGAAAGTTCTGATCGTAAGCTTCATTCTTGAATTGCTCCGTTCGTTCGCTACTGATTACTGCCGATCGGATCGCCAGGCGGCGTCGGCAACGGTCTGGTCGCCTGTCTGACGGCCTCAGGGCGGTTCAAGAAGCGTTCAATGTCGTCATGCGTCGCGCGCCGATGCGCGTCTGAGCTGGCCGTGGCTTTGAGCGTCGCGTTCAAACTTCGCAAGGCTGCTGTAGCTTCCGCGCGCACGAGCGGCGACGCGTTTTCATTGCCCGCCAGGCCCATCAAACGCTGCGCGGTCAGGCTCTGCACGGAGCGCTGGATGGCCCGGTGGTAGGCGTTCTGCGTCGCGGGCGTCTTCCACGTCGCTGCGATGATCGCGTCGAGCGCCTCATTGAAGTCGGGATTGGCCGCGCTTTGGGCGTGGAAATCGATCATCCGCGCGGCGCGATTCGGGTCGAGCAGCGCGCCGAGCGCCAGGTCGGCGGCTATCGTCGCGGCGCCCAGCGGATCGAAGGCCGGATCGGTTCGGCGGCTGAAGTATTCCGTCGCGCCGCCTTCAAACCCCGTCGCCACCGGCGGGATCAGTTCGAGGACGTGTTGCGGAATGGCCAACTCTTCGACCTTGATGGTGTCGAGGATGGCTTTCAAAGCCTCGCGCTGGCGGGCGGCTGGAACGATCTCGCGGAACTTCGCCGGGCTTGGACCGTTCGCGGTCTTGACCGCGTAAGTGAAATACAAGCCGCCGACCGATTTCGCCGCCGCCACGAGTTGATAACGGTGATGCAGATACAACGGCAGCAGCTTCGCTTCGAGCGCCGACATCGGCTGCCCGGTAGAGATGCTGTTCAGGCCGAAGTTTTTCAACCCGATGCGCCGCACCTCCATCTCATGACGCAGCGTCGCAACCGCGTCAGCGCCGTTGTCCCATACGCTCGCCAGCGGATGCGCCGTCCCGACCCCTCGCGCGTCGCCATCGTCAATGAACAACATTCCATCGGCGATTCCCTTCTCGACGATCTTTTCAAGCTCGGCCTTCTGATCGGCGCCCGGCGCGAATTCGGCGTAAGCGAACTTCACGGCAAACTTGTCGTACTCGCCGATGCCGACGGCGTAGGCGTTCGAGAGATCTAGCTTGCCGTCTTTGATCTCGACGAATGGCGCGGGATAGTCCATCACGGACGCGCGCCCATAGCTCGACGCGGCGAAGTTATGCGAAAAGCCGAGCGTGTGGCCGACCTCGTGCGCCGAAAGTTGCCGGATCCGGGCCAGAGCCATCGCCGCCGAATCGGTCGCCGGATCGCCCGTCGAGGCGATGGCCAGATAGTCAGTCTCCGGCGAATCGCCAGCCTCGCAATAATCTTCTCCCGCGGGCATCCCGCCGCGCGGGCCTTCCGCCGTGAGAGGCGGGATCATTCCCGTGCCCAGCAGCACGTCCTGGCGGATGCGCAAGCTTCCGAGCGTGACGTTGCCCTTGATGATCTCGCCCGTACGCGGATCGGTGATCGAAGAGCCGTAAGACCACCCGCGAGTCGAGCGGTGTACCCAGTTGATCATGTTGTATCGCACGTCCATCGGATCGGCGTCTGGCGGCAGGACTTTGACCTGAAATGCGTTCTTGAACCCGGCTGCCTCAAACGCCTGCGCCCACCACGACGCGCCTTCAAGGAGCGCGCTGCGGATCGGCTCCGGCGCGCCGTTGTCAACGTAATAGACAATCGGTTTGATGACCTCGCTGATCGCGGCGTTCGGGTCCTTCTTCTGCAACCGGTGGCGTCTGATCCAGCGCTTTTCAACCGGCTCGTTGAACGGCGAGGCGTAATCGTAAAACATCATCGGCATTGCGCTGACACGTGGATCGTAGGCGCGCGGTTTGTAACCTAGGTCAGGCAATTCGACGAACGAATGATGCTGGCGGACAGTGACCGAACCCGCGGTCGGCGTGACGCCGCGAAGCAATGCGCCGGGCTCATCGCCGGCGAGCGTGATGATGGTCTCGACCTCGGTATTATTCGGAAAGCCTTTAGTGCGCGGCAGATGGAACGCGCTGCGCGATTCATCAAAGCGGTAATTGCCCTGGCGGCTCTCGCGCAACTTCTCGGCCACGCCGTGCGCGTCGCGCAGGAAGAAGGCCGTCGCGTCCACAAGGACTCGGTCGCCTTCAGCCGCTTCGACCTTGAACCCCCAGATCACCGAACGCGCGAACGAATCGGCCACGGCGCGCCGTTCAGCCTCGTCTTCGCTCAAAGCGCGATAGCGATAATTTGGCTGGATCATCAACACCTTCGGGCCCACGCGCTCGAAGTAAACAACGTAAGTCCCGCCGAGCTGTCCGCGATCAAGTCCGATGGGATTCGACCCGACGCCCGCCGGCAGCGTGACCTGATAGAGCAGCTCTGTATTGAACCGCGTGATCTCCATCCACATCTTGCCCGCGGCCGCGTCCCAATAGAGCGGGACATAACCGTCGATCTTCTGCAGGCCGGCGGTTTTAGCGGCTATGGTTTGAGCTTCGTTTCTGTTTTGCGCGAAGATCGGCATTGCGCAGAGCAACGCCAAAAGGGCGGCGATTGAGCGTCGCATGATTTTTCTCCCTGGTGTTGTTAGATGTTTAAGGCGTCTATTTGTTCGAGAGTGGTGATTCGAGGCGCCGGCGCATTCTCGGCAAAGCGATCATCGCGGTCAAGCAGGACCGCATTGACCCCGGCCGCCATTGCCCCTTCGACGTCTTCTCGAAAGCTGTCGCCGATGTGCCAGGCCCGCCGCGGCTCGACCGCGTGATAACTCAACGCGGATTGAAAGATTGCCGGATCCGGTTTGGCCGCGCCAACCCGCGTCGAGACGTGAACGGAATCGAAGAAATGATCGAGACTGCAAGCCCTCAACACGTCATACAAACGCGAATCGAAGTTGGAAATGACGCCCAATTTCAGTCCACGGCGTTTCAGTTCCTCGAGCGCCGGCGCGACATCGTCGTAAACTCGCCAGAAATCCCGCCCACGAAACCGCTCGAAGATTTCGTCAAAGAATTGATCGAACAGCGGAAACGAGCCGAGATCGGTGAAGACCGCATCAACGAGATTGCGCCACCAGCCTTTCTCAAGCGCAGCCAACGCCGCCTCAGGCGTCCCGGCGGGAAAAGCCAGCGGCGGCTGGAGTCGAAATGAATGCGCGAAGTTTTGTTGCAGAATTCGAGGCTCGGCTTCAAAGCCGAACTCGCGCGCCACGCGGCTGTATATTTCGCCCACGCTGGCGCGAGTTTCGATCAGCGTTCCGACGGCGTCAAAGAAGATAACCTTCATTTGGCGTATTGGCATTTTGAATTGTCGGCCTTGACGAAATACGACTTGTAATTCGACGCCTTCTGATCCATGCACCCGACCAGATTGAGCAGCTCCACTTTGCGGAATTCGACGGGGTGGCTCTCGCTTTGCAGCGAGATATAGCCCTCGCCGAGCAGCGTTCCGTCCTTCTTCACCTCCGGGTCATAGCCATTGACCGCGCCGCCGCCGATCTGGGGCTTCTCGTAAGAGAGCACGGTCTGGCCGTCAATGATGTGTTTGATTCCCTCGGCGCCAAGGACTTCGGCCTCGACTCGGACCCACTGGTCGCCGTCGTAGGTTTTCGCGGTTGAGTTGATGCAATGGGTGGTGAAGAGCTGGCCGTTCATGACGACGTTGGTGCCCGGAGTGCAGAGGTTGGCGGTCGGGCGCGGGCCTTTGCCCAAACCGCCCAGCAACTGGACCTCGATCGAGATCGGGAAGTCCTGGTTCTTGCCCATGCTCTGCGGCGACTGGCAATGCACCATGATCCCGCTGTTGCGCGTGGCCCAGTTGGGGCCTTCTTTCGCCTGGTCGCCGACAAAGCGGTACTCGACGGCGATGACGTAGTGAGAGAACTTTTCGCGGTAGAAGATATGGCCGAAGCGGTTGTCGAATTTATCGTACTTCTCGTAGCCGACCTTCATCACGCCGTTCTCGACGCGGAAGGTGTTTCCGAAATTGTCGTTCAGGTCGTAGCCGGTGATCTTGGGCAACCAATCCTTGAGATCTTTGCCGTTGAAAAGCTGAATCCATTCCTTTTTGTCGGGATCGTTCGTCGTCTTGCCTGGCGGTTTTGTCTGAGCCAGAGCGGCGGCGCTCGAAAGCAACAGCAGAAAACACGCAAGTGTTCTTCTTCGCGTCATCTCAATTCTCCTCAGAAGCCCCCCGCCGCCTCCGGCGGCGGGGGGCAAACTTTTCCTAAAACCGCCAAATGGCGGCTGTCTCAATTGATTTTCAATTGGCGGCGCCGCGCAGTTTGATCTCAGACTGCCGCCTGCTTGGCCTTAA
>DASTMP010000094.1:0-61738 GCA_035714085.1 Blastocatellia bacterium
GTGGAGATACTCACGCGCAAAGCCATTCAGCCAGGCGCTGGTGAAATCGCTGATAACCCGCGCTCTCGCAGCGCGAAGTTGCGCGCCTGTCGGAAGATTTGATGGTGTCCCGGAACAGCCATCGGCGCTGACAATGCGATAGTTTAGTCCCCACGGTCAATAAGTAAGTCAGACTCTATCTGAAGAGTCGCGTATCAACAAAGGGTAAAAAAATCGCGGCGCTATTCGCCGTTTATCCAGAGGAGTGTGGGAAATGAGAACACCGCGATACCTGCCTGGAGTCCGCAATGGCGCCGTAGCCAAACGCCAGGGCCGGTCGAAAAATCCGGCGACATCAAAGGCGTTCAGCGTAAGGGCGGGTGTTCCCAGTCCGCGCCGTACTCAACTTCGCCCGAATTCAAGGCGGATTTCAAGCCGAGCGGGCGACCGGCGTCGGAGCGAAGGGCGCGGATCGAGAGTGATGTGGCTGATGATCTTGATCGGAATGGCGCTCGCCGCAGGTTTTGTTTTCGCCTTGCGCTCGCAGATCAACGCCTACAAAATCGCACAGGCCGAAGAACAGCTCAAGATGAAACTCGATGACTACGCCAGGCGGCAGAAATTTCTGACGCTCGATCAACAGCGCGCTCTGAGCGCCAGCGAGAGCGAGCGCGCGGGCAGGTGGAACGGCCTCGACCAAATCAGGCTGGACAGGGAGTCGGCCCGGGGCGCCGCATCGGTCCAGAGGACTGTTTTTGTGCCGCCTGTCAGAGCGCCTCA
Source organism: Blastocatellia bacterium (assembly GCA_035714085.1). Taxonomy (GTDB): domain Bacteria; phylum Acidobacteriota; class Blastocatellia; order RBC074; family RBC074; genus JAJVID01. Next base: position 760 of record DASTMP010000094.1, read on the forward strand.
GGTGGATCAAAACAACCGTCTGACGCTCGATGTCCGAGACGGCTATCGCTCGATCAAGCGACCGGTCGGATCCGGTTCACAGGCGAAGGCGCCGAAGCTTGTGAAGACCGTAAAGACCGGAAGAGCCGCGAAGGTCGTGAATGTCGTAAAATTGAATGCGGCGAAACGCGAGAGCGCGGCGAACAAGGCGAGGGCGAATACCGCGAAGACGAGGAAGAAGAGGACGGAAGATTAAGGATGGAGGATAGAAGATAGAATATCGCGTCGAATATCAATGCTCGATCCTCGATCCTCTTACAGAGGGCTCCCATGAAGATGGAACGGACCAGACAGCGTAAATCTCGACAACGGGTCCGCCGGCCGATTGGACAACCGGCTGACGCCGGCCGCCGCGCGCTCTGGATATGCGCGGCTCTATGCGTCTGGATGTTTGTGATTATGGGGCGTCTGGCCTGGCTGCAGGTGGCGCGACATGACCATTACGCGGAGCGCGCCGCGCTCAATCAGCGGAGGGAGGTCAAGATAGTCGCCACGCGCGGCCCGATAGTGGACCGCGACGAACGCGAGCTTGCCGTCAGCGCCGTCGCCGATTCGGTCTATGTCGATCTGAAGCAACTCAAGGAGGGCGCCGATCGCGAGAAGGCCGCCCGCGCGCTCTCTCCCCTGCTCGGCTTTGATCAATCCGAACTATTGAAGAGGCTGACCGGGGATACGAGTTTCCTCTGGCTCAAGCGCAAACTCGATCCTCAGGTTTCTCAGGCCGTCAACGAGGCGGTCGCCAAAAACAATCTGCGCGGAATTGCGATTCAAAAAGAGAGTCAGCGGTTCTATCCCAACAACTCATTGGCCGCGAGCGTTATCGGTTTTGTCGACTCTTACGACAACGGGCTGGCCGGCGTCGAGCAGAAGTACGACGACCTGCTGAGCGGGAAGGCGGGCGAGATCGCGTTCGACAGAGACGCTTCGGGACAAACCTACAACCGGAGCGAGACGCCGGCGATGAACGGCGCGCAGGTCGTCCTGACGATTGACGCGATCTTGCAGCATAAGGTCGAGGTGTTGCTCGACGAGGCCGTGCGGATGACGCGCGCGAAAGGCGCCGGCGCGATCGTCATGGATCCGAAGACCGGCGAGATACTTGCGCTCGCCAACGTCCCGACCTTCAATCCCAACGAGCGTCCCGAAGGCGCGACCGACTCGTCGCGCGCCAATCGCGCGATCGGTTGGCCTTACGAACCTGGCTCGATCTTCAAGATCGTGACCTACGCGGCCGCGTTTGAAGAGGGGTTGTTCGAGCCGGACGACATGATCAATTGCGGAGGCGGACAGATCACCATCGGCAAGCGCGTCATACGCGACACGCACGCCTACGGCGCATTGACGGTCGAAGACGCGTTCGCCAAATCGTCGAACGGCGGCGCGATCCGCGTCGCCATGAGACTCGGCAGGGAGAAATTCTTCGAATACATCTCGCGGTTTGGCTTCGGACGGAAGACCGGTATCGAATTGCCGGGCGAATCGCGGGGCATCGTCAATCCGCTCGAAGACTGGCGCATCGATTCTATCGGCTCGGTCGCCATCGGCCAGGAGGTTTCGGTCACGCTGCTGCAGATCGTCGCCGCGGTCGGCGCGATCGCCAATCGCGGCATGTGGATCAAACCCCATGTCGTCAAGAAGGTCGTGGCCCAGGACGGGCGCGCGCTATACGAGCCGAAAGTCGAAACGCGACAGGTCGTCAGCGAGAGGACCGCGCAAATGATGGTCAGGATTATGGAGCGCGTGGTGACGCACGGCACCGCGCGCCATGCGATCAATCTGGCGGGATACTCCGTGGCGGGCAAGACGGGCACCCCGCAAAAGGTCGAGAACAAAAGGATGTCGCAGACGAAATATATGCCGTCGTTCGCGGGATTCATTCCGGCCGCCGACCCGCGCCTGGCTATCATTGTGATGATCGACGAGCCGGAGGGGAGTCACATGGGCGGGAGCGTCGCCGCGCCTGTCTTCAACCTGATCGCCGAAGCCGCGTTGGGCGATTACGTCATCCCGCCCGACGACGAGGCGTTCCGCGACTCACTGGCCGCGTTGTCGAAAGAGTACGAATCGGAAGACGGAGAGGATCGAGGTTCGGGGATCGAGGGTCGAGAAACAAAGATCGACGCCGTGAACAATCTTCAATCTCCGATCCTCGATTCTCGACCCTCGATCCTCGATTCGGGGCCGGTCTTTGTGATGCCGGATTTCCGCGGCCGCGGAGTGCGCGCGGTGACCCAAGCCTGCGCGCAGATGAATCTGGTGATCAGTCTGCATGGGTCGGGATTGGCCTTTCGCCAGTTCCCGGCTGCGGGCGCGAAGGTCCGGGCGGGCGAAAAGTGCAAAGTGGAGTTTCAATAATTATGCCTACACTTCGTGACATAGCGGGCTACATTGACGCGCTGCCCGATGGCGCGAATCAGGACGCCATGATTGACGCATCGAGTTCGATCGTCACGCATGATTCGCGCCGGGTGACGCCGGGGGGCATATTCGTCGCGACGCCTGGCGCGCGTGTCGATGGAAACCAGTTTGTCGCGGAGGCGGCGAAGCGCGGGGCGATTGCGGTTGTCTCCGAACGGCCGCGGCCGGCCGATCTGCCGACTGTCGACTCGATTGTTTGGATGCGTGTGGTCGACGCGCGACGGGCGTTGGCGAAAGCCGCCGCGATGGTTCACGATCATCCGTCGCGCAAGCTTGCGCTCGCGGGGATCACAGGCACGAACGGGAAGACGACCACGGCGCACCTGGTCGAATCCATCTTCACAGCCGCCGGAAAGAAATCGGCGATGATGGGCACGATCAGTTACCGCATCGGGGACGAGCGGATGGACGCCGAGTTCACCACGCCGGAGGCCTCCGAACTTCAGGATTTCCTGCGGCGCGCGGCCGAAGCGGGCGTGACTCACGCAGTGATGGAGGTTTCTTCGATCGCGCTCGACATGCGACGGGCTGACGAGCTCGAGTTCGCGGCTGCGGCCTTCACCAACCTTACGCAGGACCATCTGGATTTTCACAATTCGATGGAGGCTTATTTCGCCGCGAAACGGAAGCTCTTTGACGGTTCAATCGGGAAACGACCGGCCCGCTCGATCATCAACCTAGACGACCCGCGCGGCGCCGAACTGAAAGCCTTATGTGGAGAAACGGTCCTGACCTACGCGCTCGACGCCAAGGCCGACATCGCCACCGAGGCCCGCAACTTCGGACTCGACGGACTGCATTTCGTCGCGCGTACGCCGGCCGGCCCGGTCCGGGTCAATTCGTCGCTGGTCGGACGCCCGCACGCCTACAATATACTCTGCGCGATCGGCGTCGGACTCGCGCTTGGCTTCGATTGCGAGACGATCGCGCGCGGCGTTAACGAGTGTCGCGGCGTGCCGGGCAGGTTCGAGCGCGTGACCACGAACGGCCATAATGGCCATAATGGTTATAACGGAGAGGACGTCACTGTCATCGTCGATTACGCGCACACGCCGGACGCCCTGGCAGGCACGCTGCGGACGGTGCGTGACGCGCAGGCCAATCAGGGCGCCTGCCGGCCGAAGGGTCGCGTGATCACCGTCTTCGGCTGCGGCGGCGACCGTGACCGCGCCAAACGCCCGCTGATGGGCGAAGAGGCCGCGCGATTGAGCGACTTCGTGATCGCCACATCCGACAACCCGCGCAGCGAAGACCCGCTGCTGATCCTTAACGACATCCGAGTCGGGCTTGCCCGCGTCGGCGAGAATTACGACCTGATGGTCGACCGCCGCGAAGCGATCTTCCGCGCGATCTTGCAAGCGAGGCCGGGTGATGTGATCCTGATTGCCGGCAAAGGCCATGAGACTTATCAGATTCTGCCGACGGGCAAGATTCATTTCGACGACCGCGAAGTCGCGCGCGAGGCGTTGGATGAAAGGAAAAGGTTGAGAAACGGCGGGGCTAAGAAGAACGGCGGCTAATTCGCCATAGAGACATAGAGAAAGAGGGACGGGGCGACTAGGCGATTTTTCCGTTCAGGCGTTTGGGTTTGAAAAGTGAAGTTAAGCGAGATCGCTCGAATATCAGGCGCGAGCCACATGTTGAACGAGAGGCTGGCGGAGACCGAACCCGCCGGCTTCGCGCTAGATTCTCGCGCAATCAAGGCGGGAGAACTGTTCGTCGCGATCCCCGGCGAACGCGTCGACGGGCATCAGTTCGTTCGGGAAGTCTTTGAAAAAGGGGCCTGCGCCGCGATGGTGGTTCATCACAGACTGCCGTTCGCGGCCGACCTCGGCGATTACGCCGGCAGGCTGCTCTTCGTCGAAAACACGGTCTGCGCGTTTCAGGGACTCGCCCGCCGCGTGGTCGCCGAGTGGCATCGCCCTGTCGTCGGGGTCACCGCCAGCGCGGGCAAGACGACGATGAAGGATCTGATCGCGCATTGTTTGGGCGCGGGGGGAAACGTTCTGAAATCGTCGGGCAATTTGAACACCGGTTACGGGCTGCCGCTGGTCCTCGCGCGGATGATCATCGAAGGGGCGAAGCCGTCCAATTACGATTTCGCCGTTCTCGAGATGGGGATGAGTTCGTTCGGCGAGATCGCGCGCCTGGTCTCGATCGCGGCGCCCGAAGTCGGCGTCGTCGGCAACGTCGGGACAGCGCACATCGAATTCTTCGGCTCGCAAGAGCGCATAGCGCGCGCCAAGGCCGAGATGGTCGACGGCGTGAAACAGGGAGGCGCGGCGGTTTTGAACGCCGATGACCCGTTGGTGATCGGAATGCGTGAACGCCGCGACGACATCGCGGTCATCAGCTTCGGCGTATCGGCGAGCGCCAGCGTGACGGCGCGCGAAATCGCCGTAGCGCCCGGGGGCGGCTCGCGCTTCATTTTGCAAACGCCGGATGGAGATGCCGAGGTCAAAATGCCGCTGATCGGCCGCCACAATGTGTACAATGCGCTCGCGGCGGCCGCGGTCGCGAGCTACTTCGGCTTCGCGCCCGAACAGATCGCCTCAAGGCTCGCCACGTCGGAGCCGTCGAAAATGCGAGGCGAATTGATCCGCTTTGCGAACGGCGTCACGGTAATCGATGATTCGTACAACTCGAATCCGCAGGCGCTGCTGCAATCGGTTCGCGCGATGCTCGACGTCGCCAACTCCGTCGCCTCCGGACGCCGCGTGGTCGTCGCGGGCGAGATGCTCGAACTCGGGGATCACGGGCCGGATCTCCACCGCAAGTGCGGACGCGAGATCGCCGCCATGGGAATTGATGTTTTGATCGGCGTGCGCGGTTTGGCGAGCGAACTGGTCGCCGGAGCGGTCGAAACTTCGGGAAGCGCGGCGAGGCTGACGAGTTTTTGTGAGACGCCTGAAGAGGCCGCGGAGATGTTGGTCGCTGGCGCCGTCCCAGGCGATGTGATCCTGGTCAAAGGTTCGCGCGGGGTGCGGATGGAGATAGTGGTTGAAAGATTGAAAGCCGCATTCGGCTCGTCGAAAACTTAAAATGGAGTGAAGGAAAGCGTCAGAGTGAATGTTCTATTACATTTTTTATGAAGCGCTCTTCCGAAAATACGCTTCGCAATTGCCCCTGCTGAAGGCGCTGAATGTTTTTCAATACGTCACGTTCCGCACGGCTTATGCGGCGATCACCGCGTTGGCGCTGAGTCTGATTTTCGGGCCGCTGGTGATCCGCAAACTGACCGAATTCAAATTCGGTCAGGAGATTCGTGAGGAAGGTCCGGCCTCTCACCAGGCCAAACGCGGCACTCCGACGATGGGCGGAGTGATGATCATCGGCTCGGTCTTCATTTCGACTCTGCTCTGGGGAGACCTCAAGAGTTGGTTGTTGTGGATAGCCTTGCTGGGGATGATCGGCTGCGGCGCGATAGGCTTCGCCGACGACTACATCAAGATTGTCAAGAAGCGCAGCCTTGGTTTGACTGGCAGGCAGAAGATCGCCGGACAACTGCTGGTCGGGGCCTTGGTATGCGCCATGCTTTTCACTCTGACCAAATTCAATTCGGTGTTGTACGTGCCGTTCTTTAAAAACCTCCAGCCCGATCTGACGATGTTGGGTTATTCGGCGTTCATTATTTTCGTCCTGACCGCCACGTCGAACACGGTCAACCTGACCGACGGGCTGGACGGCCTGGCGATCAGCGTCACCGTTGTGGCGGCCTCTGCGCTGACAGGCTTCGTCTACGTGGCCGGTGACGCGAGGTTCTCCAGATATCTGGACATTCCGCACACGCCGGGCGTTGATGAAGTGACGATTTTCGGCGGCGCGCTGGTGGGCGCAAGCCTCGGGTTCCTCTGGTTCAACGCGCCGCAGGCGGAAATTTTCATGGGCGACGTCGGCAGTCTGGGCATCGGCGGCGCGCTCGGCACGATCGCCGTTTTGATCAAGCAGGAGCTGGTCTTGCCGATTCTGGGCGGCGTCTTCGTGCTCGAAGGGCTGTCGGTGATGATTCAGGTGGGCTCTTTCAAATTGCGCGGCAAGCGCGTCTTCAAAATGGCGCCGCTCCATCATCATTTCGAGCTGCTGGGGTGGAACGAGCCGAAGATAGTCTTTCGATTTTTGATCGTCGCGATTCTGTTCGCGTTGTTGAGTCTTTCGACTTTGAAGTTGAGATAAATAGGTACGGTTCAGCGTATGGGAAAAACACGAAGGTTCAAAGGTTCGAAGGTTCAAAAGCCGATTGTGAGGAATGCCCTGGGCCATCTTTGAGCCTTTGTCCTTTTACCTTTGCGTTGGATTTTTGATTCATTGTTGATGCGGGTTGAGGGCAAAAACATTCTAGTCGTCGGGTTGGCGCGCAGTGGCGCGGCGGCGGCCGAGTTTCTGGTCTCGCGCGGCGCGCGCGTCGTGGTCAACGACGCGAAACCCGAAAGCGAATTGAAAGACGTCGACAGTCTGCTCGCGAAGGGAGTCGAGGTCGTGGCCGGGTCGCACCCGCCGGAGTTGTTTGAAAAAGCGGACCTGATCGTCGTCAGTCCTGGCGTCCCACTCGCGCTCGAACCGTTCCGGCGCGCTCGCGCGGCGGGCGCGCCGGTCATCAGCGAGGTCGAATTGGCCGCGCGCTTTCTGCGCGGCCGGCTGATCGGCATTACGGGATCGAACGGCAAGACGACCACTACGACGCTCGCTGGCGAACTGCTCGAGGGAGCAGGCCTCCACACGCAGGTCGGCGGCAACATCGGCGCGCCGTTGATTTCGCTGGTCTCGACGTCGCGCGATGACGGCTTCACGGTGATCGAACTGAGCAGTTTTCAGCTCGAAGCGGTCGAGCGGTTGCATCTGTTCGTATCGGTGATCATCAACATCACGCCCGATCATCTGGACCGGTACGATTCGATGGACGATTACGCGGCGGCGAAGGCCAACATCTTCCGCAATCAGACCGCGAACGATTTCGCCGTCTTAAACGCCGACGACGAACGCGTCTCGAAGATGAGGTCGTTGACCAGGGCGCGAACGATCTTTTTCAGCCGCAGGCGCGAACTCGGGGAGGGGATCTTCCTGCGCGGTCCGGCGATAGTTCATCGCGCCCCGGGCGTCGAATGCGAGCTGATCACGCGGGAGGAGATCGCGCTCCGCGGCGATCACAACCTTGAGAACGTGATGTCGGCGCTGGCCATCGGGATCGCGTGCGGCGCCTCCCCGGAGTCGATGCGGACCGGCGTCCGCAATTTCAAAGGCGTCGAGCACCGGCTGGAGTTCGTGGCCGAGGTCAACGGCGTGAAGTTCTACAACGATTCAAAAGCGACCAACGTGGACGCGGCGATCAAATGCATAGAGGCCTTCGACGGCGGCGTCAACGTGATACTGGGCGGCAAGGACAAAGGCGGCGATTACTCGCCCCTCGCCCCCGTGGCGCTCGCCCGCTGCTCGAACGTGATCTTGATCGGGGCGGCGGCGGACAAGATTGCGGCGGCTTTGCAGAACACGCGACCGATGCGCCGCGCCTCGACGATGGAGGAGGCGGTCAAAATCGGATTGGAGATCGGGAAGCCTGGCGAGATTGTGCTGCTCGCCCCGGCATGCGCCAGCTTCGACATGTTCGATAATTACGAGCATCGAGGCAGAGTGTTCAAGGAGGCGGTGAGGAGCTTGAGCAGTGGGTAGTGGGCAGTGAATAGTGGGCAGTCGCTTCCTTCCGAGCGCGAATACCCACTGCCCACTGCCCACTGCCCACTGCCCACTGACTATGGCGAAAACTGAGCGTAAAAATCTGTTGCGGACCGTCGAAGGGCTTCGCTGGGATTTGTGGCTCGCGGCGACGGCAATTGGCCTGACGTTGTTCGGGGTGATCATGGTTTACAGCGCTTCGGTCGGGACCAGAAATCCGAACTCGTTTTTATACGGACAGATTCGATGGGCGGCGCTGGGACTCATCGTGATGCTCATAGTCCGGCGCATTGATTATCACACGTTGGGGCAGCCGGGGGTCGTCTATGGGTTTCTGGGCGTTTGCGCCCTTCTCTTGTTGGTGGTCTTCATGTTCCCGACGGTCAACAACGCGCACCGCTGGATAATTTTCAAAGGCTTTTCGGCGCAGCCGTCAGAGCTGGCGAAGATCGCGTTGGTAATTTTCCTGGCCTGGTTCTTGTCTGAACGCGACCGCGACGGAGAGTTGAATAGTTTCTGGGCGACGGTCGCGCCGGCCAGCGTGGTGGTGGGGTTGCTCTCCGTGCTGATTTTGAAAGAGCCCGATCTGGGGGCGACCTTGATGCTCGGCGTTATCTTTCTGACGATGTTGTTCGCCGCCGGAGCGCCGATGTGGCGCCTCTACCAACTCTTGCCGGCGCTCCTAGCCGCGCTCGCCTATCTCGTGTTTAAAGTCGTCTGGCGATGGGATCGGGTGCTGGCTTTTATCGATCCCGAACGTGATCCGCAGGGCAAGGGCTATCAGATTCTGCAGTCGCTGATCGCGATCGGTTCGGGCGGCGTAAACGGCCTCGGATTCGGGCAGGGCAAGCAGAAATTGCTGTTTCTGCCCGAACCGCAATCCGATTTTATCTTCTCGGTGATCGCCGAAGAGCTGGGATTGACGGGGGCGATGACGCTGGCGCTGGTCTTCGGATTCTTTTTGTGGCGGGGGTTGCGCGCCGGATTCCGCGCGCCGGACAGGTTGGGAATGCTCCTCGCCGTCGGATTGACTACGAGCGTCGTGATTCAAGCGTTCTTCAACATGAGCGTGGCGATGAATCTGGTCCCGGCCAAAGGCATCACGCTGCCTTTTATCAGCGCGGGCGGGTCGTCGCTGGTCGCCGTGTTGGCGGCGGTCGGAATTTTATTGAACGTATCTGAACAGGGAGTTGAGCGGGAGAGCAGGAGAGCTGGAGAGCGAGGGAGGGAGCGAGCGAGCGATAGGGAGAATAGCGGATGAGCGAGTTGAAGCGAGAAGCGTCAAAGTCGAGAGAGGAAAATGAGGCGGGATCGCCTGATCGCCCGCTCGCCCGCTCGCCCGCTCCCTCGCTCCCTCGCTCACCCGCTCACCCGCTCTCCGTCATTATCGCCGGTGGCGGCACTGGCGGGCACATTTATCCCGGCATCGCCATCGCGCAGGAGTTCAAGCGGCGCGACGCGGATACGCAGATCCTTTTCGTGGGCACGCCGAGAGGGCTCGAGACAAAGATCATTCCGCGCGAGGGATTCAATCTGGAACTGATCGAGGTCGCCGCGCTCAAACGCGTCGGCTTCGTCAACCGCGTCAAGTCGCTGTTGATGCTGCCGAAGGGTTTTCTCGATGTTCGCTCCTTAATAAAACAGGTCAGGCCGAATGTGGTGGTCGGCGTCGGCGGATACGCTTCAGGCCCGGTCGTTATGACGGCCGCGCTGATGGACACGCCGACGCTGGTGGCCGAACAAAACGCATTGCCGGGCTTCACCAATCGCGTGCTCGCCCGATTCGTCAAAGCCGCCGCCATCTCTTTTGAAGAGGCGAGAGAGTTTTTTGGCGAGAAGGCCGAGATCACCGGCAACCCTGTCCGCGCGGAGTTTTTCGACGTTCCGGTCAAGCAAGCAGGCGGCGTGATTCACGTGCTGATCACCGGCGGAAGCCAGGGCGCGCGCGCGATCAACGATGCGGTGATCGGCGCTCTGCCGCTGCTCGCGGAGGAGAAAGACCGCGTGTCGTTCACCCATCAAACCGGTGAAAACGATTTCTACCGGGTACGCGACGCTTACGAGATTTCGGGCCTGAGGGCTGAGGTGAGACCTTTCATCGAGAAGATGGTTGACGAATTCGCCGCCGCTGATCTGGTAATCAGTCGCGCCGGAGCTACCACCGTCGCGGAACTCGCTGCCGCCGGCAAACCGGCGATTATGGTTCCGTTCCCGTTCGCCGCCGACGATCATCAGCGCAAAAACGCCGAGGCCGTCGAACGCGTCGGCGCGGGACGGATGATCCTGCAGGCCGAGTTGACGCCGGAACGATTGGCGAAAGAATTGCTATGGCTCGTTCACGACCCGCCTAAGCTCGGCCGAATGGCCGAAGCCGGCAAGCGCCTGGGGCGCCCGGACGCGGCGAAGAGAGTCGTCGATCTGGCGATGAAGATAGTAGGGAGTGGGAAATAGGGAGTAGGGAGTGGGGAATGGGGAATGTTGCTATCCCCATTCCCCATTCCCCACTCCCTACTCCCGCCGAAAGTGTATGTTCAAGAAGTATCAACACATCCATTTCGTGGGTATCGGCGGCATCGGGATGAGCGGCATAGCCGAAGTTCTGCTCAATCTCGGCTATCACATCTCCGGCTCCGACGAGAAGCTGTCGCCGATCACCGAGCGATTGAAAGGGATGGGGGCGAAGATCTTCGAGGGCCACAAAGGAGAACACATCGGTGACGCGCAGGTAGTCGTCACTTCGACGGCGGTGCGGGCCGACAACCCGGAGGTCGTCGAGGCCGTTCGTCGCCAGGTTCCCGTGATCCCGCGCGCCGAGATGCTGGCCGAATTGATGCGGCTGAAGTACGGCATCGCCATCGCCGGGTCGCACGGCAAAACGACCACGACTTCGATGGTGGCGACTGCGCTGGACCGCGCCGGATTCGACCCGACGATAGTCGTCGGAGGGCGCGTAGGCGCCATCGGCGGCAACGCCAAACTGGGCCGCGGCGATTTTATGGTCGTCGAAGCCGACGAGAGCGACAAGAGCTTCCTCAAACTTTCGCCGACCATCGCGGTCGTCACAAACATCGATCTCGAACACCTCGATTTCTATTCGGGGATCGAAGAGATTCGCTCTTGCTTCACGCAGTTCGTCAACAAGGTCCCGTTCTACGGCTCGGTGATCATATGCCTGGACGACCCGAACGTTCAGTTGATCATTCCGCAGATCGCGCGGCGCGTGATCACTTACGGGATGCGGGCGCACGCCGAGATTTCGGCCTCCGACGTGAGGCTCTCGCGTGAAGATTTCGGATCGGAATTCGTCGTGCGGCGCAAGGGCGCCGATCTGGGGCGGATTAAACTCAATGTTCCCGGGGAACACAACGTGCTCAACGCGCTGGCGACGGTGGCGGTCGGACTCGATCTGGAGATCTCGTTCCCGGTCATCGCCGAAGGGCTCGAGGCGTTCCGCGGCGCCGAGCGGCGCTTTCAGATCAAGGGCGTTATTGAAAGCGAGAAGAACGGCATCCTGGTGGTTGACGATTACGGCCACCATCCGACGGAGATTCGCGCGACGCTGGCCGCGGCTAAAAACTGCGGACGTCGTCTGGTCGTGCTCTTCCAGCCGCATCGCTACACGCGGACGGCCGCGCTGCGCGAAGATTTCGCGCGGTCTTTTTACGACGCCGACGTCGTGTTGCTGTGCGATATTTACGCCGCGAGCGAAGACCCGATCCCCGGTGTCAGCGCGCGAGCGCTGGCCGAGGAGATCGAAAAATTCGGACATCGGAACGTCCGCTACATCGGCGGAGTCGAGCGTGGCAAACAGGCTTTGCTGGATGTCGTCGAACCGGGCGATCTGGCGCTGACGCTCGGCGCTGGCAACGTCTGGCGGGCCGGGGAAGAATTTCTGGAAGCGATCAAGAGGCGACAGTAGTCCGACCGTGAGGGAGGGCGTATGTCCACGCCCTCCCTCAGGGTCGGACTACTGTCGCGCATGAGAGGCAATGGCAAGCGGACGCAAACGCAAAAGACAAGTGGTGGACGAGCCTGCTGAACCGGAGCCGGAAGAGGAAGAGGAAGGTGAGCAGGAAGATGAGGTCTCCGAGGTCGAAGAAGAGGGCGAGCCTGAGGACGAACCGCGCCCTCGACGCACCGCCAAGACCCGCGCGCCCAAGCGGAGCGCAACCGCTCCCGTCCCGCGGCAGAAAGCGGCGAGGAAAGAGATGTCGAGGCGCCGCGATCCCAGGCAGCCCTCGCTGTTTTCGAGCGTGGGGCAGGAGAAAGTTTCGCGGACGGCGACCCGCACGGTCGGCTCGATTCTGCTCTCGCTGGTGGCCATCGGCGGCCTGGTCGTTCTCTTCCAACTCTTCGCCGGCTCGAGGTTCTTCGAGCTGAAGGGCGTTGACGTCGTATGGCCGGGGGCGAAGCCGGACGTCGCCCCGATCCTGTCGGCAGGCGACGTGGAGGAGATTGTCAGGCGCCAGCCAACTGTGAAGCGCGGCGTGCTGAGAGCCGACCTGGAGGATGTTCGCAAGGAGCTTATGAGTAATCCGCTGATGCGCGCAGTGGAAGTCGCCCGGCTGTTGCCCGACAGATTGCGCGTGAGCGTCATCGAACGCCAGCCCGTCGCGCTGGCCCGCCGCAGTGATTCTTTGATCGTCTGCGTTGATGATGACGGGGTGATGTTCGGCGAAGCCAAGAACTGGCGGAGAGGGCCGACGCCGCCTCCGATCAAGGGGCTGGCGGAGGGCGGCGATGACGCGAAAGAGATAAACGGTCGCATGATAACGACGTACAAAAGGTTGAAGGCGGAGCTTGAGGCCGAGCCGCCGCTGTGGTCGAACATCGATGAAATTTGGTTTGACAAAGACGCTGACGTGCGTCTGGTGCTCACCAATAAGCGCGGAGCAGTGCTGGTCGGCGCCGATGATTTTCGGACCAGGCTGAACGTGGCGCTCGACATACTCGCCGCGATAAGCCGCAAGGACCTTGAGACGCTCAACGTGCTCAGAATCGGCGACGCCGAGCGGCTGCTTAGCGAGAAAATCAACTACGTGAATGTCATCGACCCCAAACGCCCGATCGTGGGATTGGATGAATGAAATCAGGTTTCAGGTTTCAGGTTCCAGGTTTCAGTGAAAGATTGATCTTTAAGACTCCAATCTGACACCTGACACCTGACACCTGAAGAGGAAAAGCAATGGCGAGACAGAACTCACCCATCGTAGGTTTGGACATCGGCACGAGCAGCGTGCGCGTTGTGATCGCGGAGGCGCTCGACGGCCAGCTCGAAATCGTCGGCATCGGCGACGCCGATTCGAAAGGGCTTCGGAGAGGCGTGATCAGCAAGCCAGACCTTACTGTAGACGCGATCAAGCGCGCGGTCGAAGATGCGGAGCTGATGTCGGGGCTGACGGTCAATCAGGTTTACGTGGGGCTTGCCGGTTCGAGCGTCAAGGGAGAGAACAGCAACGGCATGATCGCGATACCCGGGCGGCATCGCGCCATTACGCACGAAGACATCATGCGCGTGATCGACACCGCATGCGCGATCTCGATTCCTTCAGGCCGCGAAGTCGCCGATGTTCTTCCGCAGGAGTACACCGTGGACGATCAGGACGGCATCGACGATCCGCTGGGCATGCTCGGCTCGCGGCTCTCGGTCTCGGTTCACATCATAACCAGCCCGGTTGCCGCTAAACAGAACATCGTCTCCAGCGTTAATCGCGCCGGACTGCATGTGGCCGGAGTCTGTATGACACAGCTCGCCGCCGCCGAGGCGGTGCTGACCGATGACGACCGTGAATACGGCGTGGCCATGGTCAACATAGGCGGCGAGACGACGAGTCTGGCGATCTATCAGCGCGGCTCGGTCTGGCACACGGCGGTCTTTCCGCTGGGCGGCGCCCATTTCACCAACGACATCGCGGTCGGGCTGCGCACGCCGATCCCCGAAGCCGAAAGGATCAAGCGCGAATACGGTTGCGCATACCGCCCACTGCTCGACCCCGAACAGGCTTCCGAGTTGATAGAAGTGCCGAGCGTCGGCGGGCGCGCGCCGCGCGCGGTCTCGCGCCAGATCCTGTGCGACATCCTCGAACCTCGCGCGGAAGAGATTCTGGCGCACGCCCAGGACGAGATCCGGCAGGCGGGTTTTGACCGGCAGTTGTCCAGCGGCGTTGTGCTCACCGGCGGCGGCGCGATGCTCGACGGGTTGATCGAAGTCGCCGAGCACGTCTTCAACGCCCCGGTCCGCCTTGGCGTCCCGGGCGACTTCCAGGGACTGGGCGACGAAATCGCTTCGCCGAATTTCGCCGCAGCCGTCGGATTGATCCTTTACGGATCGCGACGTGAATTGGGGGCGCCCGGCGCCCGCAATCAATGGCGCCGCGCGGCGTCCAAACCCATCGGGGCGAGGGTCAAATCGTTTTTCGGAATCAGGCGGTAATGAGCTATTGGCGTCACGATCTCTTGTGTTAAAATCCGCCGCCTGCTACAGCTACAGGAGCGTGCGCCGACTTGAAATGCAGAATCACATGGGGTCTGCGGTTTCCTCGGCTAGATAAATCAGCAGACTACTGAAAAACCAGTAGGAGGTAGGATGTCATTAGATGATCGCACAGGGCTGAATTTTACTTTCGGTGACGAGCCGCCACAGGCGGGCGCGCGAATCAAAGTCATCGGTGTCGGCGGCGGTGGAAGCAACGCCGTAAATCACATGATCGATGCCCGCATCGAGGGCGTCGAGTTCCTGGTGGCGAACACTGATCTTCAGGCGCTCAAAAGGTCGCAGGCGCCGGTCAGAGTGCAACTCGGCGCAAGGCTCACCAAAGGTCTGGGCGCGGGCGCCAATCCCGAGATCGGGCGCGACGCCGCGCTCGAAGACACAGAGAAAATCTTGGAGGTCTTGGAAAACTCCGACATGGTTTTCGTCACCGTCGGTTTGGGAGGCGGCACCGGCACCGGCGCCGCGCCGATCATCGCCTCCCTTGCGGCCGAACTCGACGCGTTGACGGTCGCCGTTGTCACAAAGCCCTTCCCCTTCGAGGGCCGTCATCGCATGCGCCAGGCCGAAGCCGGACTGGAAGAACTGCGTTCGGTGGTCGACACCTTGATCACGATTCCGAACGAACGGCTGTTGCACGCGGCCGATCGCAACATGTCGCTTTCGGACGCGTTCAAAATGGCCGACGACGTCCTGCGCCAGGCGGTTCAAGGCATCTCCGATCTGATCACCATCCCCGGCTTTATCAACGTCGATTTCGCCGACGTCCGCGCGATCATGAAGGGCATGGGCTTTGCGCTGATGGGCACCGGACACGCGGTCGGCGAAAACCGCGCCATGGACGCGACGCAGCGCGCGATCTCCAGCCCGCTCCTCGAAGAGGCTTCGATCAATGGCGCCAAAGGCGTGCTGGTCAACATCACCGGAGGCGGCGATCTGACGCTCTTCGAATTCGATGAAGCCATGAGAGTCATTCACGACGCCGCTGATCCCGAAGCCAATATTATCACCGGCATGGTGACGGATGAACGCATGCAGAATGAAATGAAGATCACCGTTATCGCCACCGGCTTCGATAGCCCTAAAAAACACGAGAAGGTTCACAACATGCCGGTCCGTCAAACTGCGGCCGGCGGCCCCAACAATTTGAACAGCACGCAATCCCGAATCGCTCCTCCTTCCCCAGGCTCAATCTCGCTCAGGACGGAGGCGGATCTTGAAATTCCGACCTTTATGCGGAAGAAGGCCGACTAGGATTTTACGATTCCCCCTTGCCATCCCTCTTGCGTTGACAAATTTCATAAGGTAGCATTGTTTTATCAACGAGCAACAGTAATCGTGAGGCGTTTGAACAAATAGCGCTATCGCTGATTCCCGCAAAGTCCACCGTTGATCTCACGTGGGGAAGTTGTCATACCTATTTGGCCTGTATCAGCTCCAGCTTAGTTTGATGATGGGCCTTTAAATCGGCTTTTATAGTTGGCGCATGGGCGGTTGATTTAATTGCGCCGGCTACGACATGCGAAATTGACTTGTTGGACAATCCGTTTGAATAAGGCGGGCGTACGGCTCCTTACTGTCGCTCTATTCAGGGACAGAGGGTCAGACTGTCCCTTCACTTTTCAACAAAACTCACAGGAGAAGCGATCGTGAATCGGAAATTAATTCGCACCACACTTGCAGAGGTAAAAGAGAGAGAGATGCAAGCGCAGCAGGCGCGCCGCATCGTCCCTGAGCCTCCTCCATCTCTGCCCCCGCAACCGCACCAGCCTATAGGGCAGAAGAAGAAAATTCCGCCCGAGCAGACCAACGCTGAGAGCTTCTATTATAAGAAGCAGATGGACGCTCACACGCCGATGGTCCTCGTGTTGCGGGACAATGAGGAACTGCGTGGCACAATCGAATGGTACGATAAAAACAGCATCAAACTGCACCGTAATGAAGGCCCTAACCTGCTCGTTCTCAAACATAACATTAAGTATATGTATAAGGACGAGAAAAACCGCGACTGATTCGCGCGAACCCGCGCACTGAGATGAATGGCGGCGCATAGCGGCACAAGCTCCTCCGCGGTGAGGACAAAGCCACGAATCGGCCTCACAATTGGCGATCCGGCCGGCGTCGGCCCTGAGGTGACGCTCAAGGCCACGCTGGAAGAAGAAGTCCTCGCCGCCTGCGCGCCGGTTATAATCGGCGACGCCCAATATTTGTCGCATTGGGCCCGGGTCTTCGGTTTGAGCCGGGGATTCGATTGCGTGAACGCCGGTGATCCCATCCCCCTCGAACAAAACACGCCAATTATTTACAACCTGAATAACATTCCCGGCTCGATTGAGATGGGCCGTGAGCAGGCGGAGTGCGGCCGCGCCGCCGCTCAATTCATTGAAACCGCATCCCGGCTCTGTCTCTCGGATCAACTGGACGCGATGGCCACCGCGCCGATTAACAAAAAATCGCTCTACCTGGCGGGATATCCTTTCCCGGGTCACACGGAGTTTCTAGCTCAGTTGACGCGGACGGATGATTTCGCCATGGCGTTCATCACGCCGATGTTGCGCGTCGCGCTGCTCACCACGCATGTGCCCCTCGCCGATGTTCCGAGCCATGTCAAAAAATCCAAAATTGAGAACCTGATTCGCCTGGTTTACCGCGAATTGACGGCTTATGGAATCGAGCGTCCGCGGATCGCGGTGGCCGCGCTGAATCCGCATGGCGGAGAAGGAACTCTGTTCGGACTTGAAGAGGCTTCGGAAATGATTCCGGCCATTGAATCATGCCGCGAACGCGACGGGATTGATGTCAGCGGCCCGCACTCCGGCGACACTGTCTTCCTGCGCGCGGCGCGCGGAGAATTCGACATAGTCGTCTCGTGCTACCACGATCAGGGTCTGATTCCCGTAAAATGCCTTTCATTCGGCGAAGCGGTCAATGTCACGCTGGGTCTTCCGTTCATTCGCACTTCTGTCGACCATGGCACAGCGTTCGACATCGCCGGGCAAGGCAGGGCCGATCATTCGAGCATGGTCGCAGCCATTAAGCTCGCCGCCGAACTTTTTAATCGTAAAAAGCGGGCATAAAAAGCGGGCTAATGCGCTTCAGGCCAGCCCGCTTTTAATTTCGGCTCTGGTCGAGGAATCAGATCTCATCAGTGGCCACGACTTACTCTAGCGCTTCTTTGCAGCCTTCTTTGCGGATTTCTTCGCAGCTTTCTTAGCCGCCTTGGCGGCTTTCTTGGCTGGCGCTTTTTTAGCCGCCTTCTTGGCTGGTTTGCTTGCGACCTTCTTAGCGGCCTTCTTGGCCGGTTTTGCGGCCTTCTTGGCAACCTTCTTAGCAGCCTTCTTGGCTGGCTTGGCCGCCTTCTTAGCAGCCTTCTTAGCCGGTTTTGCAGCCTTCTTAGCCGGTTTTGCAGCCTTCTTAGCCCGTTTCTTAGCCGGTTTTGCGGCGGGCGGTTGGACGGCCGGCGGCGGCGGCGCAGGTTCAGGCGCGAAAGGCGCGGCTGCCGGAGCGACGCCGGAAACGGCTGGCGCAGGCTTCTCTACCTCTTCTTCCTCTTCCTCGCGAACAGACCAAGCAGGTCGTTCCTCGCCAAATATTTCTTCTTCTTCTTCGATGTCCATATCGTCTTCGTCCTTCAGGTAATCTTCCTCTTCGTCATCGAGGTCTTTTTTGCGGCGGTATTCATCATCGTAATTCCATGAATCGCGGTCGTCATCATCGAATTGAAGTGAATAACCTCGCGATCCGCCATCCTGTTCGCCAGCGGTGTATCCGTCTGGCGGGGAAAATTCATCTGGCTCGTGTTTCTCCGGGGTGTTCATGTCGTCAGTCTTTACCATAAATTATTCTCCTTAAGAGGGGCTCCTTTGCAGGTCCTGTTGTCAAGCTTTTGCCGTTGAGATTGAACCTCTTGTATCAAGGGCAAAAAAGACGGCGCGATTATAGCACGGCTGTCTTAATGGAAAAGTAACGTAGAATGGCGAAAAATGAAATGCGCGGAAAATTTGTTTGGCCTTCGGCTTTCCGAAATCGGAATGCTACAATGCGCTTCCATAGGGTTTCTGCGAGACAACAAGCTGACACTAAGGTGAAACTGAGATGAAAGACGAGAGGATCGGGGTCGGTTTGATCGGAACCGGCTTTGCGCGCAACACTCAAGCCCCTGCCTTCAGCGTATGCGAAGGCGCGGAACTACTTGCGGTGTGCAGCGGACGAATAGAGAATGCGCAGCGCGTGGCTGCCGAATTCAACATTAGACACGTCTGCGAAAGTTACGAAGAACTGCTTGCGCTCGACGAAGTCTCGCTGGTCGTAGTCTCCGCGCCGCCGTATTTGCACCATCCGATCACTATGGCCGCGCTGGAAGCTGGAAAGCACGTGATCTGCGAAAAGCCGATGGCGATGAACGCCGCCGAGGCGCGGGAGATGGTTGAGTTGGCCGAATCGCGCCCCGGCCAGCTTTCGATCATCGATCACGAGTTGCGATTCAATCCGACCTGGAGGCGGATGAAAGAGTTGGTTGACGACGGATTCCTGGGCGATCTTTACCACATCAACATCACGATCGCCTCCGGGTTTCGCCATTCCGCGCTGCGCCCGTGGAACTGGTGGTCGCAGAAATCTGCGGGGGGAGGACTGCTCGGGGCCTTGGGGTCGCACGCGATTGACGCCGTGCGGTGGCTCTTCGGCGAGATAGATTCGGTCTGCGGAGCGGTCGAGACGATGGTTCCCGAACGCAAGGATCCGGTCAGCGGCGAAATGAGGCCGAACGAGACCGACGATTATTGCTCGTTCCTGATGAAGCTGACCCCGCATGACAAGGGGCGGCGCGCGGGCCAGGTTTACGGCGTGGTTTCGCTTTCAGCGCTCTTCGCGAGCGGCGGCAAAAATCATATAGGTGTGGCGGGTAGCAAAGGGACGCTGGTGCTCGACGGCGAAGAGTCCCTGTCGGGCGCGCTCGGATACAACCACTCATTCGAGGACCTCACTTTGGGGGATCGCGCGCTCGAAATTTCAATCCTTCCAAACAACATCTGGGCGCGCTCCTTCTATCATCTGGCCCGTGAAACGGTTCAAGCTTTGCGCGAGGACCGCGCGGAGATCGCGCACGCCGCGACCTTCGCCGACGGCCTGCGCTGTCAGGAAATCCTCGACGCCGCGCGGCGCTCAAGCCTTGAGCGGCGATGGGTTGACGTGGGAGAGAACTAGGCCAAGAATTAGACCCCGGTGTATACTTACGCCTTTAGTTTGGAGTCCCCGCAATAGCGCCGTCAAATAGCCCCGCGGGGATGCGCGATCCGGTTTGCTCCTACTTGCGCTTCGTTTAATTAGATCGATTTGCGATTGCGTGCGCGTGAAAGTGGCGCGGCCTCCGGCGCTGCGCCGATCTAATGAGCGAACCGAGGGTTCAAGAAAAACGAAAACGAAGTTATCAATATCAATATAGGGAGTTATTTGATCATGGCGACAGTCAAACGCTACAGCATCTTTTGTCAGAAATGCAATCACAAATTTCCGGTCTTCGCTATGCTGCCTCACACTGTTGATGTGAACGTATGGATGAAAGACAAGTCCGATAATCACGACTGCAAGGCGTATGCGGATCAGTTGGCCAAGGAACGCGCGCCGCGCCCGGTCAACCCGCTCAAGGCTTCAAAGAAGGGCGCGTAAGCGCGCCACGCGAGACGCTTTTGGGGACCAACATTAGCACAGGAATATCGACAGGATTGAATCTATGGCGACGAAAATCACCGTAAGCAACAACGGCTCGCTCAAGATCGAGGGCGAGATCGAAATATACGACGGCGCCGGTAACAAATACGATCTGGCAGGTCGCACGGCCATTAGTCTCTGCCGTTGCGGCCAGAGCAATAACAAACCATTCTGCGACGGATCACATGCCCGCTGCGGGTTCGAGTCGCAGGTAGTGGCGACCGTTCTGCCGGCGCCGAAACCCAAACCGTAACAGGAATGAATCAACTATGACGAATCCAGCATCCACAGCAGGCGCCGGGTTGCGCGACGTGGTCGCCGCGCCGAGCAGCATCTGCTTCATTGACGGAGAACAAGGCATTCTATCTTACAGAGGTTACAACATCCATGATCTGGCTCAGCATTCGACCTTCGAGGAGGTCGTCTTTCTGCTCTGGAACGGGCGCCTTCCGAAGCGCGGCGAGCTTGATGAATTGAACGCCCTACTCGTCGCCCATCGCGCCCTTCCCGCAGAGGCCGTTTCGATGTTGAAGTCGTTCCCCAAGAGCGCTGTCCCGATGGACTCGCTGCGGACGGCCGTCTCGGCGCTCGCGTTTTATGACCCGGAGCGCGGCGACAACTCTCTAGACGCCAACCGGCGCAGGGCGCTCAGCCTTACGGCGCGGTTTGCGACGCTGGTCGCTGCGATTGACCGCATCCGCAACGGCAAGGGGACGCTCGATCCGAAGCCGGAGCTGTCACACGCCGCGAACTTTCTTTACATGCTCAACGGCAAAGAGCCGATGGACGTTGAAGCCCGCGCGCTGGACATAGCGTTGATACTCCATGCCGACCACGAGTTCAACGCCTCGACCTTCGCCGCGCGCGTGACCGCCGGGACGCTCGCGGACATGTACGCCGCGATCACTTCGGCAATCGGCGCGCTGTCAGGCCCGCTGCACGGCGGCGCGAACGAGCAGGTCATGAAGATGCTCCTCAAGATCGGCTCGCCCGAAAAGGTTGATAAATTCGTCCATGACAAGCTCGAAGCCGGCGAAAAGATCATGGGCATCGGACACGCCGTCTATCGCACCGAAGACCCGCGCGCCACGCATTTGCGCCGGATGTCCGAAGAGATCGGCAAACGCCAGGGCGACACGAAATGGTTCGACATGTCGCATCGCATCGAAGAGATCGTCGTCGATGAGATGACCAGGAAACAGAAACCGATCCGGGCCAACGTGGATTTTTACTCCGCCTCGACCTACTACATGCTCGGTATCCCGGTCGATCTCTACACGCCGATCTTCGCCGTCAGCCGCATCGCAGGTTGGACGGCGCACGTTCTCGAACAACTCGGCAACAACAAACTGATTCGCCCGCGTTCCGAATACACCGGCGAGATGAATTTGAAGTACACGCCGATTGATCAAAGATAGCGGAAGATCGAGAATAGAAGATAGAAGATGAAAGATCGAAAATAGAGGGTCGCGATCTTCCATTCTCTATCCTCTATTTTCGATCCTCGAGGAGGGAAATATGGCGAATGTGGTGATCTACACCAAACCCGACTGCCCTTATTGCGCGAAAGCAATGGCATGGCACAGGGAAGAGGGCATCCCGTTCGAGGAGCGCAACGCTCAGGACAACTTGAAATACCGCAAGGAGATGTTTGCTTACTCCGACAATGATCCGACGGTACCCGTCATCGTCGTCGACGGAGTCTTTAAACAAAGCGGGTGGGAAGGTCGTGGTTGAACTGTTCACGATTAGGTCAGCCGTGAGCTGACTGAGCGACGAAACCAAAAGCGAAGGCGGTTTGGGCTGGCGTGCCCGGGCCGCCTTTTCACTTACCGCCGGAAGATTTATGCGAAAAACAACGCGACGCGACATTTTGCGAAGCGGTCTCGCCGCGGCCTCTTTCGCCATTATTAATGAGACGGAATTTGCCATGAGTTCGAATTCTCTCGCACAAAATGAACGCGGCTCGATCACTGATGTCGCCGGGATCAAAGTCGGCAGCTTCACCGATTCGCGCCGGCCGACCGGCTGCACTGTGATCCTGTGCGAAGAGGGCGCGGTCGGCGGAGTCGAAGTGCGCGGCGCGGCTCCCGGCACGCGCGAGACCGACCTGCTCAACCCCATCAACACCGTCCAGCAAGTCCATGCGGTCGTTCTGTCGGGCGGCAGCGCTTTCGGACTTGACACGGCGACGGGAGTGATGCGCTACCTGGAAGAGCATGGGATCGGCTTCGACACACGGGTCGCGCGCGTGCCGATCGTCCCGGCGGCGATCCTCTTCGACCTCGGGGTCGGCGACCCGAAAATTCGGCCCGACGCCGAAGGGGGCTACAAAGCCTGTAAGGCCGCGACGACGGACGCTCCCACCGAGGGCAACGTCGGCGCGGGCGCGGGCGCGACCGTGGGCAAACTCTTCGGGATGGATCGCGCGATGAAGGGCGGCCTCGGCGCGGCTTCAATCAAGCTTAGCGACGGAAAATCGAGTTTGACCGTTGGCGCGATTGTCGCCGTCAACGCCGTCGGCGACGTGATCGATCCGGGCACGGGCAAGGTCATCGCCGGCGCGCGCACAAAAGACGGAAAGACGTTGCTGGGATCAATGAACGCTATCCTGCGTGGCGAACCTCTGCCGCCGTCGCTCGGGGGCCAGGCGACGACCATCGGCGTGGTTGCGACCGACGCGCAACTCGACAAAGCCCAGGCGACGAAAGTCGCGCAGATGGCCCACGACGGATTGGCCCGCACGATCAACCCCGTTCACACGGCTTCTGACGGCGATACGATCTTCGCCCTCGCGACCGGCAAATCTTCGCGGCGGCCGAACGTGACCTTGATCGGGGCGCTCGCGGCGGAGGCGATGGCGCAGGCGGTGGCGCGGGCGGTGAAAGCGGCGAAGGGTATTTCGGGATTGCCGAGCGCCGCCGAGCTTAAATCTGAATGAGGCGCAATGTTAAACTGCGCCTGTGATCATTCCGCAGCAGTCTGGAGGTGAACCTTGAAAAAAAAGGTTTCCGCCTTGCCGGCGGCCTTGTTTGTTTGTCTGTCGACTATGCAGGTCTCGGCGCAATCGGACGCCGGCGCCGCAGGCTCCGACGAGGCGCGCAAACTCAACGCGCAGGCGGTAGACTTCTACAAAGAGGGCAAAAATGAAGAGGCCGTCAAACTGCAGAAGCAGGCGCTGGCGCTGTGGGAAAAAGAAGTCGGCGAAGAGCACACGCTGATTCTTATCGGTTCGAACAATCTGGGTGATATGTATCGAGCGCTCGGGCGCTTCAAGGAAGCGGCCGACGCTTACCAGCGCGCGTTGAATATAGAAGAGAAGTTGCTAGGCGCCGAAAATCCTGACCTGGCCGTCTTGATAATCAAGCTGGCGTGGATGCGTTACGGCAATGCGCAGGTGAAGGAGGCCGAGGCTTTATTCAAACGCGCCGTTGCTGTCAGGGAAAAAAATGGCGCGGATGATGCGGGCGTGGCTGAACCATTGCTCGGCCTGGCGGCTTTTTACCAGAAGATTAAGAAACCCGCCGAGGCGGTCCCGATCTACTGGCGAGTGATTGCCGTGCAGGAGAAGCATTTCGGGTCCGAAGGCCAGCCGCTCATCGAAACATTGGAGCAGTGCTCTTGCGCGCTGCTGGAAGACAAGAAAGAGAACGAAGCGAGGGAGATGGAGCATCGCGCGGCTCTGATTGAAGGAAAAAACCGAGAAGGTCCCGTCGGTCCCATCGTCGCCAAAGAGGCGATTTTGCAGGGGAAGGCTATCCATAAAGAGCAGCCGCATTACCCGCCTGAGGCCATGCGCCAGCGTATAACAGGCTCAGTCTCAATCAAAATCGAAATAGATGAGGCAGGAGATGTGACAGAGGCCAAAATTCTTTGCGGCGGGGGGATCCTGGCCGCAGTCTCTCGCGAAGCGGCGCTCAAGTGGCGTTTCACCCCCACCGCTCTAAACGGTCAACCCGTCAAGGTCAAAGGAATACTGACATTCAATTTTATACTCCAATGAAAATGAAAATAAATCGTCCCCATTTTTCGTTAGGAGCGATGGCTCTGGCGTTACTCGCATTCGTCAACGCGCAGGCCGGAGTCACCCGCATAGAAATCATCTCTCGCGCCGACTTGCTCAACGGCAAGGAGTTCGGATTGGCGGGCGCTTACGAGAAGATCGTCGCCAAAGTTCACTTCGCCGTCGACCCGAACAATCCGCACAACAAGGTCATCGTTGATCTCGACAAGGCGCAGCGCAACGAGCAGGGCCTGGTCGAGTTCTCCGCCGATCTTTATATTCTCAGGCCAAAGGATTTGAACCGTGGTAATGGCGCTGCGCTGTTCGAGATTCCGAACCGAGGCGGCAAGGCGATGGTTCGGTTCTTCAATCACGCGCGCGGCTCCGCCGACCCGACGACCGAAGCCGAGATGGGCGACGGGTTTTTGATGCGGCGCGGGTTCACGCTCGTCTGGCTTGGCTGGCAGTTCGACGCGCCGGACGGTGAGCAAGTGTTGCGGCTTTATGCGCCTGTGGCGACCGACAACGGGAAGCCAATTACCGGCTGGGTGCGGTCGGATTTCGTTTTCGCGGCCAAAGAATCCAAAGCCGTTTCACTCGGCCATCGTGGGCAGAAGGCGCAACCAGCGATCGAGCCAAACAATGCGGAATACAAACTAACGGTGCGCGACACGGTATTAGGGGAGCGGCGCGTAATCCCGCGCGACCAGTGGGAGTTCACGGAGAGTATTTACATTACCGAGCCTGATGGTAAGAAGCTGAAATCTGCTTATATCAAACTCAAAACCGGTTTCGAGCCGGGCAAAATTTACGAGGTCGTCTATCGCGCGCAGAGCCCGACGGTCGTAGGCCTCGGACTTGCCGCGGTGCGCGATCTGGCGTCGTATCTCAAATACGAGCGCAACGACGTGGCTTCGGTCAAACGCGCTCTGGGGTTCGGCATCTCGCAATCGGGGCGTTACCTGCGCCACTTCGTCTATCAGGGCTTCAACGCCGACGAAAAAGACCGGCAGGTCTTCGACGCCGTCAACCCGCACGTGGCGGGCGGCGGACACGGCAGTTTCAATCATCGCTTCGCCGAAGCCTCGCGCGACGCCAGTCCGTTCTCGACATTCTTTTACCCGACCGACATCTTCCCGTTCACCGATCTGGAGCAGACCGACCCGGAAACCGGCGGGAGAGACGGCATTCTGACGCTGGCGATGAAGCAGAATGTAGCGCCGAAAATCTTCTACACATTTTCGTCCTATGAATATTGGGGGCGCGCCGCGTCATTGATTCACACCAGCGTTGACGGCAAGACAGACGCCTCGCTGCCGGATAACGTGCGCATCTACTATTTCGTCGGCGGCCAGCACGGTCCGAGCCAGTTCCCGCCGAACAAAAATCAGACGCAGAACCTGACCAGCCCGAATGACTATTTGTGGTCGATGCGAGCCTTGCTCGTCGCGCTGGACGCGTGGGCGAAAGACGGAACGCAACCACCGCCTAGCCAATACGCTAAAATCGCCGACGGTTCGCTCGTCAGCCCGCACGCCGTCAATTTCCCGAAAATCCCCGGCGTCAATTTCCCGCGCACGATTCACGAAGCCTGGCGCGTCGATTACGGCCCGGAATTCAAAACAAAAGGCGTCATCGCAAACGAACCGCCGCGCATCGGCAAGCCGTTTCCGGTAATGGCGCCGCAGGTCGATCAGGACGGCATTGACCTCGGCGGAATCAAACTGCCCGAAGTCGCCGCGCCATTGGCGACATATACCGGCTGGAACCCTCGCGACCCGCAGACGGGCGCCCCCGATCAGCTGGTTGACTTCGCCGGTTCATACATTCCCTTCGCAAAGACAAAGGCCGAACGTGAGCGCACGGGCGATCCGCGATTGTCGCTGGAAGAAAGATATACGAGCCGCGCCCACTATCTTGGCCTGGTGGCGGAAGCAGGGTTGAAGCTGGTCAAGGGCGGCTACCTTTTGGCTGAAGATTTACCAGCATTGGTCGAACGCGCCGGGCAGCAGTGGGATTACACCGTGAAGTGAATTTATTTATACGATATGGGGTATGAGCAGAGCTGTCAATTTCTTCTCCGGAATTCATCACGAAACCGTATGTCGTTTGAGGAGAATGGTTTCCTCTCACCATGGAGATGTGATATCGGTGTGGTACGCCAATCGCAAAATCTGTTTGGCGAAAGGAGACCTGGAATCAGTTGCACTCACGCATTCTGATAGACACTCAGGGGAATTAGCTAAATGAACATTCAAAATTTCAAGAAATACGCAGTCTCGTTGGCGCTTGCAGCAGGCTTTGTGATCGCTCCTGGTCTATCGAGTCTCTCCACCGTCGAGGCGCAGGGATGGGGCCGTGGCCGTTGGGACAGAGGCGATCGCAGGGAAGAACAGAAGGGCTATCGTGACGGACTGGATAGAGGGCAGAAGGACGCTCGCACGAACAGGCGCGCCGACCCCAATAACTCTGAGCATTTTCGCAACGGCAACCGAGATTACCGCGAAGGATTCCGCAGAGGTTATTCTGATGGCTATCGTCAATATGCCCGTTACGGAAGACGGTACTAAGCTCATCGCGCTGCGAAGCTGTAAAACAGAGAATTAATAGCCGCCGACTGAAAAGTCGGCGGCTTTTTAGTTTGTCATCCCCCGTGCGCGCTGGCAGTATTTGCCGATGACCTACCTCTTCATCCTCATCGGCTATGCGGTTTTGATGATCGCGTTCGGCGTAATCCTCTCCCGCCGTGTGCGCGATAGCGGCGATTTTTTCGTCGCCGGCAGGGGATTGAACGCAGGACTGATTTTTTCGACATTGCTCGCGGCCAATATCGGCGCGGGTTCGACAGTTGGCGCGGCGGGGCTGGGTTATCGCGACGGTTTATCGGCCTGGTGGTGGGTCGGCTCGGCAGGGATAGGATCGTTGATCCTCGCTTTCACTGTCGGGCCGAAGATTTGGCGCATCGCGCGGGATAACAATCTTTACACGGTCGGCGATTATCTTGAATTCCGTTACAACCGGACGATGCGCGCGCTGGTCGCGGTGTTGTTGTGGTTCGGGTCGCTGGCGATCCTGGCCGGACAACTGGTCGCGATGGAGCAGATATTCAAGGCGACGGCGGGATTGGGCAGAATCGCAGGCTGCCTGCTGGGGGCGGCTGTGATCACCGTCTATTTCGCCGCCGGAGGTTTGCACTCGGCGGCGCGGGTCAACGTCATCCAGATGATCGTCAAGCTGGCCGGCTTCACGTTGGCGGCGATCTTCCTGCTGACCGCGGCCGGCGGCTGGAGCGCGATCAGGACAAATGTGATGGCCGGCGACGGCGCGCCCGACGCGGGAAAGTATTTCAATCTGATGGGCGGCGGCCTTTCAGGCGCGCTCGGTTATATAGCGCTGCTTACGCCATCTTTCATCGTTTCGCCGGGCCTGTTGCAGAAATTGTTCGGCGCGCGTGACGAAAGCGCCGTGCGGCGCGGAGTGGGATTGAACGCGCTGGGCCTGCTCGCTTTCGCCATCATACCGGCGTTGATGGGAGTGATTGCGCGCAGTCAATTTCCGCATCTGGAAAACAAAGAGATGGCGCTGCCCGCGCTTCTGACGGGAGCGCTGCCCGTATGGCTGGGCGGGTTGGTGCTGGGGGCGCTCTTTTCAGCGGAGCTGAGCGCGGCTGACGCGGTGCTGTTTATGCTCACCACCTCGCTCGGCAAAGACCTCTATAAAACTTTCATCAGGCCGGACGCCGATGACAAAAGACTCTTGCGAGTGTCGCGCTTGACTGCGGTCGGTTGCGGCGCGATCGGCGCGGGACTGGCCATTTGGTTCGGCTCGGTGATCGCAGCTTTGAAAATCTTTTACACGCTGTTGTCGGCGGCGCTGTTGCTGCCGCTGTTGTTCGGCCTCTATGCGCAACGTGTGACAGCGCGCGCGGCGATTGCCGCGACGCTGGTTTCAGTGGCGATGACATTCGCGCTCGAACATTTGACCCAGGGGAAAGGCTATGCGGGACTGCCTTCGCTAATCTGGGGGACGCTGGCCGGAGTGTTCGCGATGGTTTTATTGGTTGCGACGCCCAAATTAACCGCAACGACAAAGTAGGGCCGGGCGCCAGCCTCGAATTATTTACTGGAAGCAATTCTTTCTATAAGGCTGGACTGTATGGATGTTACGGTATGCGATCTGAGAGGAGGCCCATGACACAGGCGCATGCGCCAGGACAGATCATCATTTTGAACGGCGCCCCGCGATCCGGAAAGTCGAGCATTATCGCTGTTATCCAGGAGACGTTTGAAGGGGTGTGGATGAACCTGGGTGTCGACCGGTTTATGAGGATGACGCCTGCGCGGTACCAGCCCGGGATCGGTCTGCGGCCTGGCGCCGAACGTCAGGACATCGAGCCGCTCGTTCCGATCTTGTACCGCGCTATGTATGAATCTATCGCCGCCCACAGCCGAGCGGGGCTCAATGTCGTGGTTGATGTCGGCCACCATGACGCCTACTCCATACCGCGAGGGATACTCCCTGATTGCGCGCGGCGTTTGAGCGGCTTGCCGGTCATGTTTGTTGGCGTGCGCTGCCCGATTGAGACCATCATGGATCGACGACGCGCTACCGGCTTCTACGCCGGCAATTCAGCCGACGCGCCGGCGCCACAGCCAGTGCTCTTGTGGCAACAGGAAGTCCACATCCCCGGCATCTATGACCTTGAAGTCGACACCGCTTCGCTCAGCCCGGAGGAGTGCGCCGCGATGATACGACGACGCCTCGAATACGGCCCGCCCCCGTCTGCCTGCCAGCGACTTGCGGCATTAGCTTAAAAGCAAGACTGAATGGCAGGTCTGATCTAATGACGTGGGTGCGAGATGAGACTGCGTATAAGCGCCGGTCGATTATGTCCGGGAGCTAACTGGCATGCGCCAGGAGGTTGATTCGAAAATGCGAACCGGTATAGGCTTCGGCTCGTTATTGATTCTATAGCCGGCCGGCCGAAGCCGAACGATATGAATATTTTCGAGTCAATAAAACTTGCCCTCGACGCCATCTGGGCTCACAAGCTGCGTTCATTTCTGACCTTGCTTGGCGTAATCTTCGGCGTGGCGACCGTGATCGTGGTCGTGTCGCTGATCGAAGGCTTTAATAAATATGTTGACGAAAAGATCGCCAACATCGGGACCAACGCGTTCAGCGTGCAGAAATTTTCGATCGAAGATTTTTCGAGCCTCGACAATTACGAACAGGCGAGGCGGCGCAACAAGGACGTGACGATGGACGACCTGAACGCGCTGCGGGCCGCCCGCGGCGGCGCGATCAAAGACGTGGGCGGGCAGGAAGAGGTTCAATGCGAGCTGAAATACAGCGCGCAGACGCTCATCGGCGTCAGCCTGCAGGCGATCACGGCCAACGTGATCGAGATTCAAAACAAGGATATCGCCGAAGGCCGCCCGTTCACGCAGGCGGAGGAAATGAGCGACCGCACAGTCTGTTTCATCGGGTCGGACGTGGCCGACCGGTTCTTCCCGACGCGCTCGCCAATTGGCCAGAAGATCAAGATCGACGGACGCCCTTTTGAGGTCGTAGGTGTGGCGAAGTCTCTGGGAACGGTCTTCGGGGTGTCGCGCGATAAATTCGTCTCGATTCCGCTGACCACTTTTATGAACATTTACGGCAATCGCCGCTCGATCCAATTACTCATCACGTCGCAGAGCGAGGCGGTTTATCAGGACGC
Organism: Blastocatellia bacterium; assembly: GCA_035714085.1. GTDB lineage: Bacteria > Acidobacteriota > Blastocatellia > RBC074 > RBC074 > JAJVID01. Next base: position 30,808 of record DASTMP010000094.1, read on the forward strand.
GATTGACGAGGCGCGAGTCGTCATACGCACGCGCCGCAAATCGAAGCCCGAGGAGAAAGACAGCTTCGGAGTCATCACGCCGAGCGCCGTCAACAACCTGCGCGAAAGGATCTTCGGCACGATCCAGACCGTGGCGATCGGCGTGACCTCAATCGCGCTGGTCGTCGGCGCCATCGTCATCATGAACATTATGCTGGTCAGCGTGACCGAGCGGACGAAAGAGATCGGCATCCGCAAAAGTCTGGGCGCTCGCCGAGTGGACATCCTGAAACAGTTCCTGGCCGAATCGATTGCGCTGGCCCTCTCGGGCGGCGCCATCGGTGTGAGCATCGCTTACGCTTTGAGTAAACTGGTCGCGACGTTCACGCCGATCCCGACCGCGCTGCCGTTGATCGCCGTCGCGGCGGCGTTGTTAGTTTCGGGGGGCGTGGGACTCGTTGCGGGCGTTTATCCAGCGTGGCGGGCTGCGAACCTTGATCCCATTGCGGCGATGAGGTCGGATTGAAGAATCACCCACAAAGGCGCACGAAGAGACACTAAGGATTTATTTCATCTTCGTGGCTCTTTGTCTGGCTTTGTGGATGATCTTCTGAGGATCTAATGACGACTAAAAAGAAAGTCCCCTTCGCCTTCGCGCTTGAAGAACTTGACGCGCTTTCGCCGGCGATCAAACCGATGTTCGGCGGCTGCATTGTGTACATCGGGGAGAAGATGACGCTCTTTCTTTATGATCGGGAGAAATTACCCGGGTTCAAGGGCGTCTCGCTGGCCACCACGCCTGAACATTATCGGAGTCTCGCGCAGGAATTTTCATCAACGCGCGACGCCGAGCCTCAGAAAATCGGCAAACATCCGTGGCTTCATATTCCGGCGGAGGCGGCGGATTTTGAGGGGCAGGTGTTGAAGGCATGTGAACTGATCTTGAATGGCGATCCGAGAATTGGAAGAACGCCTGAAGAGAAGAAGGCAAGGAAAGAAACTGGCAGGAAGAAGATATGACCCGCGGTGATTTACGCGAAAACATCTGGATGGCGTTCGACACGCTCTGGCAGAACAAACTCCGTTCGTTCCTGACCATTCTCGGCGTGGTGGTCGGGACGATGACTGTGATTGTGATCGCCGCGTTCGTTTCGGGCATCAACGCTGGCGTGTCCAAAGAGATCGAATCTTACGGCACGAATACGATCTACGTCTTCAAGTTCGAGCCCGGGTTCAACTTCAACCCTTCCGCCGAAGAGCGGATGCGGAAGCCGATCAGTTATGAAGACTCTTTGGCGATCGGCGCCGAATGCCCTTCGGTGCTCGAGGTCACGACTTTCATGTCGCCTGTGGATTTTACACAGGGACCGATGGCCGAGCGCGTCAAGATTCGCTATCAGAACACCGAAATGATCAACGCGACAGTCCAGGGCGTAATGCCGGCTTTCTTCAGAATGGGCACATCGGAGGTGACCGAGGGGCGATTCTTTTACGACGGCGAAAACGCCACGCGGGCCGACGTGTGTGTCATCGGCGTCGACGTCGCAAACACGCTCTTCCCGAATCTGATTGCGCTCGACCGCGAGATCGCGATCAACGGACGCAACTACCGTGTGATTGGGGTGCTCAAAAAACGCGAGCTTTTCCTCACGCCGTCGGAGGATCCGGGGAATGAAAATAAAGCGGTCTACATCCCTTACGAGACGATCCGTAAGGTCTATCCAAACGTCAAAGAGAATTTCGTGATGGCGACGGCCGCCCCGGGCAAGGTCGAGCAGGCCGTTGACGAGATACGCCAGGTGTTACGCAAACGGCGCAAGGTCGATTACAGCCAGCCGGACAACTTCGGCATTCAGACGTCGAAAGGCATCATCGAACAATTCAGCGCGATCACGGGTGGTATCTTTATGCTGATGGTCGCAATTTCGAGCGTCGGGCTGCTGATCGGGGGAATCGGCGTGATGAACATCATGCTCGTCTCGGTCACCGAGCGAACGAAAGAGATCGGCGTGCGAAAGGCCATTGGCGCGCGCCGACGCGACATCGTGTTGCAATTCCTGGTCGAAGCCGCGACGCTGACGGGATCTGGCGGACTGATCGGAATTCTGCTCGGCTGGGTTACCGCCGAGATCGTCAAGATGGCGATGCCGACATTCGTCCCGCTGTGGGCGCCGATAGTGGGTTTCGTCGTCTCGGTGGGATTGGGCATCGGATTCGGTTTGTGGCCCGCGTGGAAAGCCGCGAGGCTGGATCCGATCGAAGCCCTGCGCTATGAGTAGAATCAGAATCGGCGCCGCAAGCGGTAGCGAACATGGCTGCCTCAATCGAACCGCGATCGCTACCGCTCGCGGCGCTGATTCGCAACGATCACGCCTGATAGGCTATAATTGCCGGCCGCAATCTAATCAATACAGATGCCCGCAATTTCGGCGCCGCGCGCGTAAGCGAGCGGTTGTATGCAGGTTCAACCACTTGCTTACGCGCGCGGGCGCTTCAATAGGGAAAAGGAATCCGAAAATGAAAAGAATTGTTTTGATCGCTCTGGCGCTACTTATCGCGTCGAGTCTCGGCGCCGCCGCGCAGGAACCCCAATCTCAGTCTACAAACAAACCGGCGGCGCCGCCGAAACAATCCGATCAGGCTGGGGCGCAGCCGCAGCAAGAGCAGAAGCCGCAAGCTCCCTTGATTGATCGCAGGAAGCTGCCGCTGTCCGATCGTCCCAATCTTTCGCTCGCCGACGTCAACACGGACATCGGCATTGACAAGCGCGTGATTGTGATGATGGCCGCGCTCAACGTCGCGGGTTACGATTACGAATCCGGCAATCGCCAGATTTCCGCGCTGCGGCGGCAAATCCGCGAAGATTTGAAAGACGTCAATCCCAATCTTGTCCAGCGCCTCCGCGCCTATTTTCAGAAGCATCGCAAGGGCGATAATGACGTCACGTCGGTCGCGCCCTACCTGAGCCTCGCCCTCAGTATGGCCCAGCCGCCCGCCTTCACGATTGACGCGCCGGCCGATCGCCTGCCCGACGAAGTGCGCGAGATCACCGATTTCGCATTGCTGCTCGAAGAGTTTTACCACGCCAGCGGATTTTCAAAGTTGATGCCGAAATATTTCGAGGCTTATGTGAAGGTCGCGCAAAATTACGGCGCGCCCGCCGGCCTGGCTCTGGGAATGGCTCTTTCTTACCTCCACACCGATCCGATTCTGGAATTGCCTCCGCTTTATACGTCGCGCAGAACTTCGGGGCCGTCTACCAAGGCCGATGACAAGAAGAGCGATAAAAAAGGCGACAAAAAAGGCGATGAAAAAGGCTCGGATAAGAAATCGGATAAAAAAACGGTTCAGGACGCGGCGCTCGATTCTCCCAATCGCGTTCGACAGTTCATCATCATGCCCGATTTGCTCAACGCCACAGGCGCGGCAAATTTGCGCGTGGTGAGAGACACTTACTTCCTGCTGCTCGGCCCGACCACTGAACCGAACGTCGAGGCGATGCGTCGCGCGTTTTTGACTTTCGTGCTCGATCCGCTGACTGAACGCCAGATAAAAGAGGTGGCGGCGATTCGCGACCCGCTAAAGAAGCTGATGGAATCGCGCGGCGACCGCCTGGATAAGGAGTACTCCCAGCGCAGCGCGTATTTTCTGATCACCGATTCGCTGGTGCGCGCGACCGACGCGCGGATGGACGCGCTGGGTCTGGCTGCGCGTCGCAAATCGTCGGAAGACGAGGCGCTTTACGACCTGAGCCTGGGTTACGACCGCGGCGCGGTGTTGGTCTATCACTTCTACGACCAGATGAAGGCCTATGAGGCTGTCGGCGTAAACATCCGCGATTACCTCTCGGCCATGCTCGGCAATGTCGATTTCGCGCGCGAATCGAAGCGATTGGACGAATACGCGCAGCGAGTGGAGCGGGGCAAGCAGATGCGCGCCGAGGTGAAATTCGTTCCCGTCCCTCCGCCAACGATCTCGAACGCGGACGAAAATCTCGTGGCGCGGATAGCCGAAGCCGACCAGATGATCAAGGCGCGCAAGTACGACGAAGCTAAAACTACGCTCGAATCGGCGCTGAAAGATCAGCCGAATAACGCGCGCGTTCTGTATGGGTTGGCCGACGTCATGAGTAAAAAGGCGACCGCGTTGGAAGACTCCGCCCTCATCGAGGAGACCTTGTTCGCCGCCGTCGAATATTACCGCCTGGCGGCGAAGAACGCCTCGCCCGAGACCGAGAAATGGCTGATGCAGCGCAGTTATGTCGCGGCGGCGAAGATTCTCGATTTCATCGCGGAGAACAATCCCACAGAGGCTGAAAAGTCTTCGGCCGACGCCGCCATCGCTTACGAATTGGCGATCAAATTAGGCAAGGTCGAAGGCGGGGCTTACGAAGAGGCCGAGCAGGCTCTCAAGGCGCGCGGGCAGAAACAGAAGCCATGAGCCTCAGGGCGTTTTGCGATCGCGTATACGGGAAGACGCGCTGAATCAGTACTGCGAGCGATAGCGAGCGCGCTTCGCATTGATTTACGCTCGCTACCGCCGCGGTACTGATCCGTTCACGCAATTGCAAACCGCCATAGAAGCGACAGACAGAAAAATAGGGGACGGAAAAATTAGAAATGCTATTTTCCGTCCCCTATTTTTCTGTCTGATGACCGAAACGACGATCAACGCCGTTTTTCATACTGGCGTGTGGTTAAAAGCTGTTTTTAATACGGATCCCTGGGGCATTTTGCGAACGGCGGCGCAATCGAATTTGCCTTTGGTTCCTCAGCCGCCCAAGGCGCGACCGGTTCCGCTCCTATAATCTCTATCTGGGCTTCCTCGGCTGTGGCTTCTGTCCTCGGATCTTCAGATTCCGAGGCGCCGAGGCTGATTTTTCTGGCGCCAGACTTTTCGACGATCCAAAAGGCGCTTTTTGCCCCTGTTTCATCTTCGATCCAGGTGATCCGCGCTCTCTGATCGGCCTCCCGCTTCTCACAATCTCTTTTTCGAAGCGTAAACGCAGCTTCGACCGAGCTGATGGGCCTGTTGTAGTTAAATCTGGCCGGGAAAAGCTTCGTCAAGCAGGGTGGAACGAGCGGGGCCACAGTCGCTTCGATCACGCGCGCTGGCGGCAATTCGATCAGCCTGATTTCATTCAAACGCGCGATGGCCACCAGACCGGACATCATCTGCGGATCGGCGGCGCCTCTTTTCTCGGCTCTGTTGACTCGCTTGGCGGGCGCGGATTTTTTCGGACACACCTTCTGTTTGGTGGCAGATCTGTTGACCTCCTCCAGGGGCTGAACGTTTATCGGACTAAACGCCAAATCCGAAGTTATGCCCCTCGTGAAATCTCGAATCCCCTCATCGGCCTCAAACAGGCTGTTACTCAGATTGACGGCCAGGTAACTGGCGTGATCGAACTTGTCGCGCAATTGAGCCGGAAGCGCAAACCTGAATGACCTGGCCGAATAGAGTAAATGCTGGGTGACGTTTTTGATCGAGAACGGTCTGATCAAGTGGGCTGTGACGATCAATGCCAGAATGAGGAACGCTCGTAGAATAGCTTTGCCAGCCATATTGAACTCCATCGTTTTGAACGCCGCGTTGGACCTCGAAATCGCGGTGGTCGGACCCATCCCCAAAGCTCTTGAATCATCTCAATAGTGAATCATCTATGAATATCGCTTCAATAACAGATACGGCTCTGGCATTTCAACAGGCGCAGTTTATAACGATTCCCACAGAAACGCCGCTATTTTTTTTCGGTATCACCCAGTTAGTGAGCGGAAAATCGAAAAGGTTTCAACGGCGAATCAACATTTTTTGAAAGCCATCTAAAATTACGGGACACAGGGACGATATCGTAACCTGTAAGCTAATGCGGCTTGCCTCAATCGTCTCAGTTCCGATTTAGGACCAGTATCTATTATCGCGCAGAGCGGTCAATCAGTTGTTAATCGGCTGTAAATTGCTTGTAAAAATCGACTTGCGCATCCCCGAAATCTATAGTGTCGCGCGCCGAAAGCCTTTCGGCGTCCGCAGATTCTAATAGCGACAAATCATCAAATAGCCGGAGGTATCACGATAGAGAAATCATTATGTCCTCTGTGCCCTGCGGTGTGCTCTGTGGCTATTCATCCATGTGCGGCGTAAATCTCAACGTCCCCGTTCCGTTCAATACGAAGTTTCTCCTCGGCCACAGCCAGGTCGAGATTAGCCACGGCTTCCGACACGGCCAGAAACCGGTTGATGTCGCTCACTTTGGGAAACATCATCTTTGACATATCCCAGGCCGTAACGCCATGCCTGGGAACCAGGCTGATGACTTTCGCCAGTCGTTCGTGGATGTGGCGGATGAGGCGATGAAAATGCTCCTCGTAATCGGTCACGTCATCGCCGTGCGAAGTCCTGATCAGCGTCGGCGCCAGACTTCGGATGCGGGCCAGCGAAACCAGATATTCGCCTAGCGAAGGAAACCGCCGATTCGGATTAATCGGGTCACGGTTCAAGACGGGATTCGGAGTGATGTTTTTCAGGATCGTGTCGCCGGAGAGCAGCAACCGGGAGCTCTCGCGCAGCAAACACGAGCTGCCGGGCGTGTGGCCGGGCGTGTGGATCGCCCGCAGCGCGCCCGAAGCGAATACGAACTCCTGTTCGTCGTGGTAAGCTTCGACGTCTTCGACGGCGTCGGCGAGGCCCCGGATCAATTGATAGCGCGTCGCCATCACCTCCAACTCTTCGCCAGGCGCGCCCGCGAGTTTGAGCAGATCGGGATCGACCCGCGTGTGACGCTGATCGGAGATGTTCTGAAACTCCCATTCGTGGACGTAGACGCGCGCGCCCGATTCGCGCTGCAAAGTCCCGGCCAGCCCGCAATGGTCTTCGTGCGTGTGTGTGAGAACTATGCGCTTGACGTCTTCGGTTTTGAATCCGAGCTTGCGCAACTGATCGCGCAAGGCGGCGGCGGCTTGATCGGTCTTTGGCCCGGTGTCCACCAGCGTGATCGGGTCGTCGACAACGAGGTAGATGTTGATCGGGCCGACCGGGAAGGGCGTTGGAATGACGAGTTTTTCAATTCGCATTTGGCTTAGTAAATTTAACGCTGCGGCTCCCATTCTTTCTTACAACCCAAGAATAAAGCGAAAAATAACATGCTGAGGTTGGTCAAACCAAACCTTGACACTCACAAGCGCGTCAGGCAGTATGCCGCGAGATGGCGGTCTATCCTTCTGTGGCGCTACCATCGCGCAACGCAATATCGCACATTGATCAACCCGAAACACGGTACATCTTCAGAGGAGGCGAGCAATTATGTCCATCAAAGCTTTCGATCCGAAGTTCATGAAGGTCGGCGTTCTAACCGCCGCGTTGCAGGAGTTGACGCCGCGAGAGAAACGAGATCCCGACCCTGATCTGGCCATCGAAGAATGGGTGGCCTTCGCGCGCGAATTGGGCGCCGATTACATCCAGCTTTCCGCCGCGCTCCATCCGACCGAATCCGACATCCCCGCCGAGGCGATGCTCGATCCTGTGGCCAATACGCTCGATTTGCGTCAACCGTTCAACAAAGACCGGGCCAAACGCGTGCGGGCGTGTCTGGACGAATACAAGATCGGCATTTCGGACGTCGGCTATTTCGACAACATGCTCCATCACGATCAGGCGATTCGGAAGAAGAAGCATGACTTCATGCTGCGCGCGATGGATGCGGCGGCGATGCTCGGAGTCGAAGCGGTTTGCGGTTTCGTCGGGCGCAATCAACATGCGAACCTGGATCAGAACCTCCTCGATTTCGAGGCGTGGTTCATCCCGCTCCTCAAAGCCGCCAAGGAACGCGGGCTGACCTATCGCGTCGAGCAATGCCCGATGCCGGGCTGGGTTCCCGGTGATAACTGGCACAACAACATCGCCTACGCTCCGGGCCCGTGGATCGCGATCCATCGCATCTGCGAGAAGCACGGCGTCGGCGATCAGTTCAGGATTCATTACGACCCTTCGCACGCGATACTGATGGGACAGGACACCAGGTCGCTCTTCCAGTATTTGAAGGACGAAGGCTACAACTTCCTGATCGGCGGCTTTCACGTCAAAGGTCAGGTGATTGACTCGCGCGGCGTGTCGGCGTGGGGCTACGGCGGGCAAACCATGGAACGCGGCGATATGATTAACGGCAAACCTTCGGAGAACCCGGCGGAGCAGTTGAACGCGTGGAAGAAGCAGGTGGTGCTGTGCGAACACGAGTTGCCCGGCACGGCCAAACACGATCCGCTGGCTTACCTGCAAAACCGCACGGTGGATTGGCTCGATCATCAACTGGCCGCGCGCGAGCTGCTGAAGCTGGACGTGGCCAACACATACCTGATCGTCGAGCACGAATATCCGAAGGCGCGCATTCAGGACAAGGAGAAGCTCAAACCGATCCTTCAAGGCTCGATCGCGTTCACGCGCAGGATTGACGAGGCCGCCGCCTGCATGTTCGCGCTGCAAAACGAAGTGCTCGCGTCGCAGGACATTCCCGTGCAGGGTATTGGACGGCAGGCTTATCGGTCGTAACATTGATTACGACAGTTTGTGACTTTTTTCCTTTCTACCCGACATTCTTCGAGGACAACTTATGAAAAAAAGATTCGCCTTGCTCGTCGCAGTTGCGACAATTGGCGTGGCCATCGGCGTCTGCGCATATCTGCCGATAGACGGCGCCAACGCCCAACGAAAAACGCGCTTGCTCTTTGTAACCGAGAGCAAAGGCTTCCGCCACCAGGTCCTGCACCAGGCTGAAGAAATCATGGAACAACTCGGCGCGAAGAACGGCTTCGACGTAACAATCACGCAGATGGCCGAAAACAAGCTGACGCCGGCGAACCTGAAAAATCTGGACGTGATCGTCTTCTACACGACCGGGGAACTGCCGCTCTCCGACGCGCAGAAAGCGGCTTTGCTCGATTGGATCAGGTCAGGCAAGTTCTTTCTGGGAATTCATAGCGCGACCGATACGTTTTACAAATGGCCGGAGTACGGCCAGATGATCGGCGGCTATTTCAATAAACACCCCTGGACGCAGGATGTCGACGTGACGATCAAGACCGAAGACCGCACGCATCCCGTCACGCGCCACCTGCCCGAGGGTTGGTCAATGAAGGAAGAGATATATCAGATCAAAGACTTCATCGGTCGAGACAAAGCCCACGTCCTGGTCAGTCTGGATCAGACCAAGACCGATATGACCCGGCCCGGCGTCGAAGCGAAAGACTTCCCGCTCGTCTGGTGGCGCGATTACGGCAAAGGCAAAGTGATGTACAACGCGATGGGCCACCGCCCGGATGTGTGGGCGACGGAATGGTATCAGACGATGATCGTCAACGCGATCAAGTGGGGCACGGGGCAAATGAAGTAGCTAGTTTGGAGTGACGTATCTGACATTGCTGATTACGACCTGCGTGATCGGATAAGGCCAATGCTCAAAGCCGACAAGCCCGCTTTGCACGGGAATGATAGTCGTCTTTTGCAGTCTCTGAGCTTCGTAGCGCTGAATCAGGCAATCGTACAGGATGTTTTTGGCGAAAGGATTCTTGACGGTCAAAATCGTCCCTTCCTCTCTCAGAGAGAGACTGAAAGTAACAGTCTTTTCGGACGCAGTTACTTTTTCAACATAACGTGGATTTTTAAGCCCGTCTGCCCCATCATCGAATCTGAAGCGCGCTCGCTACCGCTCGCGGTACTGATACTATCTATTAAGCCAGGATTGCCTTGACCACATTGCCAGCCACATCGGTCAATCGGAAATCGCGCCCGCCGTGCCGGAAGGTCAGCTTGGTGTGATCGAGTCCGAGCAGATGCAAGATCGTCGCGTGGAAATCGTGGATGTGGCATTCGTCCTCGACCACTTTCATCCCGTAATCGTCGGTTTTGCCGTAAGCCATTCCACCCTTGGCGCCGCCGCCGGCCAACCACGAAGAGAACGCATTGGCGAAATGGCCGCGCCCATAATCGCCCTCCGCCGTGGGCGTGCGGCCGAATTCCGTAGTCCACACGACAAGCGTCTGGTCGAATAACCCGCGCGATTTCAGATCGCGGATCAAACCGGCGATGGGCCTGTCGATATTGCGCGCCAGAGGCTCGTGCGATTTCATATCGCTGTGGGCGTCCCAATTCTTCGACGCGCCGACATCGATTAATTCGATGAACCGCACGCCGTGTTCGACCATGCGTCGTGCGACAATTGCCTGCCATCCGAAGCCCGTGGTCTGCCCGCGCTCCAACCCGTAAAGCTTCAACGTGGCGTCGGTCTCTTTCGAGAGGTCTAACACTTCGGGCATCGCCTGCTGCATGCCGAAGGCGGTTTCGTAAGACTTGATGCGGGCTTCGAGCTGCGGGTCGGCCTCGCGCGTCCGCAGATGGCGGCGGTTGAACCGTTCAAGCAGGCTCAGCTCGGCTTCTTGAATTTCCGGCGATGGCGAGCGGCGGTTGAGGTTCGGCACAGGCTCTGCGCCAGCGACCACACGCGTGCCCTGATGTACGGCGGGCAGAAAGTCGGAATCCCATACCTGCGCGCCCGTATAGGGCAGCAGCGGCGCGAGCGCCACGAACGACGGCAGGTTTTGGTTTTCGGTTCCGAGGCCGTAACTGACCCACGACCCGATGCTCGGACGTTTGAAAGTGACCGAGCCGGTGTGGATGCCAAGCGTCGCCTGGAAATGGTCGTTGTGATCGTTGCGCATCGAATTGATTACGCAGACGTCGTCAATCACCTCGCCGATGTGCGGAAACAGATCGCTCACATAGACGCCGCTCTTACCGCGCGGCTTGAACTCCCAGAGCGGCATGCCCAGTTTGCGTTTGCCCTGATACAGGCGGCCATTCTTCGCATCGTCAATCAGCTTCGGTTTATAATCGAACGAATCCACGTGCGAACAGCCGCCGGGCAGGTAGATGAAGATCACATGTTTGGCCTTCGCCGGAAAGTGCGGCTGCTTCGGCGCGAGCGGGTTGTCAGCGCCCAGCTCAGCGGCGCGCCCGTCCGCCGCCAGCAATTGCGAGATGACGGCTGACATCAGTATAGAACCGCTGAATAGCGAGCGGACCATTTGACGGCGTGAAAAATCACAATTGTCTTGAGCCATTTTCTTCCTCGTTTCAATCAATCCAGATATAAAAACTCATTACTGCTCATCACCACGCGCAGATAACTGGCCAGCGCCTTCTGATTCAATTGATCAACCGGTGTGTTTGCAGCCTGTAATTCCAGGCGCGTCCGCCGCAAAAACTGCTGCGCCTCGCGAATCTCTTCGAGTCTGGGCGCGCGCCCGTAAGCCAGCCGGAAGGCGTAATCGATACGCTCCCGAAGCGTGTCGTAAGCCATTCCAATGCGGACGGCGAAGTGATTCGACTGATCGTGCATAAACGGGCTGTTCATTAGGAAGAGCGCCTGTACGGGCGTGACGCTCTGCGCGCGGCTGTCGGTGGTCGCGTTCGTGTCGGCGCCGTCGAAGATCTCGAAGAACGGATGCTTTTTCAACCGCTGCTGCATCAGGTAGACGCTGCGACGGTTGGTCTCGTAGACGGCGAAGAACTGCTCGTGCTGTGAGAAGCGCCAGGTCGGTTCGGGCGGGAAAGGATGCTCTCCGCCCATCGTGCGATCGAGCGAGCCGCTCACCGCGAGAATCGAATCGCGAATCTCTTCCGCTTCGAGCCTCCGGCGATTGAACCGCCAGAGAAAATCGTCATTCACATCCAGGGCGGAGTTTCGCCTCACCGCCTCTCGAGCGAGTCGCCCCGTCTCGACAGCGTCGCTGGCGAGACGGTAGGCGTGCGACAGCATAATCATCCTGTGCATCTTCTTGATCGACCATCCGCCTTCGATGAAGCGCGAGGCGAGCCAATCGAGCAGTTCGGGATGAGTCGGCGCGTGTCCTCGCGCGCCGAAATCGTTTGGCGTTTGCACTATCCCTTTGCCGAAGTGATAAGCCCAGATGCGATTGACCATGACGCGGGCGGTCAACGGGTTCTTCGCGTCGGCGATCCAACCGGCCAGGAATTCGCGCCCGCTCCCACGATGATCCTTCGGAATCTGCCGCGCGCCGCCGGGACTTAGGATCGTCAAAAAACCGCGCGGGACTTCATCGCCCAAACTCTTCGGGTCGCCCCTGCGATGAATGCGCGCGTTGGCCGGCAATCCCTCGACGACGGCATAGGCCTTGGGCGTATTGATATAGTGGGCGTGCAATTCCGACTGGCGCTGACGGACGCGCGTCCATTCGGCCTCGACCTCATCGGGCATTCGCTTGGAGGCTTGCGCCTTCTGGTTGTCGACGAGGTCGCGGTCGTAATCGGCTGGCAGGCTGTCGTTTTGCTTCTGCGGCTCAGATTTTTCCTCGGCGCCGCCGGTCTGGTTGTCGCGTTTTGCCTCGGACGGCTTAGCTTCTTTGCTTGTCGCGGCGGGGGCCTCAGCCTTCGCCGCCGCCTCATCTTTCATCTTCTTGTTTCGGGCCGCAGCCCCGCGTTCGCCCTTCAACCGTTCGATCGCGTCGTCAATCTCGCTCAGTTCCCTTTGACGCTGGTAGAAATTTTCGGCCTCCTTGCCGCCGACCAGCGCGACCATCTCCGCCGGGTGCGGATAAATCTCGGCGCCGGGAAAGGAATAACGGATGCTGTTGAAGACGCCGTAGAGCGCGTAATAATCCCGCTGCGGGATCGGGTCGAACTTGTGATCGTGACAGCGCGCGCAACTCACGCTCAGGCCGAGAAAAGTCTTTCCGAGGTTGTCAATCGTGTCGTCAATAGTCAGGTTCATCTCCTTGTTGCGTGAGCCGAAGCGGCGCGAGATCGCCAGATAGCCCGTGGCGACGATTTTCTCCTGACGAGACTTCTCGATCTCGGCGGCTGACGTGTTTTTCGCGCCCGGAATTTCGACGGCGCCCTTTGCCGCTTCAGACGCTTCGCCTTCGGCGCGCGGGTCGCTATGATTTGCCCCAAGTCCCGACCCTGGTCCCGACCCCGATCTCGACCCCGGTCTCGAGAAGATGTCACCCGCGATCTGTTCGCGGATGAATTGATCATAGGGTTTGTCTTTGTTGAACGATTCGATCACATAGTTGCGATACCGATATGCCGCGATCACTGGATAATCCGAATTGTCGCCGGCGGTGTCCGCATAGCGAACGACATCGAGCCAATGCCTACCCCATTTTTCGCCGTAAGCTTGACTGCTGAGCAGCCGATCAACGACCTTCTCGAAAGCGCTCGGCGATGTGTCTTTCAGAAACGCTTCGACCTCTTCGGGCGTCGGCGGCAGCCCGGTCAGATCGAAAGTCGCGCGGCGAATCAGCGCGCGTTTATCGGCGTCGGCGACAGGCTTCAACCCTTTCTCTTCGAGTTTGGCCAGGATGAAGCGATCAATAGGCGATTTGACCCAGGCTTCGTTTTTGACTTTCGGAGGTCGATGGTCCTTGACCGGCTGGAACGACCAGAACTTTCTCGCTTCGTCGAAATCGTACGCGGGGTAATTGGATGCGGCCGCGGCCGCCGAACTTCGCGGAGCGGGCGCGCCCATCTTCACCCAGGCTTCGAAGTCCTTGATCACCTGATCGGGCAACTTGCCGCCCATCGGCATCTGCAATTTGGCGTCGGTTTGGCGAATGGCCTTGATGAGCAGGCTCTTTTCGGGATCGCCCGGAACGATTGCGGGCTGTCCCGACGCGCCGCCTTTCAGCATCGCCTCAATCGAATCGAGCAGCAACCCGCCCTGCGGCTTTTTACTCTTCTCGCTATGGCAGGCGTAGCAATTTTCGGCGAGCGCGGGCCTGATCCTCTTCTCAAAAAACTCCAGACCTTCGCGGGACGGCTCTTGGATGGGCGGCGCCGTTTGCGCCTGACGGAGCGACGCCGCCATGAAGATTCCGCCTACGGCCAGTGTGATAAAAGATTTGATGACAGTTCTTTTCGACATCGGTGCGCCTCCTGCCGATTCGATTGTCGAGATTGTTTTGGGGATTCCTGTCGCGGAAGCCCGATTATACTTCAGGTCTAACCAATTCCCCAGACGCGGAGGAACGAGTCGCCGTTACAGAAGAAAAAAAGAACCCTGCGCGTTACTGCGCGTAAGCAAGCGGTTGGCCGCGTGATGCGCCGCTTGCTTACGCGCGGTAATGTGCAAGGTTATAAAGCATTTGGCAGTTTGATAAGCCGCTTGCATACGCGCGGTACTGCGCCGGGTTCTAACCTACGGCCAAACTTCTTTGGCCACGAGCCAAGGATGAATCTCGACGGTAAACCGACCCGCTTTGACCAACGGGTCGGACTCAGCCCAGGCTTTCGCCTCTTCGGCCGATTCCGTGTTGAAAACGCATATTCCGCCCAGATCGGCGTCGGTCATAAACGGTCCGGCCACAAGCATTTTTCCTTCGTCCATCATTCGACGGATGTTACGGAGATGGTCGAGCAGAATCTTCTGGGCTTCCGCGGCGGGCTGCGCCGTCTGCGGCCCGCGTTTGAGAATCGCGAGATGATATTTCTTCATCGTCCATTTCATGTCGGGATTCTTTTTGCTCTCCTCCATCGCTTTGACTCCGATGCCTTTTGATCCGAGCCACGGCAGGATTTCGAGCTTCAATCTCTCCGCCTTGATCGCGGGGTCTTCTGAGGCCAGGGTTTTCGCTTCGTCAATCGAAGCGGCGCGAAAGATGAAGATTCCGCGCAGGTCGCCGTTGTCCAAAATCGGGCCGGCGGCGAAGAGCTTGCCCATCTGCGCCATCTTGTTGATGTTGGCCATGTGGCCTTCCTGAATCTTCTGAACCTCGGGCGTGTTCTCTGCCGTCCATTTCGGACCGCGCGTCAACAGTCCGAATTGGTACTGCTCGGTGTCGAACTGAGGCGGTTTGGTTTCGGCCTTAGGCTGACTCTGTTGTTGCTGAGGCGCGGGGTCACTGCTCGGCGGCGTGATGCCTTTCATCCGCAGGTAGACGACAATATTCCCGTAGTGCTCACCGCCGTGATAAATGTTCAGCATGACCGCCGAAGCCTTCGGCTGTTCCTGGCCTCCCTCCTTGAACGTCTCTTTGAGCGTCGCGTCGGTCAGGTTGTTGAACACCGCATCGCAATAATCGAACGAAGCCTTAAGGGCTTTGACGACCTCATCCTTGGTCTTCGCCGTCTTTTCGGTATGCTGGATCTCCGTCTGCGGGTTCGGCTCTCCCTTCGCGGGCGCGCAGGTCAGATAGTTCCCGTCGGCCACGTGGCCGATGAGTTCGGCGTAGCTGCGAATCTCAGGCGCTGGTTTGAAGCCGTAATGCTCCGCAGGCATCCTCTCAGCCGAGGCGATGATGACGCGTTTGTTGAAATTGTAGAATCCCTTTAACGACTGCGCCTGCGGATCGGCGGTCATGGTTGTTGATTGAGCTTGAGCGACCGTCGCCATTATCATCAAACAGAATGCCAATAATAGTATCTCTTTCGATTTCATAATTTCCTGCCTTTCTCTTGAAGAGCGGGGCGCGGCTGAAAGTGAGCGGCGCCCCGTATAAAATCACCGCCGCGCCAATCAGTCTCCAGACTCTTTGTAGAGCCAGGCTCCGGCTATGGCGCCGAGCGCGTATTCAACCAAGCCCCACGCAAGCCCGATCCAAAAAAGTCTCATCGCTACCAATCCCAATGCGCTGTAGATCACGCCGGGATAAAGGATAGTGAAAAACCACGCTAACAACCCGGCGTATATCGCCGTCTTCACGCCTGGACCGAGTTGCGTTCTGATCGCCGCGTAAAGAAAGGTGATGGCGACGCCTAGGACGAAAGTCGCCACCACAGCCTTGGCGATGAAACCGCCGCCCGGCTCCGCGGGGAGATTGAGTCTCTCAAAATCCTTCTTCATATCATCGGCCAACATCACGCCGTTAAGCAGGAACTCGCCGATGTTTAACACTAACCCTGCTATTAAACCGCCCAGCAGGACACGTCCTATGTTGATTTTCTTCATGTCTGCCTCCTTGAGGGTAGAGGTACTACTGTTTTTGGCTTGTGAGCTGACGGAACTGTTCGGTCAACGCCGGCTCAATCCCGAGCAGCCGTTGATAGACGGTAAGCTGGCCGCGGTGGTACATCTCATGCGCCAGTGTGAATTGGAGCATGCGCTCGGCCTCTTTGATCAAGCCTTCGCGCGCGTCACCCCATTGCGACAGGAACTCTTCGATCTTCGTCATTAACTTGCCTCCGGGTTTAAGTCTTGCTCGTCGCTTCGAGTCGCTTCGACAAAAAACGCCGTTCAGGCTCCGAGCAGGAATGTTGTAACGCCTCGCGATAAAAATCAGCGGCCTTTCTCGCCTCGCCCATCTCGCTCCACAATTCGCCGAGCGTCGCCGGCAGAAGGTAGTAATGCTGCAGCGCAGGATGCCGGCTGATCTCCTCGACCGCCCGGATGCCGGCTTCAGGGCCTTTCCATTTGGCGACCGCGACCGCGCGGTTCAAGGCCACGACCGGCGATGGGTTCAACGCGACGAGCAGGTCGTAGAGCCGCACGATCTCGGCCCAATCGGTCAACTCATAACTAGACGCCGCGGCATGGCAGGCCGCGATCGCAGCCTGCAAGTGGTACTCGGTGAATTCGTCGCCTTCGGCCGCGGCGTCAAGATGTTTATAGGCGAGGTAAATCATCCGCCTGTCCCACGCCGAGCGATCCTGTTCGGAAAGCAGAGTCAATTCGCCGCCTTCGCCTACGCGGGCGGGCAATCGGGCGGCCTGAAACATCATCAGCGCCAGCAGCGCGTGGCATTTCGGTTGATTGGTCGCCCGGTGCAGGACGAGCACCGAACACAATCTGATCGCTTCTTGCGCCAGGTCGGCGCGAACCAGGTTTTCTCCCGCATGCGCTGTGTAACCTTCATTGAAGAGCAGGTACAGGACTTCGAGAACCGAATCGAGCCGCGCCGACATTTCGGCTCGCATGGGCAGATCGAACGTCACGCCCTCGTCGCGGATCAGACGTTTGGCGCGAACCAGGCGCTGCGCGACGGTCGGCTCCTTGGCCAGAAAAGCCCTGGCGATCTCGCCCACGCCGAAACCGCCGACCGTCTTGAGAGTCAACGCCACGCGGCCTTCGCGCGGGATCGCAGGGTGGCAGGCCATGAAGATCATACCTAGCGTGTCATCGAACTGTCCCGGCAATTCCGGGAACGATTCGCCGCCGCGTTCCATCTCGACCCGCCGGTTCGCGAACTCTTCCTGCGCGGCGAAGGCGCGGATGATCTCTCCGGACTTCTCCCGCAGCGAAGCTTCGCGCCGCAGCAGATCGAGCGCGCGATTCTTCGCCACCTGGATAATCCACGCCAGCGGATTTTCGGGAACGCCGCGATACGGCCATTGCTGCAAGGCTTTGACGAGGGCTTCCTGCACGACCTCTTCGGCCAGATGGATGTGGCGCGGCCCGAAGATGCGCGTCAGCGTGGCGATCATCCGCCCAGCCTGATGGCGAAACAGATGATCCAAAAGTTCGGGCAGTTGAGGCGACGCATGCGCTTTGTCGTCTGAAAGTTCTGGCATTGTGATTCAACCCGAATACGACGACAGGTCTTCGACCTCGCGTACTTCGACGCGGCTGCCGAATTCCAGACTCGGGCAGGTGGAGGCCAGTTTGACGGCTTCGTCGTAATCCGCGGCGGTGATGATCCAGTAACCGCCGATGATCTCCTTGGTCTCGGCGTAAGGACCGTCGGTAACCACCTGGTTCGGGCCGACGCCGGTGATGTTCTTTCCGGGCTCATCACGCAGCTTGTTCAAACTGAGCAGGTGACCTGATTTCTGCAAACCTTCCGCCCAGTCGTTGTATTTCTGAATGATGCCCTGAATGATTTGGGGGGTGATCTCAAAGTCTTCTGGAATCTCCATCGAATCCTGAGAGATAAGCATAAACTGCGGCATATGTTTTTCTCCTTTACGCGATTGTTGCGTCGATTGGCGCCCCGATTGTTATGATTGACAGCCGAAGGCCATCAGTCGAAGCAGGATACGTGGGGAGCCTATTCTACGCCTCGCCCCGTTTCCGACATATAGACGGACGGGGTTCAGGAAAATCGACAGGAGCCAAAAAAATAGTGCGATTGACATGGACCCGCTGAAGACGAACAATAAAGTTGTTCCCCGAATAATAAAATTGTTCTGTCCGCGCCGACAATTCCGTCCTGTGGAAGAGGAGCCCATTCTCTGATGACGCATTGCTTATTTCTTCTTCGAATTGATGACTCGATCTCAGATCGATAGCGCGTAGCTCTGCTATGGAAGGATTCAATTCGGTTCGTAAATCCCGCGCCGGAAACATCTGAGCGTCTTGGGGACTGTAGCAAGGTTGAGTAGCGTCGCACGAATGGGGCGCCTGGCGCCTCGTCAATCACGGGCGTATCCTATCCAGGATATTTAGGCAACAATCTATCCCGATTAAAATTGCAATGTTCAACAGAAGGAGATGATCTCTCAATGAGAAAGCGGATCGTCTTCGCTGCATTCTTGCTCTCCACTTGCGGCGTTTTTGGGGAAAATGGGGTTGGCCAGGAGTCCAAGAAGCCATTCACCAAACAGGAGATTCTTCGGCTGCTCAAACCAACGCCCGGGACCCTCTACGAGCAAGGCGACCTCGCCGGTGAAATCGCGCAACGGGGGATTGCCTTTCCGGTGGATGAAAAGACGCTCGACGGGTTGCGGAAAGCGGGCGCTCGTTCGTTCGTGATCGACGCGATTCAGAAGGCGGCTCAAAATGCGGCCTCAAAGCAAAACCAGCCGAAACCACAAACGCAGGAACAACCGCAATCACGAAACCGGCCCGCAGCCGAAGCGCCGACGTCTGGCGCTCGTCCGCATCTTCAGAGTCAATCCTCGCCCGTCGCCCCAGCGACGACAACCGAAGACGCGACGCGAGACGCGCCTAAAATAGACGTGACGAAATCACCCTTGCTCGATCAGGCGCGTTACCACGCTGCGGAATTTATGAACGATCTGCCGAACTTCGTCGTCACGCAGATCGTCACGCGCTCGGTGCGAACGCCAGGAAAAAGGGATTGGCGGCGGCAGGACAAGCTGGAGATAGAACTGAGCTATCGCGCGAAAACGGGCGAGCAGTTCAAGCTGGTGCGCTACAACGACAAGCCAACCCAAATGACCTACGATCAATTGAAAGGCGCGACCTCCACCGGCGAGTTCGGCTCCATTTTGGGCGCCCTGTTTTCCCCCGAATCCCAGGCCGAATTCAAAGAGGTCCGGAGCGAGACTTTTCACGGGCATCAAACGGTAATCTACGATTTCAGGGTGAAGAAGATGTTTTCCAGCAACACGATCACCGATGTAAACAGCGGGCGTACCATCACCACGGCCTATTCGGGGAGCGTTTGGATCGATACGGAAAGCGGTCGCGTGTTGCGAATCAAACAATCCGCGGAAGACATCCAGCCCGGATTCCCGATCACATTGGCGGTGCGCGCCGTCGAATATGACTGGATCAGCTTCGACGGACAGCGCTACCTCTTGCCGGTCTACGCCGAAGTAATTTTAGGCAATGACCTCAAACGTTTTTATTTGTGGAACGTGATCGAAATGCGCAATTATCATATGTTTGATACAGACCTGAAGATCATGCCGGAGAAATAAAATTTTGCCTTTGGGAAAGTAGGAACCCAATGTCAACGATTTTAGGAGTCGGATGAGTTTTGATAGGGACGGGCAGTGTCTTGTCACTGAGCCTTCGACGTGTCAAATACCACATGGTCGTACCACCAGCGCCGCACGTTTCTCTACTACACTCACCGGACCGGACCTACGCCTTTCACGTGGCGCCTGAACAATGAACTTACAGCCGTTTTGGGAAACAACATTTTTCTTTATTTACAACCGCCGATGACGTGATAAATTCCCTGAATTCCGCGATCCCTAATTCACCGCGGAAATTTTCAGGAAGGACAAGATGAACATCAAGAATCGTCTTTTGCTGTCATTGCGCGTCTTCGCCGCTCTGGCATCGGCGCTGTTTGCAGTGTCGGTTGATCAGGCTTTCGCTCAGACTCTGACCTTCGAAGAGTACGAGCCGAAATCGACGATGGTCGTGCCGGAACATCATATCCCCAGCGCGAAATTCCCGCTGATTGACATTCACAGCCATCATACAGATCTATCGCCTGAGTACGTTGACAAACTGGTCAAGGAAATGGACTCGATCAACCTGCGCGTGATCGTTAATTTGAGCGGCGGCACTGGCGAACGTTTGAAACAGACCGTCGCGGCGATGAAGGGGCGCTACCCTGACCGGTTCGTCGTCTTCGCCAATCTGAGCTTCGACGATTTGGACGAACCCGGCTACGGCAAACGCGCCGTGGCTCGATTGGAGCAGGACGTGAAGAACGGGGCGCAGGGTTTGAAGATCTTCAAGAATTTTGGGATGGATTTGAAGTACAAGAACGGCGAGCGCGTCAAGGTTGACGACCCTGAATTTGACGCCGTCTGGGAGACGTGCGGGCGGCTGAAAATCCCCGTGCTGATCCATACCGCCGAACCATCCGCATTCTTTGACCCGATAAACAAATACAACGAGCGATGGCTGGAGCTGAAACAATTTCCGAACCGCGCGCGGCCACCCGAGAAATACCCGAGGTTCGAGACGCTGATGACCGAGCGGAACCATATGTTGGCGAAGCACCCGAACACGACGTTCATCCTCGCTCACCTGGGCTACCACGGAAATGACCTGGCGCGATTGGGCAAATTGTTCGACGCGTATCCGAACGCTTACGTGGACATTGCCGCCGTGCTGGCCGAGTTCGGGCGCCAGCCCTATTTCGCCCGCGACTTCTTCATCAAATACCAGGATCGCATCCTGTTCGGCAAAGACATCTACGAGCCGAGCGAGTACACCTACTACTTCCGAGTCATGGAGACGCGCGACGATTACATCGAATATTACCGTCGCCGCCACGCGTTTTGGCGTCTTTACGGTTTGTACCTGCCGGATGAAGTGTTGAAGAAAGTTTACTACCAGAACGCGTTGAAGCTCGTGCCGGGGATGAAGGCGGAGCAGTTCCCAAAGTGACGCGCGCTCCCGGGTTGTTATTCGGAAGTTTTCGGATTGAGCATCACGAACTTTTTTCGGTGATTGAAGTAAATGTTCTGAAACAGGCCGGTGGGCAGCAGGCCGTCTTCGACGCGGCCTGCGCAACCATCTTCCGCCTCGCATAGCGTCACGCGTAGGTCGTGGAATTCCACTCCGCCGACGCTGAAGTTGCGCAGTCGCTTTTGCCATACAAGCTGGCTGCCAAGGTTGCTGTTGAGCCGGGATGTTTGGGGATCGCCCGACTCTTGATACACCCCTGACACTCGCGCGTCGGAATTGAACAAAATCATCGCCGGAGTCCCCGAGTCCAACACCAACTGCAACCGTTCTCTCCCAGCCGAGGTGATTAGAGCGCGTCCTTCGCGCAACTCAACCGGCGTCCGCTCCCCGCACAGACTTTTTTCCAGTTCCCCTCCGTCTTCGAATTCGATCCTCCGCTCGCGGTAATTGATGAGGTAATTGAATCGAGAGAGAAAATTCTGTCCGAGCACTCCGCAAATCTCGGGGCTAATGGCGCGCGCTTCACGCAGGTCGCCGAAGACCGCTTCCACATCCGCCGCCGATTTAGCGCCGATCGCCACGCTCTCCAATCGCGCGCGCGGGACAATCTGCGATCCGGCCACCGTCATTAATTCGACACGGTCAATCGGCCGAAGCCGCAACGCCCGCGCGAACTCCGTGTTGACGAGCGTCGTATTCGATCCCGTGTCGAGTAGAAATTCATACGGCCCCGCGCCGTTGACTGTAACCGGGATCACAATCATATAGCCACGGAGCAATTTAAATTTCACGATCGAAGCGGCCAATGTTTGCGCGCTCGCAAACCAACTTAAGCCGCCGAGCAACGCCGCCGCGCAAGTCAGAGATTTGGATTTCTTTCGCTCTTTCATGGAATCCTCCGGGGTTGGCGATTTGATTGGCGCCCTTAACGACCGCGAGGATTTTGAGGTTGCGCGCGGCTCTACGTCGTGATGAAGCGATGATATTTCGGCGCGTTTTGATGATGAATCTGTGATGAACGAGAAAACGCTCTGCTACCAATTCGATGACGTGCGGGTAGATCTGCGGACCTTCAAGGTCTGGCGGAAAGGCGCGCTGCTGCCAATCGAACCGAAGGCGTTCGAGACGCTGGTCTTTTTAATTGATCGTCGCGGGCGGCTGGTGGAAAAAAACGAGATGCTCGACGCGATCTGGAAGGATACCTTCGTCACTCCGAACGCTCTAACCCGCGTCATCGCACATTTGCGACGCACGCTCGGCGATGACGCTAAAGAAGCGAAATACATCGAGACGGTGAAGACTCGCGGTTACCGTTTCATAGCCGAAGTGCAGGTCAACAACGAATCAGCCTGGATAGACGAGGTTGCGGAAAGTGAAACTCTGGCTTCCATCAATGACCGGAACGTTCAGATTGTGACGGGGCATTCGACGACGCAAGCTAAGGAGCGCCTGCTCGCGGCGCGACCATTGGCGTTGATCTGCGCGGGCTTCACATTACTGTTACTGCTTGCAATCATTCTTCTGTGGGAATTCCGAACCTGGTTTGTAAGCGTAGAGCAGACAGCCGTGTTGAGAACGGCCCAAATCACCACTACTCCCGGACTGGATCTTTTCCCCGCCTTCTCACCTGACGGCGACGTAATCGCCTACAGCTCGCTGCGCAACGGCAAGTTCGAGATATTCGCTCGCCAACTCGCCCCCGGCGGCAGGGAGATTCAGGTCACTTCGGACGGCGCGCAAAACTTGCAGCCCGCGTGGTCTCCCGATGGCAAGCTGATCGCTTATCACTCGCGCGAACGGCGAGGCGTCTGGACTGTTCCGGCTTTTGGCGGAGTGGCCCGACAGCTTACCGAATTCGGCGCGGACCCCGCCTGGTCGCCCGATGGCGAATGGATAGCTTTCCAATCGGGCGCGCCCGCCGATCTGGGCCAGGCGGCTTTCGGCGCAATGCCGCCATCAACCATCTGGATCGTTCCGGCGCGCGGCGGAGCGCCACGGCAGATCACCAAAATCGGCGCTCCACCCGGAGGGCACAGCGCGGTTACGTGGTCGCCTGATGGCAAGCGAATCGTATTTGTGACTTATGACATAGGTTTATCTGAAGTATGGTCCGTTTCGCCCAAGGGCGATGATCTGAAACGTTTGCTGGGTGGGAAGAACAATTTCTTCGATCCCGTCTTTTCACCTGACGGGAGATACCTCTTCTTGAGCACCGCCTGGGGCAACTTCTGCTTGTGGCGGCAGCGACTCTCCCCCGTAACAGGTCTCCCAGAAGGCGAGCTGATACAGCTCGCCAATACTGGCGCAGCGCTGGCCAGATATTTGACGATTGCCCCGGACGGCAAGCGCGTCGCCTACAGTTCGCTCACGCTGAACGACAACATCGGTTCCGTAACGCTCGACACGAATTCGTACGAGGCGAAGGGAGAGTCCAGGCTGCTGACGCAGGACACCAACTATCGCAAGAGCGATCAATATTTTTCGCCCGACGGGAAGACCATCGTTTACAGCGTATGGCGGATGGGGACTGACGACGAGGTCTGGCTGGTTGACGCGGACGGCGGCAATCCGCGCCAACTCACCGTGGAGCCTGCTGCAGTGTTGGGTTGGCTGCCGACAGGCGATCAGGTCGCGCTCAGTCGTCATGACACACTTGGAACGCAGTTTTTGAAAGTTGATGTGAACAGCGGCAAACAGACGCTGCTCTGCCCCCCAAATTTAGACGTGCGGATGGGACGGCTGGCGCCCGACGGACGCCGGCTCGCCTTCAATTCCAGAGCCGGCGGCGCGATCAACGTATGGACACTCGCGCTCGCTGACGGGACGACAAAGCAATTGACCTTCGATCAGGAAATGATGGGGTTCCCCTGCTGGTCGCCCGATGGCCAAGATCTGGCTTTTGAAGTAAAACGTGGAGATGACACGCACATCGCCATGATCCCGAGCGACGGGCTGCGCGATGGCGGTTCGTACACGCAACTGACTTTCGATCGCGGGCAGAGCTGGCCTGGGAGCTGGTCTCCTGGCGGCGACAAGATAGCCTTCGCTGGTCAGCGCGACGGCGTGTGGAATATCTGGTGGGTCTCCCGCGACGGCAGAGCGCAAAAGCGGGTGACCAATTACACAAAGCTGAACATCTACGTCCGATACCCGGCGTGGTCGCCACGCGGAAATCAGATCGTCTACGAATACGCCGAAACTACCGGCAATATTTGGATGATGGAATTGAAATAGACCGCGTCGGCGCCGTGGGCGGTAACGATGCGTAACGGAGGACCGCTATGGAATTCGATCTCGATGAAGCAATAGCTGTGCTGGCCAGAACGCCCGCCACCTTGCGAACGTTGCTGAAAGACCTGCCGCGCAATTGGGTCGAAACTAACGAAGGCGCAAGCACGTGGAGCCCTTACGACGTGATCGGGCATCTCAATCATGGCGAACGAACTGACTGGATCACGCGAGCAAAAATTATCCTCGAACACGGCGAAGCCCGCCCATTCGACCCCTTCGACCGCTTCGCGCAGTTTGAAGAGAGTAAGGGCAAAACACTCGGAGAGTTGCTGGAAGAATTCGCCGCGCTGCGCGAGCGAAATCTGGCTACGCTGCGCGAGATGAAAATTGGCGCCGGCGACATCGAGAAGGCCGGCCAACACCCGGCTCTGGGCAGGGTCACTTTGAAAGAGCTGCTGGCGACCTGGGTGACGCACGACCTGGATCACATCGCGCAGATCGCCAGAACAATGGCCAAACAGTATACGATTGAGGTCGGGCCGTGGCAGGCTTACATTTCAATCCTTCACGATAGGAAATCGCAATCGGATAAATAAATCTGTGAAAGGAAAGCGCCGCCGCTTTCTATATACTCATCGGGGAATGTAAGTTCCACTGAGAATGCGATTACATCCTTTCGGAATTTCGGCGCTTGAAATTTTCTTCAGCGCCTCAAGCTCAATTCCACTTTCTCTGTACATTTGGAGGGCTGTTTCATTAAAGAAGTACAGGACGTTGTGCAACGACCAGACTTCCACATATTTGAGGTCGCCAGCCTCTCCTTTTGTAACGCCCTGCTGAATTCTATTACTGGATTCCTTCAACAGTTCAAAACCTATGTGGCGAAATTTATTATCATGGCCTAAAGGATCGTCCGGCCCGAATAGCACAATATAGCAATCTCCTTCGGGTTTATTCCGTCCGTACTCGGTGATCGCAAAAGGTAAGACGCTCCCCGATACGTCGCACATTCTACTTTGGCCGGCGCCAATGAATCGTTCGGCTCCGAGGGGAAATTCGCAGCCTTTAGCTATTTCCTCAATAGCCGCTGTCAAATAATAACCGCCCTCGACCATCTTGCCGGAAATAACGATGCGCCCTTTATTCTCTTCTTGCGTATATTCGAAATAAAACTCGCTCGAATTAAAATCGCCCTCGATATCGCCCTGCCGAGTGATTGACGCTGCGCAATCGCTGATCTCTTTCTCAACCGCTGCCCTGAGGGATGCGACAAACCCCTGCTCGTCAAAACTGACGTAGTCTGACGCATAAACCGGGCACGTGAATGATTCGGATCTATGACAGAGTAGTTGACCAGGGCTGGCCAGACCGGCGCGGCCTACGCCTCTCGACGCTCCGCCCGGATAAGACGCCGGCAAATGTAGTTTGTCGTTAACCAGTTTTCTGAGAGAGAAATTTGCAATGAATGCGCTTGCTATATTCATCATACAATATCTCCGCGATATCAATAATCAACGAGTGAGATTCAAAATGAGTTCCCACAACCATCGACATCGCGGCGCGCATCCGGCGGACCAGAAGCTGTTCGCGCCGAATAATCAAGAAATTTTGCGGCAAGCCGTTCATGATCTTTCGTGGCTGCTCAGCCGCGGTTACGCTCCAACGGCTTCGCTGAAACTGGTCGGCGACCGTTTCACCCTAAAAGAACGCCAGCGACTGGCCGTCGCCAGGGCCGCTTGTTCGGACCAGCAGAGTGAATCGCGCGAGCGAACCCGCCTGTCTCTCGAATCCATCAACGGGCAAGACCTGTTGATAGACGGATTCAACATCATCGTCACGACGGAGGCGGCGCTTTCTGGCGGCGTTTTGATCCGCTGCCGCGACGGCTGCGTCCGCGACATGTCGAGCGTTCATGGCTCGTACAGATCGGTCGCCGAGACCGAGGAGGCGATCCGATTGATCAGCGAGACCCTGCTCGGCGCAAGACCGGCTTCGGCCTTGTGGCTGCTGGATCAACCCGTCTCGAACAGCGGCCGCCTGGCGCAGAGAATCCGGAAAATGGCCGCAGAATTTAACTGGCCGTGGAGCGTCGAAGTCGTGATGAACCCTGACAAAGTCTTGCGACCATCCGATCGAATCGTCGTGACATCCGATTCGAACATACTCGATGGCGTGAAGGGCTGGATCAATCTTGGCGCCATACTGATTATGCAGCGATTGCCTGAAGCCCGGGTTGTGGATTTGAGAGATTGAAGTTTGCCGCCCGCCACTCCGCCACTTATAATCGACCATTTCCGAACAACAACTGAAAACCCATGACAATTAACCGTGAGATCGAGCTATGAATTTTAAACTCGTTTCTGACTATAAACCGCAAGGCGATCAGCCCGAAGCGATCGACGCGCTGGTGCGCGGCCTCCAAGACGGCGAGAAGCATCAGGTGCTGCTGGGGATCACCGGATCGGGAAAAACTTTTTCAGTCGCCCAGGCCATCGCGCGCGTCAATCGTCCAGCGCTGGTGATGGCGCACAACAAGACGCTCGCGGCGCAGCTCTATCAGGAATTCAAGTCCTTCTTCCCCGAAAACGCGGTCGAGTACTTCGTTAGTTATTACGACTACTACCAACCGGAAGCCTACGTCGCCACGACTGACACTTATATCGAAAAAGAGGCGACGATCAACGACGAGATCGACCGGCTGCGGTTGTCGGCGACGCGATCAGTGTTCGAGCGACGGGACGTGATCATCGTCGCGTCGGTTTCGGCCATATACGGCATCGGCGATCCCGACGCCTATTACGGGATGCTGCTCTTCCTCGAACCGGGGCAGCGCATCAAGCGCGACGAGATCATCAAGAAGCTTGTCGAGTTGCTCTACGAGCGCAACGATATCGAATTCCGTCGCGGGAATTTCCGCGTGCGCGGCGACGTGATCGAGATTTATCCGAGCTATCAGGATCAGGCCTACCGCGTCGAGTTGTGGGGAGACGAGATAGATTCGATCGCGACGATCGATCCGCTGCTCGGCGAAGTGATCAGGAAACACGATTCGCGCCTTCCCATTTACCCGAAGACGCACTACGTCACCACGCGCGGCACGGTCAAACGCGCCGTCAAGTCGATCAAAGAGGAGATGGAATGGTGGGAGCCTCAGTTGGTCGAACAGAACAAACTGGTCGAGGCGCAGCGGCTGCATCAACGCGTAATGTACGACCTGGAGATGTTCAACGAGCTCGGTTATTGCCGCGGCGTCGAAAACTATTCGCGCCATCTGACCGGGCGAAACCCGGGCGAGCCTCCGCCGACGTTGTTCGATTACCTGCCCGAAGACACGCTGGTGGTGATTGACGAAAGCCATCAATCGATCCCGCAGATTCGCGGGATGTACAACGGAGACCGTTCGCGCAAACAGAACCTGGTCGATTTCGGCTTCCGTCTTCCCTCGGCGCTCGACAATCGCCCGCTGAAGTTCGAAGAATGGGAGAAGCGGGTCGGGCAGGCGATCTACGTCTCGGCTACGCCGGGGCCCTACGAGTTGACGAAATCGGGCGGCGTGGTGATCGAGCAGATCATCCGCCCGACAGGACTGCTCGACCCCGAAGTCGAAGTCCGCC
This sequence comes from Blastocatellia bacterium, assembly GCA_035714085.1. Taxonomy (GTDB): domain Bacteria; phylum Acidobacteriota; class Blastocatellia; order RBC074; family RBC074; genus JAJVID01. The sequence goes on from DASTMP010000094.1 coordinate 58,693, forward strand.
CCGTGCGCGGCCAGATCGATGACCTGCTGCACGAGGTCCGCGAACGCGTCGCCCAAGGCGAGCGCACACTGGTCACGACGCTGACTAAGAAGATGGCCGAAGATCTGACCGATTATTACAGCGACCTCGGCGTTCGCGTGCGCTACCTGCATTCTGAAATCGAAACGCTCGAACGCATCAAGATTCTGCGCGACCTGCGCAAAGGCGAATTCGACGTTCTGGTCGGCATCAACCTGCTGCGCGAAGGTCTGGATCTGCCCGAAGTCTCGCTGGTGGCCATCCTCGACGCTGACAAGGAAGGCTTCCTGCGCAGCGAATCGTCGTTGATCCAGACCATAGGCCGCGCCGCGCGCAACGCCCGGGGCAAAGCGATGCTCTACGCCGACAAGATGACCGATTCGATGCTCCGCGCGATCAACGAAACCAACCGCCGCCGCGCCAAACAGATGGAGTTCAACGAAGAGAACGGCATCACACCGCAATCCATCATCAAGCCGATCGAGGCGACGCTGGTCACGGCTTACGAGGCCGATTACTTCAAAGTGCCCGTCAACCTGGAGGATTTTGAAGAGTACAGCGCCGAGAAACTGGCCGAGACAATCGCGAGACTCGATCATGAGATGCGCGACGCCGCGCGGAAGTACGAGTTCGAGCGGGCGGCGGAGTTGCGAGACAAGATCAAGTATTTGAGGGAGCGAGAGCTTGAGGTAGGATAAACATGCGTATATGTGCGTAAAATTGCCGGTCGCTTCTTCCGCTGCGGAAGGTCTTACATTTCCAGAGGAGCCTTCATGCCGGTCGCGGCGCCCTGAAAGAATGAAAAGCGCTGTTCGTAATCCCGCCTTTAGCCGGAAGCGTGTGGCGTCACGGAATGGATCTGAATCCGCCCCTTCCACCTAAAGGCGGGATCACGAACTGATTTTCTGAGGAGAACGTTTATGCGCAAAGAACTTCTCAGTTGGATTCTCGTCATACTGGTCTTGCCATGCCTCTCAAAGGCGGTTTCAGCCTGTACCTGCGCCGATCAGCCATCGCCATGCGTAGCATTCAATAGCACTCCGGTGGTTTTTGTCGGCCATGTCGTCTCAATCAAAGAATATAAAGCCGAATTCACTCGCTTTGGTGTGAAAGAGGAGATCCGCACCGGGCTGATTGCCCACATGGTAGTCGAAGAAGCCTTGAAAGGAATCACACAAAAAGAGGTTGATTTAATTACCGGGGGTGGTGGCGGCGATTGCGGATACGATTTCAGAGGAGGCGAAAGGTATTTGGTCTACGCCTACCCGAACAGAAGAGGCGACGGAGAAGACGTCAATCGCATCAGTAGCACTCACCTCGCGGGATCAGGGGTGAAGGCGCTTCCCGACACTCTTACAACCAGTATTTGCACGCGCACTAGACCATTGAATTATGCGCAGAATGACCTTGAACTGATTGGCGCTCTGCTCAATAACAAACCTGAAACGCGGATTGTTGGAGGGGTCGGGGAATATATGGAAACAATGTGCGAAACGGGATCATGTCCCTCTCAATATGTTGGACCATTGGCTGGGGTCACAATCCGAGCGCAAAGCCCGCAAGGAAATCACGAGGCAAAGACGGATGAAATCGGCGCATTCAGATTCGTAAATCTTCCGCCCGGCAAATACAATGTTCGGCTGGTAATGCCTGAGCATTACGAAAAGCAATTTGACTTCGATCGAGACGAGATTGAGGTGGATGTCTCATCAGGATGTTTCGGGACGGAACTCTACTTCAGACTGCATACCAGCGGCCGCATTGCCGGCAGAGTGGTTGACGCCAATGGGAAACCGGTTGGAAGGGAGATTCAGGTTTCGATCATCGCAGCCAATGACGTCGATAAACCGATGTCCACTTTGCTTCATCGCGACGCATACACTGACGACCTCGGCGGTTATGTTTTTGATGGAGTCCCGCCCGGACGGTATATACTTGGAATCGGCATCGCCGACGCGCCGACCCAAAAGACTCCGTACCCCAAAATCTACTATCCCAAAGGCGATCTGCCCTTGCAGGCAAAGATCATCGAGCTTGCCAAAGGACAAAGACTGAATAAGCTGAATTTCCGTCTGGCGCCACGGCTCAAAGCGGCCACGATCACTGGCATCGCCATTGATGAGAACGGGAAGCCTGTCACAGAGGCTGATGTCGATCTTTATGACCTTGAAGATCCCGACGACCAGTTATTCGGCGTGGATGTCAAAACCGACAAACAGGGGCGCTTCACTATTCATTGCTTCAAAGGACGTCGCTATCTGGTACATGCCTGGAAAGACGAAGATTACCTTGTTGGTACGGGAAAACAATCAACGCCGGCCGAGGTTGACACCAGCAAGCCAAGCCAGCCGATCAAACTGATTCTGAACAAATCCGGCATTTTCAGGCGCCAGCTCGAAAAACAATAATCTCCGCGAGCTATGAACTCTCAACATTCACAATTTCGCGACATCACCGTCGGCGCGCTCCTCACGCATCTCGCCGAAACTCTTCCTGATAATGAAGCCCTTGTCTATTCAGATCGCGGACTGCGATTGACTTTCGCCGAACTCGAATCGGAAGCCCGCCTCGTCGCGCGCGGGCTGGTGGCTTGCGGGGTTGAACGCGGCGAGCGCGTGGCTTTGTGGGCGACGAACGTTCCCGAATGGGTGACGCTGCAATTCGCGCTGGCCAAGATCGGAGCGATCCTGGTGACGGTCAACACCGCTTTGCGCGCCCACGAAATCGATTATCTGCTGCGGCAGAGCGAAACGGCCACGGTCATTACGATCCGCGGGTTCAGAGACGTCGATTACATCGGCGCGCTGCGCGAAATCGGCGGCGCCGGGGACGTGAGGTTGCCGAATCTGAAGCGCGTGATCTTCGTCGGTCGCGGCGAAGACGATGGATGTCCTGAAGGCTTGACGCCATATGAAAAGCTGCGCGAGATGGCTGCGAACGTCACGGATGAACAATTAGACCTGCGTGAACGCGAAGTCGGAGTGGACGATGTGATCAACATGCAATACACGTCGGGCACAACGGGATT
>DASTMP010000095.1:0-5825 GCA_035714085.1 Blastocatellia bacterium
GGCGCCAGACGGAAGTGAGGATTGATCGCGGCGAGCAACTTGTATTCACGCGGCATGTCGTGGGCCGTCGGCGCGACCGGGCCGAATGGCGGCCTGCGCATCACGAATTCACGGCCGCCTACCCGAACGCAATAGGTCAGGTTCGAATGGCCGCCGGGGAATTGTGTGACCTCGATCCCCGCGTCGGCGTCCAGTTCGCCGTCGAGTTTCGAGGGCAGACGCTCGCGCAGATAAGCCTCCAGCGAGTTCCAATCGAGTTCTTCGCCCGCGCGGATCGGCGCGGTGTCAGACGCTTGTGATGCCATACTTCCTCTTCACTTCAAAAAACCGCTCCGCCCGCCGCAAGCCGCGCTCAGTTCGTCGTTCAACGGATCATCGAGCGCAAGCAATCTGCGCAACTCAGGACTGAGCGATAGCTGTGTTTCCGGCCGTAACAATTTCTTTTGATATTGCTGCTGCGGCAGATCGCGACGGCAATAGAAGCTGTGCATCGCCAGACGCGGTCTGTCGGAACGATTGGCCGTGGCGCCGTGCCACAGATGCGCGTTCATTACAACCACGTCTCCGGCCCTGCCCGTGATCAAAGCCTCGTCGGGATGCGGCGCCGCCGGATCCGGCAAAACATCCTGTGGCAATCTGCCCGATCTGTGCGTGCCGGGCACGTAACGCGGCGCGCCGTTTTCAATCGTAAAATCATCGAGCAGCCAGACGACGTTGCAAACCGAATTACCTTTTTCGTCGGGCAGCGCGCCGGTGTCGCAATGCAGCGGCTGCGTCCAGTCGGAACGCGGGCGCGCGGAACGAGCGTTCAAACTGCTCAGCTTGAAATCATGGCCGAGCGTGTGTTCGACACAGGCCAGCAGCTTCGGCTCGGCGATCGTCCGGCGGAAGATTTCGTCATAATCAATCAGGTTAGCCAACCGGTCGGTCTGCGGCTCCTGTTTGAATTCGTAGCCCGCGCGGTCGCCCAGCTCGGCAAACAATCCCATGATGCGGCGCCGAAGAGCGGCGAGTTTGCCGGATTCGACGAAATTCTCCAAAATCAGGAAGCCGTCGTGATCGAGCCGATCTTTTTCTTCCGCGCTGAGCGCGACCTTGACGTTGTTCATCGTCGCCCCCTGTGTCGTACCGAGTTTCAAAGCGGCGCATATTCTGAAACAATCTCCCACGGACAGCAACATTCCGCGGGAGTCGTTTAGGTCGCAATGATCGACGCCCGGAAATGAAGAAAGTGGATAGTGGATAGTGGGCAGTGGGCAGTTCGCTTATACGGCGCCGCCAATCTTCACGAACTACCACTACCCACTACCCACTATTTCCCGGAGGAACCTTGAATTACTGCCGCAAAGTCATTGACGAACAGAACGGCGAAGAGATTCTCGAAGTCTCGCTCGCCGGCCAACTGCTGCTCGATTACCCTCTGCTCAACAAGGGCATGGCCTTCACCGACGAGGAGCGGCGCGAATTCGGATTGCTCGGCCTGCTGCCGCCACGAGTCTCGACGGTCGAGGAGCAATTGGAGCGCAATTACGAAAACTATCGCCGCAAGGAATCGGACATCGAACGGTACATCTTCCTGATGGCCTTGCAGGACCGCAACGAGACGCTCTTTTACAAACTGCTCGGGCGCCATATCTCCGAGATGACGCCGATCATCTACACGCCCGTGGTCGGCGCGGCTAGCCAACTCTACAGCCACATCTACCGCCGCCCGCGCGGCCTCTACATTTCATACCGCCACCGCGGCGAGATCAAAACCTTGCTCTCGAACGCGCCGCATCCCGACGCGGCGATAATCGTCGTGACGGACGGCGAGCGCGTGCTGGGGTTGGGCGATCTGGGTGTGGGCGGAATGGGCATTCCCGTTGGCAAGCTGTCGCTCTACACGCTCTGCGCGGGCATTCATCCGGCGACGACGCTGCCGATCTTCCTGGACGTCGGCACGGGCAATGAGGAGTTGTTGAAAGACCCGCTCTATATTGGCTGGCGACACGAGCGCGTGCGCGGGCAAGAGTACGACGATTTCATCGAAGAGTTCATTGCCGCGGTGATCGAAACCTTCCCCGGCGCGATGCTGCAATGGGAAGATTTCGCGCGCCACAACGCGCGGCGGTTGCTCGAACGCTACCAGGACCGTCTGTGCAGTTTCAACGACGACATTCAGGGCACTGGCGCGGTCACGCTCGCCGGGTTGCTCGCGGCGGTCAAAGTCAACGGCGAGCGTTTGAGCGATCAGCGAATAGTGATGTTCGGGGCGGGGTCGGCCGCGACGGGAATCGCCGACCAGATCATCGCATCCATGATTATCGAAGGATGTTCAGAGCAGGAGGCGAAACAGAAGCTCTGGCTGATAGACATCGGGGGATTAGTTCACACGGGGCGTGGCGACATCGAGGAGATCAGCCGACCTTTCGCGCAGCCCGTCGAGCGCATAACCAATTGGAAGGTCGCCGACCGCAATCACATCTTGCTGGCCGAAGTGGTCAAACACCTGCGACCCACGGCGCTCATCGGCACGGCGGCCCAGCCAGGCGCGTTCACGCAAGACGTCGTCGAGGAAATGGCTCGCCACGTCGCGCGCCCGATCATCTTTCCTCTCTCCAACCCGACCTCGCGCTCTGATGCGAAGCCGGTAGACCTGCTGGCCTGGACCTCTGGCCGCGCGATCATCGCCACCGGCAGCCCATTCGCGGACGCGCCGCAATCGGTCACCGGCGGAGGCCGCCCGCGCAAGATCGGGCAGTGCAACAACGCATACATCTTCCCCGGGGTCGGATTGGGCGTGATCGCGTCGGGCGCGCGGCGAATCAGACAGGAGATGTTCATCGCGGCGTCGCGGGCGCTCGGCGAAATGTCGCCAGCGTTGAATGACCGTATGGCGCCGCTCTTCCCTGATTTGAACGCCATCCGCGAAGTCTCGCGCCGCGTCGCAATCGCCGTCGGCGTCGAAGCCCAGGCCTTGGGCCTGGCCGAAACGACGACGCGGGAAGAGCTTGAAGAGCGCGTGGATGAGAAGATGTGGACGCCGCGTTATCTGCGTTATCGTCGCAAGTCTGATTGAAATTACCGCGCGTGGCTCGCGATAGCCCTGGGAAATAGATAAGAATGCAGGGATGAATTTGTCCCCGACTACCGCATTACCAAGCCAGGAATCGACCACAAAGGTCACAAAAGGAGTAAAGGCCTAAAAGAGTTTCTTTCTCCTTTTTCATGTCTTCGGTTTTGTGACCTTCGTGTTTCCCTTTGTGATCTTTGTGGAGAATTTCCGACTAAGTGTCATTGCGCAGTCCATCCGCCATCAATGAACAATGCGCTGCCAGTAACGAACGCCGATGCGTCGGAGGCCAGAAAGACCGCCGCGCCTGCAATCTCGTGTAATTCGCCCCAACGTCCCATCGGAACCCTGGAAACGAAGTCGCGGTATTTGGCCGGATCGTTGAGCAACTGTTTGTTCATCTCGGTGGCGAAGGGGCCCGGGCAGATCGCGTTCACCGTCACGCCATTCGCTGCCCATTCGAGCGCGAGCGTCCGCGTCAAGCCCATAATCGCCGCCTTCGACGAAGCGTAAGGGGCGCGGCCCGGGAGCGAGACCACAGACATGATCGAACCCAGATTGATGACGCGTCCCCAGCCCCGTTCGGCCATTTTCAAGCCGAAGATTTTCGAGCAGAGGAACGGCGCGGTCACGTTGGTCGCCATCACCGCCTCGAAATCGCTCTCGCTTAACTCGTTGATCAACCCGCGAATGTTGATCCCGGCGTTGTTGACCAGAATGTCAGCCGCGCCGAACGAGTCTTCAATCTCGGCTGATAATCGCTTCAATTCGTCCGCGCTCGTTACATCGACGGCGAACGCGGCGGCGCGTCGCCCGGTTGATTCCGTAATTTCATTCGCGGCTTTGCGGCAATCTTCCAGCGTGCGGCTGACGACCGCCACGTCCGCGCCCGCTTCGGCGAGGGCCTGCGCGATGACGCGCCCCAGACCTTTCGATCCGCCCGTGACCAGAGCGACGCGGCCATCCAATCGGAAAAGTTCCATAACGTTTTTATGAGAGCTATTCGGCATGTCCATCTTCGTCTATCTCCATACCTGGGATCGCGCGCATCCCTGCGCGCGATCCCAGGGTTTAAAGTTTGAGCGTCTGTTTCGCATAAGCCGCGCTGCGCCGCAGATTTTCGTCTTCAAAGGCCAGCGCCTGCGCCGCGCCCAATTCCGTGACGCGCGGCAGCGGCTTCGTCCAGGCCTGTTTGAGAACCGTGTTTTCGAATTTGCGGATGCGCGCTTCGTCGCGGCGCTCATGTGTGATCCAATAATTATCGGTCTTGTAAGGCACTTTCAGCGGATCGCGCGTGATCATCTCCAGGCAGATGTGAAGGTCGCCGCGGTGTTTGCGCAGCGTCGCGATGATCTTCGCCAGAGGCGTGGCGCCGTCGCCCAACGCGACCTCGGACAGCTCGAATCCGTCGTCGTAAGGCCGCACCGCCATGTCTTTCAAATGAGTGGTCACGGCGTATGGCGCGAGCTTCTCGGCGACTTCGAGCGAGTCTTCGAGCAGCGCCAGGTTGTTCCCGAAGTCCACGCACGCGCCCATGTGCTCGCTGCCGATGCGTTTGAGCATCGCGACCTGTTCGTCCGCCAGCCAGTCTTTGTGATTTTCTATGCCGACCAGCAACTTGTGTTTTTTCAAGATCGGCTCGGCTTTTTCGAGCGTCTTTTGCCATTGTGCGGCGAACTCTTTCCACTTCGCCATCTCGTGGAAGTCTTCATAACGCCGCCCGCTCAAGCAGGCCGCGCGCAGGCGCGAAACGCCCAACTGTTGAGCCGCCGCCGCGATCCTGGCGACTTCCTCTTCGCTTTCGAGCGCCCTCGCCCGAACGGCCAGCTCCATATACATCCCTTTCGCATCGAGCTGAGCGCGAACGCGTTTTAAATACTCGGCGTCGGTCGAAGCCAGTTGCGAAAAATCCATCTGGCACCCGTCTCCGCCGAAGCTCTGGCAGAGGTCGATGAATTTTTCCGCCGGAATCGCGGGGCCTTGATTGCCCGGACCGCCCGCCGCTTCACGCGCCTGGCGCATACGGATCGGGAAGGAAGTATACGCGATGCCATAACTTTTCGCGGCGGGTTCGGCGGCGGGTCCGATTAACGATGTCGCCGCCATTGCGGAAACAGAATAGAGAAATTCACGGCGTGAAGTCATTGGAATCTCCTTTTCACCACAAAAACACAAAAAGGACATAAAGACGCTAAAGTAGAAGAGAAAGCAACCCTTTTCCCTTATGGTCTTCCTACTTATCACAAATTGGCATTGCGAAACTGCGCGGATTGTAGCCGACGATCCGAATCCTGACAAAAAACTTGATGGTCAGCAGACCAAATATCCAAATGGCTTGACCAAATCTTGACAGTTTGATGGAACGGGCTGATAATCCTCTCGCCGATGCGGCTCAAATTATCAGCACGATTCAAAATCCGCTGGCTTGCTGGAATACGCTGGGACGAAAAATCCTCACATCATTTCTGATATCAAAGTAGTTTTGCTTGTTTATTTTGCGATTGTCCGTCCGTTACGGGCAGCCGTGATCCGTAAAGTGGGGCGCAAGAAGTTCCTGACTGCGTCTCAAGCAAGGATGCCTGGGGAGGATTTGTTGGCGCCTTGAACAAATTAGCTTGACAGCATTTCCAGCTAATTTGATAATCCGCGTGGCTAATGCAACGTTAGCCGCTGGGATGATAGGCATACCTGAATAGTTTCTGCCCAAAGAAACAGATCAAGCGAAGAAATCATTCGAATTGGATATCACGCTGCGCTTTGTCGCGCCAGG
>DASTMP010000096.1:0-69588 GCA_035714085.1 Blastocatellia bacterium
ACCAACCTTGCAGCGATCAATGGAAGGGGCATCCCCACGTTGCCAAGCGTGGGAGTTCTGCGACGACATCAGCGAAGTGGAGGCAGCCATGAGGGAGTCAGGAGAACGACAGAAGGCGACCCCCCCATGGCTTGGCATCGCGGAAGAAGTATAGCCCTATATAGGGCTACATGCAAGATAAAAATATCCCTATATAGGACTCTGGTAAAAATAATTTGGCTATTACAGCGATTATCAGGCAAGCGAAGACCGCGCGTACTATAGATAGTTCCGAATGGCAGGTCGCCGTAAGTTCAAACTTTCCACAACGGAGCGACAGACCGCCGTTGCCGGGTGATGTGATGACAGGCTATTCTTGAGCATAATGTAACTGGCGATAAAATCTATGAGCGCTATACTTACCGAATAAATCGCGCCGGGGATTATGCGCGTTTTCAATCACGCGTTCGCTGGCTTTCGACAAAGATGATTTTAAACGGCTTCCAGGCGCCGCCGCCCTGGCGCCTTCGGATGTGACCTGGCTATGCAAAAACAAATTGCAGACGATCCCTATTGGCCGCGAGCAAGCGCCTGGCTGGCAGGCGAATTCGCGCCGTCGTCGTCCGGTGGTTTAGCGATCATCGGCGCGCCGCTGCGGCTGGGCTCGATTACGCCTGGCCGCTGCGATCTCGCCCCGGCCGCCGTCCGCGGGGTCCTGCGAAAGTTCAGTTGTTATGACGTTGAATCGGACACCGATCTGCGTTCGATAGGAGCGCGTGATCTTGGAGACCTGCCGCTCGCCGATATGAAGCCGGAAGACGCGTTCGAGCCGTTGAGGGACGCGGTTCGCAATGCGCTCGCCGGCGCCGAGGCGGTCGTCGTGATCGGCGGCGACAACGCCGTGACGCGCCCTGGCGCTCACGGCGTTGCGGACTCGCTCGAAAGATGCGGATTGATCACGCTCGACGCGCATTTCGATCTGCGCGACCTGTCGAACGGATTGACGAACGGGAATCCCGTGCGAGCGCTGTTGGCCGACGGATTGCCGGGCAAGAACATCGTCCAGATCGGCATTCAACCGTTCGCCAACTCGCAGGCCTACGCGCAGATGGCCAACGACTCGGGCATCACCGTTGTGACGATGATCCAGATTCGCGCGCACGGCGTCGAGCGGTTGCTGACCGAATCGCTCGACGACCTTTCGGAGCGCGTCGAACACATCTACGTCGATCTGGACATAGATTCGCTCGACAGGATCTTCGCGCCGGCGACCCCGGGCTCGCGTCCGGGCGGATTGACGCCTTACGAATTGCGCCGCGCTGCTTGGCTCTGTGGAGCGCACCCCCTGGTCCGGGCGATTGACCTGGTCGAGGTCGATCCTACGCAGGACGTGGCCGACGCGACGGTGATGGCGACGGCTTCGTGCCTGCTTTCATTCGCTTCCGGATTGTTGTCGCGGAGCTGAGGTATTCTTTGGAAGTCACATAGCCATTGTTAGCCACAGAGCGCACAGAGAACACAGAGAAATCATCATGTCCCTCTGTACCCGCTGTGAGGTCTGTGGCAATGGTTTTCCCTTACAACTTTTCAAATGTCCTGATGCGCCAAACTGCCATGCCGCACGAGATTACGCGGAGCGGATAGCGAAGTAGATGAAGAAATCACTTGCCATCATCGGAACATCTCAGCTTGTCACGCTGGCCGGGCCGCGTCGCCCGCGCGTTGGGCTGGAGATGCGCGAGCTGGCGATGATCGATGGCGGCGCGATGCTTATACGCGACGGACGCATCATTCAAACCGGCGCGCAAAACGAGGTCGAGCCGTCGATTGACGCCGATTGCGAAGTCGTAGACGCAGCCGGGCGCGCGGTGACTCCTGGTTTCGTTGACGCGCACACGCACCCGGTCTTCGCGGGCAATCGCGCCGATGAATTCGAGATGCGCGCGGGAGGGAAAAGCTATCAGGAGATCGCGGCGTCGGGCGGCGGCATCTGGTCAACAGTCCGTAGAACTCGCGCGGCGAGCGCGGAGGAATTGTTCGAGGCTTCGAGGCGCTATTGCGAATGGTTCCTTCGCGCGGGCACGACCACGGTCGAAGCCAAGTCTGGTTACGGATTGACGCTCGAAGACGAGGTGAAGATGCTGCGTGTGATCCGCCGCCTCAACGCCGAAACCGCATTACGTTACGTCCCCACATTTCTCGGCGCCCACGCGGTGCCCGATGAATACAAAGTTAACCGCTCGGCCTATGTCGACCTGATCGTGAACGAGATGATCCCGATTGTCGCGCGCGAGGGGTTGGCGCGGTTCTGCGACGTGTTTTGCGAGAGCGGCGCATTCGACGTTGACGAATCGAGAAGGATTCTGCAGGCGGCGCGAGTTTATGGAATGGGATTGCGAGTCCACGCGGACCAACTCTCTCTGAGTGGCGGATCGCAACTCGCCGCCGAACTCGGCGCAATGACCGCCGACCACCTGGAAAACGCCGCCCGGGCCGAAATCTCGGCTCTCAAATCGGCCAACGTCCAGCCAGTCCTGTTGCCGGCCTCAGTCTTGATGATCGGGTCGCGGCGTTACCCGGACGCCCGCGCGATGATCGACGCTGGATTGGCGGTCGTTCTGGCCACCGATTTCAATCCAGGGTCATCGCCCACGCCCTCAATGCCGTTTGTCCTGACATTGGCTTCAACGCAGATGAAGATGTCGCCGGCGGAAGCTATCACCGCCGCGGCGATCAACGCGGCTTATAGCCTGGGCCTGGGCGATGAGATCGGATCGCTGGAAGCTGGCAAGCGGGCCGATTTCGTCATCCACGATTGCGAGGATTATCGGGAACTCGCCTATTTCGCTGGGATCGAGCATCCGGTCGCCGTGTATGTGGAAGGGCGGTTGGAACGATCTTCTTCCGTCGGTATATCGCGAGATGGATAAAGAATTTCATTAACATGTCTCGGATTTTTCAGAACAGAAAAATGCGAGACAGAAAAACAAAGGCTAGGTCCGAAAGCTCTTTATTTTCCGTCTCGCAAAAACCATCCAAGAAGCCGCTCCGGGAAGCTCGAAAAATAAATGTCAGCAGCTTCGCGGGCTTCGAGTGGCTTCATAGATGGCGGTTTCAGCCGAATTAACAGCCGGTTAGTTATTAGAGGGTCAACGTGTTGCTCTCTGTCTTAGTCTTATTAGGATCAATCGCGCTGGCCTTCACTCTGACCTCGGCGACAATCGCGTTGGGCTGGAAACCCGGCGCCAAATTGGAGCCCAGACCATTAATCAGACTCACAGTAGTGTTTGTGGCGCTCCCAGTGATGGTCTTCTTTAACACGACGTTGGGTTGGTTATTCCGGGTAATTGTGAAAGTAACCTCGGATTCGGTGATCTGATAGCATGGCGGCAAGTTGGTGATGTTCCAGGTGACGCTGGCTGACTGAGGATTTTGTACCGTGCCAACAAATGCCGGGCGATTGACCGTGACTTGTAGCGTGCAATCCGCCGCTGACGACGCCGCAGCGCAGACAGGCGTCGAGCCGCTCGGGGCGAATCCCCAGGCGATCAGCGCTGCGATTGAAGCGAGCGAAAGAAACAAAACGCTTTTGCGTAACATGATTTTTCTCCTTTTGGTGGGCCTCGACACAGGCGCCACGGGGAACCAATACTGTGGCAGTTACAGCCCCGTTATCCTGCGCGTTGGCTGGATTATGTTGTCGAGTGTTATCGCCGAAGAGGGCCTCGGCATTTTCTATCTCTTCAAACTCTACTGGCGCCAGACGCGAAAACATGTCGACATCGCTTTGAAATTAAATTCAGATTCTGTAGGTAGTGAGATGGTAGCTAGATAACAAAACGGAGAAATAACATTCAGTTAGCTCCGATGAAGAGGCGGGTTGCTATCACAGCGGCCCCACGGGCTTGTCCCAATAGTATCTGCGCAAATCTTTGCGCCGGAGGGACGAGAACTCATCTCCCAACTTGTGTGTATGCAAAAGCGGCGCCGACATCTGCGCGGCGCCGGAGACTGGCGGGCAAATGATGATCATCATTAACGCAGGCAGGTTTGCACCCGGACGCGCTCGGCTCGGAAGAACTCTTTGGCGAATTCGGCGGCGGCCTCCGCGTCGTACCACTTGCTGCTGAAGATGTCGAGATAGAGGGTATTGCTGTTTTCCGCGAAATGGGCTGAGACCAGCGAGGCTTCGATGAGCTGGACCATTGAGTGCCCGTATGCCCGCGGGTCGGCGCCGAACCGCACGACCTGGGTTTCCCCGAACCTCTTGACTCCAAGCAGGTCGCACAGTTCGTGCGTGAACCGGATGATGTGTTCCCGGCTTCGGATGGCGCCCGGGTCGCAGCCGTAGACATCCACGGCGGTGGAAAGTCCCCATGCTCTGCTATCTTCGTAGTCCGCTCGATCGATCGTCAGGTAAGAAATCGGCATCCTCGATTAACCTTTTCGATAAACTTCTTCAGTTCGTCGAGTAAACGGCTGGACGCTTCTCTCCCGCGCTCACGACGTCGTCCTCGGCGACTGACCGTCCTTCACTCACTACTGGCGTCGGAGTGAGAAACATGTCGCGGATTTTTTCCTGGGCCTCGAGCCGCCTACGGATCGGTTGCGGCATTAGCGCTACTTCCATTCACCCTGGATGATGAACCCCGCCCAGTAATACGGCGAGGACCAGCGCGAGCTTCTTGACATCTCGATCTGAGCCTCGCGCAATGCGGCGGCTGGGCGCAGGTTTTCTTTCAACATCCCGCGATAGAAATACCGCATTAGTCGCGCCGTCGCTTCATCGTCCACCTGCCAGAGACTGGCCACGACGCTTTCGGCGCCGGCGTACATGAATCCGCGAGTCAATCCGATGAGACCCTCGCCTTTGATTTCCTTTCCGAGCGCGGTCTGGCAGGCGCTCAGCACGACCAGGTCGGCGGGCAGTCTCAGGTTGAAGATTTCACTCAGCCGCAGGAAGCCGTCCTGAGGCTTTCCGTTTTCATCCACGAGCGAAAGCACGAGGCCAGAGAGTTCGGGATGTTCGCTGTTTATCAGGCCGTGCGTGGCGAAATGGACGATGCGGTACTGCCCCAGTTCGCCGTTTGCGACAAGCTGACGGTTAGCCTCAAAGCCCGTGGCTTTGAGAGTCGAACTTCTGGGCGCAAGCCCCGTAATGAATTCGGCCTCCTCGTTGGAAAACGCGAGGCGGCCAAAGCCCTCGCGATTGAAATCCCGAGCCGAACGCGCGAGTTCTGGAGGCAGCGCGGAAGCGACTGGCGCTGATCCCGCAGGCCGGGCGCTGGCGATCGAGCCGTCCGGAGAAGCTTTCTTCTTTGCGGCCGCAAGGCGCGGATCATCGGCGTCGAAAACCGGATCGGCCAGCGCAGCCAGCGTCTTCGCAGCCGCCCGCCTCCCAGCGACTTCGCGGCGAATTAGCGAAAGCGCCGAAGCGGATGGCAGATAGACGATCTCGTGATCGGCAATGAGAGGGACTGGGCGACTGGGCGACAGGGCGACGGAGCGAGATGTGGTTCCTCTGTCCGCCGGTCTCTCCGTCTCCCCGTCTCCCTGTCGCGCTGTCTCCGGCGCCGGCAACACAGCGAACGGCGCGTATTCCAGCGCGCCTGATGCGACGACCGCCAACCGTTTGTTTTTCCACTCCCGTTGCAATTGCGCGAAAATCGGGCCGAGCAGCATTCGGCTGAGCGCGGCGGCTTCGGTCTGCAGTTTGGAGTCGGCTTCGGCGATCCGCTGCAGCCGCTCGTCTTCATTCGGGTCTTTCTTCAGTTGGCGCGCGGTCAGTAGATCATAGATTTTGCGCGCCGATGTTTCGATTTCATCGCGAGGTGGGAGCGCATAACTGGCGATTGTGTCCGGTGTGATGGCCCATAGCCAACTCCGTTTGGCGCCGAGCGCGAATTCTAGCAAGACGGTCTGACTATCCAGACATTGTGTCTGGATCTCCGCGGCGGTCATTGGTTGCGGTTGTGTCAACGCCGCGAAGCGCGGGCTGGCGGCGCGTATGTGGCCTTGCAAAGATTGGTATTCGTTGAGTAGGTCTCCGATCTCTTTGGCCAGAACTTCTATTTGTTTCGCAGCACGCGGATCGCCGGCCAATTGATCGCGCCGAAGTTCTTTGGCGCGGATCTGCCCGGTCAGTTTGCGCTCTTCGGCGAGCAGAGCGGCGTCAACGCCCTGCCGGATGTCGGCGCGAGCTTCGGCGAGGGTTTCCAGCAGGCTGCGGGCGCGGCCGCGTTCGCTGATCCCGAACGCGGCCGCGGCGTATCCTGCGTCCGGCTGCTGCTGGTGTAATTGCATCAATAGATCCGTGTACTGTTCGTATTCATCCTGTTGTGAGGCTAGAAAACTGGCGCGTAATTCCTGGCGAAGGACTTTGGCGCGGAGCGATTCGGTCAATTCGAGCGCTTTCTCGTGATAATCGCGCGCCGCGTTGAGGTTGTTTCGTTCGCGTTCGGTTTGCGCGAGCGCTAAGAGGGCGTCGCGTTCGCGACGCAGGTCGCCCGTCTTGCGAGCCAGTGAAAGCGCCTGTTGCAGGAGAATGATCGCCTGGCTGAAATCTCCGCTGTCCGCCGCCATCTCTCCCATTTTTGTCAGGGTGGCGGCTTCGCCGACCCGGTCGCCGGCGCCGCGCGAGAGTTCCATCGCCTGAGTGAGATCGTTACGCGCCTTCCCCTTTTCGCCCAGGAGCAGATGCAGTTCGCTCATCGAAATTTGTATCTGGCCTTCCGCCTGGCGGTCGCCGACCTCGCGCGCCAGGGCCAGCGATTGTGTCTGGACGTCGAGCGCTTTGGCGGTATCGCCGGTTTTTTTCCAAATCATGCCGAGCTCTTGTAATACGATGGCCTTTGTTCGCTGGTCGCTGATCTCTGCGCTGATCGCCAGCGACTGCCTGAGGTAATCGAGAGCGCGCGGAAAATCGCCCAGTTCGTAATAGGTCATGCCCAAGTTTTCCAGAGTCACTGCGATGAGTCGCTTATTGCCGATTTCGCGCCGGATCGCCAGCGCGCGTTCGTAATGATCGAGCGCAAGCTGGTGTTCATTCAGCGATAGGTAAATTAGTCCGAGCGTGTTGAGCGCGAACGATTCATCTCCGCGGTTTCCCTCTTCCTGGATGATTCGCAACGTCTGCTGCGCCATCTGCAAAGCCGCTTGATAATCGCCTAGTCTATTGAGCGTGGCGGCTTTGTTCATTATCGTGTTCGCCTCTTGCATGCGGAGTCCGAGTTCGCGGTAGATCGGAATTAACCCGTCATAACATTCGGCTGCCTCTTTCATATCGCCCATATAATTCAGCGCTTCACAGACGCCGCTCTGCGCGGTCGCCTCGCCTCGCCGATCACCCAGCTCTTTTCTGGCCATGAGGGCATGGCTGAAATAATCCTTCGCCTGGCGGAACTCCGTCAGGTCGGCGTGGAGACGCCCCAGCCGCAACAGCGAAAACGATTCCCACCAGGGATCTTGAAGTCGCCGCCAGAGCGCCAGCGCTTCTTCGTACAGTTGTACGGCTTTCAACTTTGCTTCCGGAGCCTGTTCAAGACTGAGTTTCTGCGCCTCGTAACAAATCGACTGCGCCTGCGCTCGGTCGCGATCCTGCCCGGTCGCGGCGCGCAGTTCGCTGATCTTCGCTTTGTATCTTCCAACGGCGCCAGCGGCGAGTTTCGGATTTCTCGAGATGACTTTGAGGATATATTCGCCCGCCGCATCAGCTACAATCGCCAACCGCTCCATGCCTTCGCCCCTCGATCGCAGATTTACGGATGCGAACTCCTTGCCGTCCGGCCCGCTTGCGGCGAGCGACACATCCGCGCCGCGTTGTTCTACTTCGACGAGAGCGAATTGCCCAGCGCTCAATGCGATTCGGTAAATGTGCGTCTGGCCTGCGGGCAATTCGCGTTCGATCGGCGCGTCGGTCGAAAGAGATTGCGGATCTTGTGGCTGTCGCGCCGCTCCAGCGAAGCCCCCGCACAGGCAGAAAATCAGTAGCGCGTGAAAATACACGCGGCATATTCTACGGATTATTCGCGAAAATGATGGTAGCGGCTGTTTAGGGATCTGTTTGGTATTCATATTCGAGTCGATCACCGCCACTCGCCTTGAATCACAAAACCGGCCCAGTAGTATGGCGACGACCAGCGCGAGCATCTCGACATCTCGATCTGCGCGGCGCGCAACGCCGCCGCAGGGCGCAGGTTTTCTTTCAACATTCCATGATAGAAATGTCCCATCAGTTGCGCCGTCGCCTGATCGTCCACCTCCCACAGGCTCGCCACGACGCGCTGCGCTCCGGCGTACATAAACCCACGCGTCAATCCGACCAGCCCTTCACCTTTGACCTCTTTGCCCAGAGCGGTTTGACATGCGCTCAGCACGACGATATCGGCAGGCAGTCGCAGGTTGTAGATTTCGTGCATCCGCAGGAATCCGTCTAGTGTTTTGCCGTTATCATCAACCAGCGACAAAACCAGACCGGAGAGTTCGGGGTGCTCGCTGTTGAGCAGACCATGAGTGGCGAAGTGAACGATGCGATAACGGGCCAAGGCGCCGCTTGAAGCCATTGTCCGATTGGCCTGGAAGCCAGTGGCTATCAGCAAGGAGTTTTTCGGGACGAGGCCGGCGATCGTCTCGGCCTCCTCGCGGGAGAAGGGAAGACGCGAAAAGCCGGCGCGGTTGAAGCTTTTAGCGGCGCGCGCCAGGTCTGAGCCGGCGGTTAAGATCGAGGCCGCGGGAACTTCATACGCGGATTGGACACTCGCAACGAGATTGTCTCTCGACCCTTTTCTTTTCGCGGCCTGCAGCGCGCGGGGGTCATTTGACTCGAAGACAGGGTCGGCGATGACCGCCAGAGTCTTTTCTGCGGGTTGTCTACCGGCGGTTTCGCGGCGGAGCGCGGCGAGCACGGAAGCCGATGGCAGGTTCACGACCTCGTGGCTCGCGATCAAAGGTTGGTAATCGTTTTCCGAGGGAAGCGGCAAGGCGGCGAAGGGTAGGTATTCGAGCGCTCCAGGCGCCACGATGACCAGCCGTTTATCTTTCCACTCCTGGCGAAGCCTCGACGCTATCGGACCCAATAGCATCCGACTTAGTGTGGAGATTTCGGTCGTGAATCTTGCGTCGGCCTCAGTGATGAGTCGCTGTCGCTCGGATTCCGTCAAATCTTTCTTCGGCTGCCGGCTGGTGAGCAGCTCATAGACATTACGCGAGGCGGTTTCGATCTCTTTTAGCGGCGGAAGGCTGTAGCTGTCGAGGGATTGCGGCGTCACGGCCCATAACCAGCTCTGCTTCCCGCCGAGCGCGAATTCGAGCAGCACGGTGTTTTCATCAAGTAACTGCCGCTGAATTTCCGCGGCGGAAAGCGGTCGAGGTTGCGTCAATGCGGCGTAATTCGGACTTGCGGCGCGAATTTGCGCTTCGACTTCGCGGTAGCGGGAAGTGAGATCCGAGATCTCTTTGTCGAGCGATGAGGCGCCCGCTTTGGCGCCATCATCGTCAAGCAGGCGCGCGCGCGCAGCGGCCTTCGCGTTAATCTGCCGCTGCAAAGATCGCTCAAGCTCAATCAATCCCGGCGAAACGCCTTGACGAAGATCGGCTCTGGACTCGGTGAGAAGATCGAGGAGCCCGCGAGCGCGCGCTCTCTCGTTTGCCATCAATGCCGTCGCATCGTGACCTTCCGCAGGATATTTCTGATGCAGTCGCATCAGCAGGTTGATATAAAGGGCGAACCTGCTCTGCGCTGAAACAAAGAAAGATTCGCGAAGTTGCTGGCTGACAACATCCGCGCGCGCAGATTCCATAATATCGAGAGCCTGTTCCACCTGTTGACGGGCCTCGTTCAGCCTGCCAAGCTCCTGATTGACCTGAGCCATTTGATTGAGTGTAACCGCCTCCCGGGATCGCTCGCCGGATAAATGGAACTTGTTCAACGCCAGGCCGAGATAATCCAGAGCCTTTTCATTCTCTCCCAACAACTGGCTTACAGAGGCAATTCCTCTAAGCGCGGTCGCTTCGCACACTCGATCGCCCATAGCGCGGCAGAGCTTTAACCCTTCATTGAAGGATTCGAGAGCTTTTTCCGCGTCACGCAAATTGAGATAAACATAGCCCAGATGACGGAGCGCGCTTCCCTCGCAACTTGTTAGGCGGCGCTCCCGCGCCATAGCAATCGCTTGATTTAAGGACTCTTTAGCCTGCTGCGGCTGCCCCGTCATGCTGTAAGCGACCCCGATTTTAATCAGGACATTGCATTGGCGGCCGGCCAATTTGAGCGATGAATAGGTCCGCAGCGCCTGCTCATAACATTCAAGAGATTTCTGGTAGTCGCCAAGGGATTGATGTACCACGCCGATATTTACAATGGCCGCCGCTTCGCCTTCTCGTTGAGACATGCTTGCAAACGCCTGCCTTGCCTGATCGTATGCTTCGAGAGCTTTTTGATATTCACCCTGACGAGAATGGACGATGCCGAAG
Organism: Blastocatellia bacterium; assembly: GCA_035714085.1. Lineage (GTDB taxonomy): Bacteria > Acidobacteriota > Blastocatellia > RBC074 > RBC074 > JAJVID01. The sequence goes on from DASTMP010000096.1 coordinate 10,450, forward strand.
CACAGTAACAGGTTGGCTTCCTGGCCGCGGTCGCCTAAAGCCTGGGCAAGCGGGAATGCCTCCCAGAAGTAGTTCATCGCCTTCTGTGGTTCGCCGATGTTAAGGCGCTCTCCGCCGAGGCGAACCAGCATCCTTAACTTGCCTTGACGATCATTGAGTTGTCGCCAGAGCGTTAACGCTTCTTCAAATTTCGCGATAGCTTCTTGCCATTTTTCCGGCGCGGCGTTTTTCACCTGCGTTCCCGCCCATTCCGCGCTCTCAGCGGCAATGCGGATTTTGTCCTGCTCTGTCGCCGGACGCAGCGATTCAATCTTCAATTCATATCGTCCGGTTGCAGCGTCATTACTGACCGGGCGAATATTCAGTCTATGGTTTCCGGCAAACTCGGCTATCAATGACACGGTTCTTAATCCGCTCGTGGAGCGGTAAATCCCGACCGCTTTCGGGCTGTCCGGAGCAAACAATTCCGACTTTAGAACAGCGCTGCGCGAAGTTATCACGATGCGCAAGTAGTCCCCGGCGCCGAGAGCGATCTGGTATGAGTGTGTTTGTCCGCCGGATATCTCTCGTTCTATTGGGGCTTCGGCTGTCAACATCCGAACATCTTCGGTTTGCGGCGGCGATTGATTAAAGCAATTTCGGCATGCGTGTTCAGCCGCTCCCTCACGGTCGCGGTACAGTACCGCGCGCGTATGCAAGCGGTTCCTGAATACAAATGTCGAAAATGTTGTAAGCGGCGATTGAATCGTCTTGGCGATGCCGGGTTGCGCTGAGGGGGCTAATAATCCAACCGGCAGAGAACAAAGACAAGCGATCATCAGGTGGTATTTCATATCCTTTAAACCAACTCGCCTCTCGCGATAACATACGCGGCTTCGTTGCCAGCCGCCGCCTAGAAAATTTAGAATGCGCCGAGTCGACCGAGCGGCATGGAGGCTAGCCGAAGCAAGGCGGAAAAGTCTTCAAGAAAGTCTTCAATTAGTTTTCAAGTGGTTTTCAAGCGGGGTATGTCTCAGTCTTCCAGCAAGTTATATGAGTTCGGCGCATTCCGTTTGGACGCGGCTGAGCGCGTCTTGTGGCGTGGCGAAGAGATGATCGTGTTGCCGCCGAAGGTCTTTGACACGCTGTGGATGCTGGTTAAAGAGGGAGGTCGCGTCGTCTCGAAATCGGAATTGATGGAGGCGATCTGGGCAAACGCCGTTGTCGAAGAGAGCAATCTGTCGCAGAACATCTACACGTTGCGGCGCACGCTCGGAGTTGACGAACAGGGCAGGCAGTTTATCGAAACGGTCCCCCGTAGAGGCTATCGTTTCGCCGTTCCCGTTAAGTTATTAGAGGATGCCCCAAACGGCGGCGTGTCCGCAAACAATTCGCAAGCATTCGCCGCGACTCAACCAGCGCTAGCGACGCCATCCGCGCCTGCGGAGAAAGAGATTCGTCCGCGCTCCGCCCGGCGCTTTGCGCTTTTTGCAGTCTCGGGATTGTTGATTTTGTCCGCGCTTGGCTTCGCCGCTTATAAATTCATCAATCGCCGCGGCGAAAAGGAGCAAATCGCGCCGATCGAACAGGTCCGTTTTCAAAGGTTGACGGACAGCGGCGACATCGTATTCCCGACGATCTCGCCGGACGGCGCGCTATTGGCTTATGTGCGGCACGAAAAAGAGCGGGGAAGCGTTTGGGTCAAACAGATTGAGACGGGCGCGATCTTTCGAGTTTTGCCGCCGTCGGTCAAGAGTTATCGGTCATTGGCCTTCTCGCCAGACGGTCAATACTTATTTTTCCGCGAAGTGGCAGCCCACGGACCAATCTATCAAACACCGACCTTCGGCGGCGCGCGTAAAAGAGTCGCGGATAACGTGTGGAGCGATTTCAGCGTCTCGCCCAATGGCAGGCAGTTGGCGTTCATTCGGCGCGACGTCGAGCGCAGCGCGCAGTCACTCGTCCTATCGGACATAGATGGCGGCGCCGAACTCGAGTTGAGGACCAGACAAGCGCCGCTGGAATATGGCGAAGTCGCTCCCGCCTGGTCGCCTGACGGTTCGAAACTCGTGGTCGCCACCGGACCGGAACAACGGCGCCTACTGACTGTCGACGTTTCGACCGGAGAAGAAAGAGAGTTGGGGGGACCGCGCTGGCGATCCATCACAAAGGCCCTGTGGACGCCGGACGGCAAGTATTTGATATTCTCGGCGCGGTCGCCTAACGAATGTTCTTCGCAACTATGGATGCTCGCCTATCCTGATGGCGAGGTTCGTCGCTTGACCAATGACCTCGAATATTATTTCTGGATCAGCCTCTCAAGTGACGGTAAAAAAAAGTTGGTCACGCGGCAGCAGAGAATTATTTCGCATCTGTGGCTGCTGCCTGATGGCGACGTGAGGAAGGCGAGACAGTTGACTTTCGGCGTTCGCAACTTCGACGGATATAACGGACTTGCATGGACGCCGGACGGCAGGATTATTTTCACCGCGTTTACTGATTGCGTCACTGACCTCTACTCAATAAACCCGGACGGGAGCAATCAGGTCCAATTGACCGCTAACGCCGGACAAGATAACGCCTATCCGGCGGTCTCGGTCGACGGACGCCATATAGTTTTCACCTCCAATCGCTCCGGATCGATGCAGATATGGCGGATGGACATTGACGGGCGTAATCAAAAACAGCTGACCTTCGGCGACAAAGAAAAAGATAGCGCGCAGTACGCCGCTCCGTCGCCTGACGGCAGGGAAGTCTACTTTATCAAACGCGGCGATGGGCCGGCGGCGATCTGGAAAGTGTCCATAGATGGTGGAACCCCTGTTCAGGTTTCACACCTGACCGGGGCCGCTCCGGAAGGTTACCTGTCGATCTCGCCTGATGGCAAGTGGCTGACTTATCATCACGTCTCAACCGGCCAGGAGCCACTTGAAGAAAATACGACGAGAATCGGGGCGCTATCGACGGACGCCTCCCCAACCGAGTTTAAGTTGTTCGATTTGCCAATGCGTCGCCCGATTACGCAATGGTCGGCCGATTCCGCCGCGGTTGATTACGCCGCCGGCGCATTTAAATCTTCCACTCTGTGGCGACAACCAATCAACGGCGGCGAGCCGCAAAAACTCTGTGATTTTCCCGACCGCGTCTTCAACTTTGCCTGGTCGCGCGACAGGAAGTATCTCGTCGTCTCGCGAGGAGACATGCAAGGCGACGCCCTCATGATTAAAAATATGCCTTAACATGTTCGGAATAAAAGCCAGGCTATGCCGAGAAGAACGACGGCGGCGATTATCTGGTCTATTGTCTGCCATTGAAGAAACTTGCCGCTGATAAAAGCTACTCCGACCATCGTTACTCCAAACCAGACGAGCGTTTGTATTTCAGGCGAGAGAACCCCGAGCTCGTTGAGATATTTCGCCGCAAGCCAATATGAGCCGATGCCGATACTAAACCCCAAAGCCGATTTGCCAAGCTCGCTCAGAATCAGGGCCTCGCTTCGCCACATCTTCGAGGCGTGGATAAAACCCCGTGAATCGCCTATGCCCGATACCAGCGTGAGGCCGATGATGAAAATGAGCGATCTGACCTGTTCGAATAGCATGACTCACTCTTGCGGAAAATAGCCCGGCAGTAACTATTTATGGACTTTGAAAAAATAACGCAACCACCTTTTCCCCAGTCGCGGCAGCGACCATGTGAGCTTAGCCCGGCTTTTCAAAGCCGGGACAATGAGCGGATCCGTCCCTAGTCGCGGCAGCGACGGTTGATTCTGCTGATCAGCGTCAACCGTCGCTGTCGCGACTGAAACCACTGTCCGACCGCTCACCCGGCTTTGAAAAGCCGGGCTAGGATCAACTGTCGCTGCGGCGACAAAGGAAATGGCCGGCGGAATCTGGTTGCACTATCATTTCAAAGACCATAAGTAGTCCGTAAACTAAGATTTTTGGTATTCGTGGTTTTCGCATCCTGGCTTTGAGCCTGCGAAGCAGGCGACAGCATAAAGCCTGGGGCGTAAGCTCCAGGAGAGCAGTGAAGCACTGCGCAGCCCACGAAGTGGGCGACAGCCATTGGCTGCCGCCCGCTTCGCGGGCTTGATATCGCTCCGGACCCGACCCGGGGTTGCGCCTTCGTCTCCACCCCGGGCTTTATGCTGCCGCCCGCTTCGCGGGCTTAGAAGAATGTCAAACAACTTAGTTTATGATGTAATAAGTCGTTACTCCGTGGCGCGTTTTCTTTGTTTCAGGGCGCCGAAGCGCGACATGGAGGCTCCTCTGGGAATTTGACTTGCAGGGAAGCCAACCCGCCGCTCATTTGATAACTTACTCTGGCCTGAATAATCTGCCCTTCAGTAACGTGAGTTTCCTCGACCGGGAGAATCTTGTCGCCGTTCAACGCGTTCGTCGCGCCCAAAATCAAACCCTTGGCGAGATGAGCGCATGCGGAGATTCGCACGGCGTTTATTACCCCGCTGTTTTTCGCGTTTATCGACAGGCTTTTATCAACCCGCTCGTCTATTGGCCGCTGGAAATCAATCGAGCCAATGCGGCGCCGGTCGGAGAGCCCGTTAAACTCAGTCGGCAACCAGCCATTATCCCTATTGGAGTAATGCGGCCAGTCGTGCATCGGCGTAAAAATCTTGAAGCCGTAATAATTGAAGTTAGTAAAACCGAGTTCGATAAACGTCTCGTATCGAAATGGTATTAAACGCGTCCCGGCAGTAAGGACGTTTCTTTCATACAAGGCGTTGATGGCTGTGACTTGCATTTCGTCCATGAGTCCAGTGTCCATCATCTCACAGATGAAAACGTCCGCGCTCTCCGGCAACGTGGCCGAATTGATGTCATCCTGTATGACCTCAATTTTATGGCTTAGATTATTGGCTCGAACACTGCGCGCTAAACAAGACGCTAGAAACGAGTCAACTTCAACGGCATAGACTTTCTTCGCGCCAGCTTGCGCGGCGAAGAACGATAAAATTCCTGACCCTGCGCCTGCGTCCAACACGACATCATCTTGCTTGACGACAGATCGGATGGCGGCTTGAAAAGCTTTGGTTCGATTGAAGTCCAGCAGGCATTGATATGGGAAATCGGTATTTGACCAGTTTTCCATCTTTCCCTCCTCTTATCTCCCCAACCTCCGCTCTGATAAACGGCGATCACTAATTGGGTCTCATCCTTTTCAGTTGAGCGAGTAAACGGACGGGCATTTCTCTCCCGCGCTCTCGATGTCATCCTCGTCAATCCATCCGATCTTGCCGTTGAGCTTGCATTCGCCGAAGACCTGGACCAGCGCGCGCTTACCACCTGAAGAGAGCCTTTTCAGATAGATTTCGGCGCCGGAAGTCGTTAAACGAGGGACTCTGCCCAATGCGGCGCCGCCGGCCGGCGTGGCGTAAAGCGTGGCGTTTTGCGCGGCTACCTGGACCTTCGCCCAGCCGCACATTTGGGCGAACCTGGCGCTCGCCGGCTGCTGCTGAGTGATGCAGTTCATCCCCCCGCCGCCGCGGTTGATATTCTCCGCATACACCTGGACGATTTTGCGCCCCGGGAATACCTCTTCGAGAACGGCCCGCGCTTCGTTGTCCCTCTGCAATATTTCAAAAGGAAGCCCCGGCCTCCAGAACTTGGAGACGATGACCAGATCGTTGGTGGGAACGTAGTTAACGTAACTGGCATTCCAGACTCCGAGCATGACGTCCGGCAGCGTCGATCCGTCCTCCCAACGATCGTAATTCGCGAAGAAGTCGTAGCACCCATCGCCCGGCTTGAGCGTATCGAGAGTCGGAACGGGAACCGGGATGCGGACGACCCGGATCGGCTCGCCTGACTCCGTCGTCGCCCGGGAGATGATGTTGTAGATGTGTTCGAGGCGCTCGTGGTTCCGTTCCTGAAGCCATTGGATCATCCTCTCGGCCGGCGTCCTCGCCGGGACGCTCGGCACGGACTCTTGCGCCAGCACGACTGTGTTCGGATTGACGAACCGCAGGATTTCGTCGGCGTGTCCGTTGACGCCGAACATCGTGTAGACGCCCGCGTGAGGGACGTCTACGCCGTCCAAATTAGGTACGCGGATATGCGTCGCCAGCGCTCCACGGAATGTCGCGGTGTCCTCAATGACGCCGGTGGGAACCCAGATGATCTTTTTGACGCCCAGCATCCGGCGATACTCGTTCTCGACCAGCGCCTTGCAGGCGGGCCAGTCCGAGTTCGGCGCGTAGGTGTTCGGCTGGCTGTAATCTGTCACGGGAGCCCGCCCGCCACAGAAACGGCCCGGCCCCAGGTTTCGCTGCATCGCGACTGATTCGACGGCGATCATCGTCCCATGTCCGTTGTGCGTCACGCTTCCGCCCTCGTGGATCATGCGCGCGCCGGTAACAGCGCCGGCGCGCGCGTCGAGCGTGAGAACTTTGATAATTGATGCGACAGTGCGGTCGAAGGGCTCGTCGAACAGGCTGAGTTCGCTGTCCGGCTCTTCATATCCCCAATAATTGAAGTTCCAATCGTTGATTCGCAGTTTTCCGGAACGGCCCCGAGTGAACTGCGGTCCCATGTCCCTAGCCCAGATGTCTCCGTGTTCGATCTGGAAGAAGTGGACGTGGTCGAGCGGAACTCCCTTTCCGGTTAGCAGGCTCCTGGCGGCGGCTTCGTCGTCGGCGTCCTGCGCCGCTAGATTCACGTGGACATGCCCGCTCATGGCGAGAATCATTTCGCTCATCGGATCGGTGGAAGGGAACCCTGCCTTATTCTCGTATGTCGGCCACAACATCCACATTGCCTGGTGACTCTCATACTCTCCAGGAAACATCCATCCCATGCCATCGTCGTTAGCGCTGGCAACCCTCGTTCCGCCGGCGCGCAGGGACGCGACCAACGTGGCGATTCCCCAAATGAAGATCAAAAAAACACGACGGTCGAAGTTCACGCCTTTTCTCATACGGGTCTCCTTAGCTGGTGAATTATGTCGCCGGCGTGATTCGCGCTCCTTCTGGAAGCGTCGAAAAAGCCTCTGGACTGCCGGCAGCGTCTTCACCTGCTACTGGCGTTGTGAGGAAAAACATGTCGCAGTTATTTGGCGAGCGCGTCGTCACGTCGGGGGCGGTAGCGAACGGGTGGGATCGGTGAGGGCTCAGCTTTGAAACGCGCCGTTGGTGAGCGAAAAGTAGTCCGCAGCCGAGTCACGGTAGCCGATAGGCGCGTATTCTCCGCTCTCCGGGATTGGGTAATATTGACCCTGGTATTCTCTTCGCGTTATTCGGCGCAACATCTCGACCAGCGCGTCAACGTCCTCGAAGTTGTTATAGACCCCGAAACTGACGCGAACCATTCCCGGTTTTCTGGATTTGTCTCCGGCGAGTAGTTCACAGCGCCAGGGCGCCTGCTCTGTTTCGGCGCCCCTTAGCAGTCGCGCGACATATGGTTGTGCGCAAAAACAACCGCTGCGAACCCCGATCCCTCCTTCATAGCCGAGGACGGCCGTAACGAGCGCGTGATGCGCCGAGCCGAGGTTGAAGGAGATGACTCCGATTCTGTCATGAGTTAGCCGTGGATCTTTCTCGCCGTAGATAGTGATTTCCGGCAGGGATCGCAGCCGATCGAGCGCATAAGCCGTAAGGGCGGCTTCGTATCTCTCCACATCCTCCATTCCGGCGTCTGTCAACGCCTGGGCGGCGACGGCCATGGCGACAGCTCCCACAACATTTGGGCTGCCAGCCTCCTCGCGATCCGGTAGACCCGCCCAGCGCACGCCTTCGAGTGTCACAATCTCGACTGTTCCACCGCCCTGATACTCCGGGGCGCCCCGCAAGAAAATTTTTTTGGGGCCAATCAACGCCCCGGCGCCGAAAGGCGCATACATCTTATGGGCTGAGAGCGCCACGAAATCTATGTGTTCGGGATCATTGTCGGGCCCGATGTCAATTCGTCGGTGCGGCGCCAACTGCGCCGCATCTACAAGAATCCTGGCTCCGACGGCATGAGCCTTTCGCGCCAGGCGGTGAATAGGTTGGACGAAGCCTGTGACGTTTGACGCCCCGCTCACGGTGATAAGCGCGATGCGGTCTCCGTATTCTGCGAGCAGCCTATCCAGATCGTCCTCATCGAGTCGACCGTCGCTCGTGACCGTCGCTCGAAGCACCTGAGCGCGGCGCCACGGCAGATCATTCGAGTGATGCTCCATCATTGTCGAAAGAACCACGCTGTCCGGGCGCAGCGGGTAGCGGAACGCGAGCTTGTTTATAGCTTCGGTCGTGTTCTTACCGAAGATGACCGTGTTGGAGTCCATGTCGGCTCCGACGAAGCGGCCTATTATTTCGTGCGCCTCGTCATACGCGCCGGTGCTGATGCGCGACTTGATTCCCGCGCCCCGGTGCACGCTCGAACAGTATGGCAGGAATCGCTCTATCGCTTCGAGCACGTCACGGAGCGGAGGCGTGCTAGCGGCGTTATCGAGGTTGATGTAGGGAACTAGCCGGCCATTCAACAGAGGCAACTTGTTGTCAAGCCCGACGATCCGCTCCCTCCAACCGTTCGAGCCGTTCAAACATGCAATGTCCATATCGTCATCTCCGTCATATCTCATATGCGCCCTCAAGTGATTCATCGAGAGGAAGTGGATTTCAGTTGCAGACGCCGCCAGGGAGTCTCCAAGGTTTTCGCTCCGTTTTGATCGAGCGCCGAGGCGCGCCATTGGAAATCGGCGCCGGCGCCAATTTCCAGCAGCCAGGACGGCGCCCGGTAATTGAGCGTCAATGGTTGCAGCAAGGCCGACAGTATTACTTTCCCCGATTGATCGGCGATCTCCAGTTGATAGAGCGCGGCGCCGGGCGCCTGCGTCCATTTGAAATCGATCGGTTGGTCTGCCGCCGCCACGGCGTTATCCGCGGGCGTGAGCTGGCGCAATGGAATGGGGACTCCTGCCTGTCCGCTACCGACGAAATAACGCAACACGGGGATCGGGAATCCGGCGACCGCGCCGCTGTGAACCACCCCCGCGCCGACGCCGAGCGATGAGAGGTCGGTGTCGGCCTCTTTGTCATCCGTCGCCTCGATGCGCAGCAGCACCAGATATGGGCCTTCGAGCGTGACCGGGAGCCGCGCAGCGTCCGGCCCCGCAAGCGTGTATTTTCCTGTAGGCGGAAGGAAGAGATTGAAGCGGCTGATTTGAGTATAGCGGCGCTGCTGTCCGCGCTGTTCAATTGGCAGCGTGGCTTCGGTCAACAGGTCGAAATCTTCCGGCGGTTGTTCTCCGGGCAGAACCACTTCCCATCGGCCGCGCAGCCTGCCAGTCCCGTTATATACGATCCGGGCCTTGATGGCTGGCGGCTTCTGGCCCTGCGCGACAAATACGATGGCGTTCTCGGCGGCCTCGGTATCGAAGGAGACCTTTACGTCGGTCAGGGCGAATGGAGTTCGAGCGCCGCCGCCGGTCAGCCGGCAGGTGACGGGAACATACTCATCTGGGCCTACAGCCGAGATGGGGCCTCCCGGCGGCCGATCTGGGCCTCCCGGCCCTTGAATGGGGCCTCCCCCCAAATTGATGAAGTGGCGAACGTAGAAAAAGCTCGAAGCCGCTCCGGCCTGCGCAGCCTGATATGCGCGACGCGTGACCGAGGGCGGAATGGACATAATGTCGGTGAAGCCCAGATTGCCGCTCGATCTAGACCTGTCGAAGCGGCCCGGCAGCGAACCGAAGATCGTCGCCGGATCGCATTTGAAGCCGTTGTCAGGCGTCGCCGGAATCAATTCGCCGCAAAATGTCCCTTCCGCCACGCGGAAATTCCTGACCGGCCCGAAGGTCAGAAACACCGTCGTCGCGCCGCCGCTATTGACGTTGACGCCGGTCGGATTGACCTTGATCGTCTGCGCGACTGCGCCGGCCGCGAACAACGACAGAAGGACGCAATTCCATGTCATGATGCGATATGTCAGGCGCCAGTATCGAGGCGCCGAAGAGGCGCGGAGAACGCGGAGAAAACGCGGAGAGAGGAAGAGCGTCCTCAACCTCTTCACCGCGGCCGCGCGGACGGCGCGGAGAAGGCGTGGGGAGAGGAACAGAATCTGCTTGCTCTTCTCTGCGAGTCCTCTGCGTTCTCCGCGCCTCTTCGGCGACAAGACGCTGTCATCTGTTTTTCGCTTCTTATGAAACATGCCGTTGTCGCTTCCTGTTTTTCTGGTCGACATTTTTCTGTCTCCCGCCCTGCTTATTCTTTTTAAAAGAAAACGAAATTGATCCCGCCGTTGAGCGTCTTCAAGCGGGTCAGGTTGTCGAGGCCGAACATCAAATCGAGCGTTCGGGCGTAGCGATCGGCGTATCGAATGAAAAATTGCCCTTTGACTTTTTGCCAGGACGTTTCGCCGTGGGTGAATTGATAGGACCATTGCGTGTCGAATTCCACGCTGCGGTTTCGGGTAATTCTCCCGGCCAGATCTCCCGCGAGAGTATTCGACGCGGTCACGTTGATCGTCATCCTCGGCGTCATTCGCCAGTTGGTGTTGAGTCCCGCGCGCAGCGTCCGGTCAATCCGCGCGGTCTCGAAATTCTTTGCGTCCTCGATATTCAGGTCGAAATTGAGGTCGAAGGCCGTGTGCGGACTGAGTCCGATGGCGACGCCGTGGATCTGATTGCGCAAATCGGAGAGGGCCCGCCCGACCTGGCGATTGTCCTGGAAGGATTGATTGAAGTGATAGGCCAGGCGCCATTTGGTGAACTGCCATTCGGAGTTGAAGTCGTGATTTGTACTGATCTGATCGGGAACCTGGCTGGGATCGTTGAATCCGGCGTTGAGCGGAAACGCCCGGCCGAATTGGTGGATTCGATTCATGTTGTAGGCCAGCCGAGGCAGCCATATTGACCGGCTCGATTGATTCGCCCCGTCATTCCCATCCGCCCACAAGGACGCCAGCGGAACACTGACAGCCGCCGTATATTGCTGCGACAGTGTCTGGAGCAGCGAGGGGATATCGGCCAGGTTGTCGTGAAACCGCTGATACGAAGCCGTCGCCGTGATTTCACCGACGGCGCCGGTCAATTCAACCGCGTTCTGCAATCGATCGGCCTGTGTCGTGGCCGCCACGCTCCGGAACAGCGGGTCTACTTGTTCGTGATGGACGTTGAGCGTCAGGTTGGCTTTCTTTTTTTCGCTCAGCTTCAGGTCTTTCAACAGGGCGACGCTCGCGTCCACGTAACGCGCGCTTCGCGTAGTCTCCTTCACGGGAACGACCGGCTGGTTCTGATTGAGCAGCGGATCGGTCGGGTTATTGAACAGGCTGCGGGTAAAACCGGCGTCCAGTTTAAAGCGCTGCGCTTTGTCCGAGGCGATCAGACGCAGACTCCCTCCCTTGCTCTGCTCGGCGTCGTTGATCACGCCCTGATTGAATCCGGAGATGGGCTGTAGCGATCCGCTCAGCGCGCCGGCTTCCAATCGCAGCCCGCCTGGACGTTCGCCGATGAACTCGAATCCGAGCGTCGCGGAAAGAATCTGGTGTTTGCGGCGATCGAGGCCTAAAAAGTTATCCCATCCGACAACGCTGGTCCCATTCATCGCCGCCAATGAGAAGTCGGCGCGTTTGCCGAGCGGGATCGAGAGCGTGACGCCGCGGCTGCCGAAACTGTTGATCAATTGCCGATTGGTTCCGAATGTGACGCTGCCGACCTGCAATTTAGCCTTGCTCAATTGGAATTGCATCAGGTAACTCGAAAGGTCCACCTTCGGCGCGTTGTCGCCCAGGCTGGAGAACCGCAGAGCGTCTTTCTGGAAACTCGATCCGGCCAGGTCGAATTGCATTTGATTGCCGAACCATCCGTTTGTCATTTCCGATTTCAGGCTTGCCTGGAGCGTCATGTCGGCGAAAGTCGGCCTCGGAGGGCGATTGGATTCCGGAAAGTGGCTTTCGGTCATTTGCGATTTCATGCCCAGCGTAAGCGATGGCGCGAAGTTGTATTTTTTCGCGGACGCCGTTTTCGCGGCGCCGGCCTGACTTCCTGGTTGCTCCTGGGTCGCGCCGGCAGGCGACGGCGTCTTTACTCGAAGCGTCAACTGCGTAATCTCGCGCCATTCATCGGTCGGCGTAACCAGAAAGACCTTGACCGGTGATTCGCCAGCTGGCAACGGAAGGATTCGGGGCAGATAGCTCAAGCTGTCGTTGTCGCTGGTCGGCGTAAGCAGGTTGCTGATGTCTGTCTGCCCGATCAAAACCGCCAATCGCCCTTCGGTCGCCGGCAACGGGCGATTCAAAGTAAAGGTCAGCTCGAAAGTCGGCTCGACCTCCTGATCGGTCAGGTTGCTCGTCACGACGAGTTCCTGCGTACGCAATGCGCGCGATGGGCCGCTCAAGCTTCGCTCCGCCGCCGGCGCCGCGATCGCCAGCGACATCATCACGAGAACGAACCCCAGGAAGTTGGCGCTTCTCTGTAGTGGGGATTTCAGGAATATGCTGTCCATAACTGTAGAAGATTCAAAGCGGCTGTTCGATTGATTCGGCGCCGGTCGCATCCCGGCTCGGAGCATTGGGCGCCGGACATCTCAAACAGCCGCTTTGCGAGCATGTCGCCATCAAATGATATGATCAGGGAGCGTTACGAGTGTTACTGTTATTTAGTTACCGCCCAACTATCGCCACCGTAATTTTTGTTTGGTTGGCATTCTTGATAGCCAGACGCCTCGTTAAATGCAATCGAGGAAATGATCGTATCCGACCAATTTGCTCCGTTCTGGTCATTCCTCCATTGGTAGTGCAGTTTGAAAGTGTCCAGTCTCACACCCTTGGCATCCTTCAGACTGTCACCGGTAGTAGTGCATTTCCCTCCATTTTTGCATTCGCCATTTCCACCAAAAGAGATCAACTCTGTGCTCCAATTATTCTTGATAGCCCGGTGGTATTCGATTTTCACGACTTTGAGAATTTCGCGATCCGGTAGCTTGTTCACAAACGTGAACGTCACACCTCCGCAGTGGTCGGGGCCGATTTGAGGCGCCGCTGGATTGGCGACCGGCTTGGCCTGGACGGTGGATCTGAGTTTCGGTGGCGCGATTGTAAGCGCGCCCAGGATGAGCGTTGCCGCTATTGCGATCGTAATTCTTTTCATTGCTTTGCTCCTTGTTGAGAGCCTGAGCGCGGGTGCGATCGAAAGCCTGTTGTCTCAAAGGCCGAAGATTTCGCCGTCCTGCGCATCCGGCTGTATCGAATTGTTGAATGTCATTGCCGAACGGGGGCGCTCGGCTCGCTTCTTCAACCTCTACTGGCGAGCGGCGCGAAAACATGTCGCGGGTATTTTTCCATTCGCGGGTATTTCTCTATTTTCGGTGTGTAACAATTCAGGTAGGGAACAATTGATCAATTGTGACTGCTTAGGTCTTCCGGCCACGGTAGCGGCGCTTGAATTTAGCCGTAGGGTTATGGTCTTTTTTTGCCAGTCGCGGCAGCGACCATGTGAGCTTAGCCCGGCTTTTCAAAGCCGGGACCATCGCGCATAGATATGTCAGTCGCGGCAGCGACGGTTGATTTTGCAGAGCGGCGTCAACCGTCGCTACCGCGACTAAAACAACTGTGTGACCAATCACCCGGCTTTGAAAAGCCAGGCTAGGATCAAACGTCGCTCCGCGACGAAGATGTATGGATTGGAGGTTATTCTGATTCGAAAGCCTCTCGCTGCGAAGACAGAAGATTTCGCCGTCCCGCGCATTCGGCCGTATCGAGGTGTTGTTATCTAACTACCCAATTCGGGCCCCCGTATATTTTGTAATCCATGCATTGTTGAGCGGCAGGGTCAGGTGGAGGGAGAAACATTATGGGGCCGATCATAGCCGACCAACCTGCGGTCCCCTTCGACGGCTTCGATTTGTAGTACAGGTTGAACTGGTCCAGTCTGACTCCGGTGGGAACATCCAGATTGTCACCAGCAGTGTTGCAGAGCGCCTGATAAGCGCATTCGCCATTGCCTGCAAAAGAGGTCAACTCAGTGCGCCATTTACCTGTGCCAAACTGGCGATATTCGATCTTCTCGACTCTGATAGTTTCGTTAGGTCGCCCGTTCTTAAACGAGAACCTCACATTTTTGCAGCCGGTGATTTGAGGCGTCGCCGGGCTGGCGACCGGCATGGCCTGGACGTTGGATCTGAATTTCGGGAGCGCGATTGTAAGCGCGCCTAGGACGAGCGTCGCCGCTATTGCGATCGTAAATTTTCTCATAGTCTTACTCCTTGTTGTGAGCCTGAGCGCGGGCGGGATCCAAAGCCTATCGCCGCAAGAGCTGAAGATTTCGGCGTCCCGCGCATTCGGCCGGATTGGGTTGTCAAACATTATTGCCGAACGGGGGCGCCCGGCTCGCATCTTCAACCTCCACTGGCGGGAATCGCTAAAACATGTCGCAGGTTTTTTTGTGAATTTGAGATGGGGAGTCAGTACCGCGAGCGGTAGCGAGCGGTCGTTGGTGAGAGCCTCGCCCGCTACCGCTCGCGGTACTGATTCGGTTTAGAGTTGTCATTGATCATTGCCGGCACTGCAATGATCAATGACAGATGTAATATGGAATATGGAAAATGAAAGACGATTACGCCTCGGAATTTATGCGGCGCGGTTATTTCCTGACTACTCTGAAGAAGTAGCGATAGATCTCTTCTGTTTCGCCCGTGGGAGTCGTGGCTGAGAGCGTCAGAAAGTAATCCTCTACGGGAAGTTTATCGGCGGGAACGGTGACTGTGATTGAGCCCGACCTCGGTTTGAGCGAACGCTGGTTCCAGAATTGCGGGCTTCCGACAATGCTAATTGCAGCCTGAAATCTACGCGAATCGCCCTTTTTGATCTTGATCCGAAATCTGACCAGATCGGTCCCGCGCGGAATTGTGATCTGTCGCAGAGTTTCGCCCTTGCCTCGCGGCGACAGCGTTCGCGCCAGCAGGAATGAAATGATAGATGGATGCGTCAGCGACGGCGGATGGGAAATTGTCTCACGCAAGCGATCGATCTCCGATTTCAACTTGCCGCTTTGCTCGCGCTCGGCTGCAAGTTGATCCGCGACCTCGCGCTCCTGCCGCCGTTGATCCGAGAGCAGGGCTCTGGTCTTTTCAAGCTCTCCATTCAGCCGCGACCTTTCAATCGCCAGCCACGAGAGGGCTGAGAACAACAGCAGGAAAGTCGCGGCCGGCGCGAGAAACCACGGCCTTCGCAGAACGTTCAGCGTCTCCATCAACCAGCTCGGCGCGGGGAGAATGGAGCGCGGCGCGACGCCGCCCTCCGCGACCTGGCTGTCAGCGGCTTCAAGCAGCTTTCTGGCTACATCGACGCGCCCACGGTGTTTCGGCGACTGCAGATAATTCCGCTCGAAAAGCTCCCGCTCGCCGCGCGACAATCGGCCCCGCGCGTAACTGTCGACGAGGTCGTTTTCCGCCGCCCAGACCTCTTCAACTTTCTCCGGGTCGGCGAAGTATTCCTGTTCGACGGCTGCCTCTTCGCTTTCTGGCAGATCGCCGAGCAGATAGCGAGTCATTCGCTCATCCTGTTCGGTAGTTCGCTGCATTTTGACGCTTGTCGGATCGAAACAGATTAGCGGACGGGATCGAAAGCCATGATCTACTACTGGCTCTCATCTACTAGTGGCGAATCGCCCCAATCCATGTCGGCCCGGGTTCATTTTTTCTTCACACAGCCTTCGACGCACTCTTCGAGTCGGTTGCGAATTCTCTGGGCGCGGCTGCGCAGCGCATTGAGCGGAATGCCCAGGCGCTCGGCCATCGCCAGCCGGATGTTGATCTTCTTGCGTTTATCGTCGCTGTAATATTGCAGGATCAATTGCCGGCTTTCGACCGGCAGTTCTTTCAGGCATCGCTCGAAACAGTCCAGTCTTTCGTCTTTTTCTTCCGGATCGGGCGCGGCGAGCGCGGCGGGCGGCAGTTCTTCAAAGTCCGCCCTTCTGCTCTCCGGGCTTTTCAGCTTTTCGAGCAGGACCAGACGAGCCACACCGTGGCAATATGTGGGGAGGTCGCGGATAGTTTCGCCCTCGTCAATTTTGCGGATGACGCGGTTGATCGTCTCATCGGCGCATTCTTCGGGGAAATGAGCGCCTCGCCAGTCAAAGAATTTCATCAGCGTCAGGCGCAGGCCTTCATACTTTTCGCCGGCGCGATCAGAGTCCGGATCGAGGCAGGTCAGAAATCGGGCCAGAGCCTCCGCGCTCAGTGTCCATTCCGATTTGGAGACCGTTACACCGTCCATATTGATTCTCTGTAGGCTGATTCTCGCTATTCTAAAAGAAAGTTGGTTGCGACTTGAAACGCCCAAATGATAGCACGGAAAGGCGAAGAGAGAGGCAAAGAAATACGCCATCCCAGGGCAGTTATTGCAAACTGCCAGGCGTCTCGCGCCAGAAATACTTTGAGTGTGTGAAGGGCGCAGGGCGGTACAGTACGGGGAGCGTCAGCTCAACCATCAACGTATTTATGGCGGCCTGTACTAAGCTCACTTCTCGTTTCTATTCTCACGCAGCATATTGCAAAACAACGCCCCCTGCTCGATCGCGTCATCCAGAGCCTTGTGCGTGTGCGGCAGGTCGTCGAACCATCTCCTGGGCATATTCCGTTTGACCGTGTTGCGGAAATCCATCTTGAGCATCGCCATCGCATAAGTCTTGATGTCGAGCGCGGAATGAGAGAAGGGATTTTCGCCGGTGAACCGGTTCAGGTACCAGCAGATAAACATAAAGTCGAAGGGGGCCGGATAGCCGACGAACACAGGTTTGCCGGGCAGGCGTCTCAACCAATCGAGATAGTTGTTCATCGCCGTTTCGGGCGGCTGAAGTTCTACGCGGCAGGCTTTCCAGGCCTCCGGCTGAGTCTCCCACCAGGCCATTGTCTTCGGATCGGCGACGGCGTCCGGCAGCGTTTTGAGATTCGCGGTGAACGCGCTGATCATAATTTTTTCGGGCAGGAATGCGGCTGAGCCGAAGCTGAGCATCGAGTTCACTCCGGGGATCGGCCCGTCGGTCTCCACATCGGTGCTGACGTAAACTTCAATCATCATCCTTGCCCCAATTGGCCAGTTGCGCGAAAGGATTATTGAATGCGACCTTGGCGGGTTTCTGCGGTTTCTTCTGATCGTCGCGCCGCTTTTGATCCCTACCTTGATTAGGCCCGCGGTTCTGTTGGCGATTCGGACCGCGATCCTGGCTGCGCCCCTGATTGGGCGACGCCGGTTTATCGCCCGGCTGTTTGCGGCCGGCGCCGTCGGTCTTCCCCTCAGTTCTCCCCTCGGTCTTCCCCTCAGACTTCATGGACAAAGCGATCTGGTTCTTTTCCAGATTCACCTCGATCACCCGCACCGAGACGCGGTCGCCCGGGCTGACCACCTCGCGCGGATCTTTGACGAAGCGGTCGCTGAGCCGCGAGATGTGCACGAGTCCATCCTGATGCACGCCGATGTCAACGAACGCGCCGAAGTTGGTCACGTTGGTAACGATGCCGGGGCAGGTCATTCCGGGCTTCAGGTCTTTGATCTCGTGAATGTCCTCGCGGTAGGCGAAGGCCGAGAACTCTTCGCGCGGATCTCGCCCAGGTTTGGCGAGCTCGGTGACGATGTCAGCGAACGTGAATCCGCCGACCTCCGATTTGAACTCTTCGGACCGCTTAACCAATTCAACGCCGGGGCCGGTCAGGTCGGCCACGCCAAGCCCGAGCCTCTCGGCCAGCGCTTCCAGCGCCGGGTAGCGTTCGGGGTGTACGCCGGTGTTGTCGAGAGGGTGCCCGGCGTTCGGGATGCGCAGGAATCCGGCGGATTGCTCGAACATCTTTTTGCTGAATCGCGGGATGTCGAGCAGTTGCTGGCGCGACGTGAAGAGGCCGTTGGTCGCGCGTGTCTCGACGATCTTTTTGGCCATCGCCGGGCCGATGCCAGAGACATGTTCGAGCAGGTGATATGACGCGGTGTTGATGTTCACTCCGACGGCGTTGACGCAGGAATCGACTACGAGGTCGAGCGATTTTTTGAGAGCGGGCTGCGAAACGTCGTGCTGGTATTGTCCCACGCCGATGCTCTTCGGATCGATTTTTACGAGCTCGGCCAGCGGGTCTTGCAACCGGCGGGCGATTGAGATAGCGCCGCGCACGGTAATATCGAGTTCGGGGAACTCTTCGCGGGCGGCGGCGCTGGCGCTATACACGCTCGCGCCGGATTCGTTGACCATGACCACGGGAACGCTCAGCCCCATTTCCCTCAACGCGTCTCGGATGAAGCTCTCGGTCTCGCGGCCCGCCGTGCCGTTGCCGACGGCGATGGCGCGGAGACGGGCGTTCTGCAATACCGCTCCGATCATCTTCTTCGCGGTTTCCTGATCGTTCTTCGATTGCAGGAAAATCACGTTACTGGCCAGGAATTTCCCCGAATCGTCGACGACGGCCAGCTTGCAGCCAGTTCGCACTCCGGGATCGACGCCGAGAACGGCCTTCGATCCGAACGGCGAGGCGAGCAGCAGCTTCCTGACGTTTTCGGCGAAGACCTTGATCGCCGCCTCGTCGGCCACTTCTTTCAACTCGCGGTGGGCCTCGTTTTCGATGCTCGGGATTACGTAGCCTTTCAACGCGAGCTTCGCGGCCCGCCGCAAGAGTTCCGCGCCGGGCGACTCCGGCGCCGCGCAGGCTTCGCTCTCGAATCGCGCGAGCAATGTTTCGTCAAAAGCCGCGTCTTCGGGCGCGCCTCCGATAGTCAGCGTCAACTCTTCTTCCATCCAGCCGCGCCGCATCGCTAGATAGCGGTGCGAGTTTTCGGGCTTGAGCAGCGACTGGATCGGCTCGTGATGATCGAAATAGCGTTCGTACTTGCTGTACTCTTTCGCCTTCTCGGATTTGACTGATTTCGCCAGGCCGCGGTCGAAAACCGTCTTGCGCGTGAATTCGCGCAATTCCTGAGTCTCGGCCAGGCGTTCGGTCAGGATGTCCTGCGCGCCAGCGATCGCCGCCTCTGCGTCATTGATGTTCTTTTCCGGGTTGTAGAACGCCAGCGCGAAGATCTCGAGCGTCTGTCCCGGCTCCGGCGCGGCCAATCCATGGCCGCAATCCCAGATCCAGTCGGCGAACGGCTCGAGTCCGGCCTCCTTAGCGATGGTCGCTTTGGTTTTACGCTTCTGCTTGTAAGGCAGGTAGATGTCTTCGAGCGAATCGAGGTTGAAGGTCGAAAGGATTTTTTCTTTCAGCTCATCGGTCAGCTTGCCCTGACGTTCGATCTCCTCGACGATGAAGGTCTGGCGCTTGATGACCTCGTCCCACCGCTCCTTGGCGTCGATCACGTTCTGGATCGCGACTTCGTCTAGCGCGCCGGTCTGTTCTTTACGGTAGCGAGCGATGAATGGGACTGTTCCGCCTTCTTCGGTTAGCGCGAGAACCGCGATCGCTGAATTGACGGGGATGTTTGCGTGCGTTGATTGGAACCAGGTCTCAAAAATCATACTTATTCCAGGCGATCTTTACGACGCGCGCGGAGCGCGCTACACAAATATCGCGGATCATTAATTCGGATTTCGTTTTTTTGCTGTTCATGCTTTCATCTAAGGCGTGTTCGGCGCCAACCAGGCGTCCGGCGCCTGGGGCGGAGCGCATCTTTATGAATAGCAGGGCGTGCATTATGAATAGCAGGGCGTGCATTAAAAGGCGGCTCTTTTCTTCGCAGGTTCATCATCTGTTCGGTTCATCGCTTATCATAGCTCAGCGTCGAATGGTGGAAGAGTAAACGATAATTCGCCATTGTCAACCGCGCCAAGTTTCCTGCAACTCGCGTCTCTGGCGCGCCGTCCTTAGAATTGCCGTCGCGATCTTGTAAAATCAAGTCCGCGCCGGTTTTACATTCAAAATTTTTTGAATGCGGCAGTACATAGCTTGAGATCGTAATTATGCAGAAGCTAGCGGAGATTTGCATCAAACGTCCGGTCTTTGCGGCGATGATCATATTGGCGCTGGTGGTGGTCGGGGCGTCCAGTTATTTCAAACTCGGCGTTGATCGCTTTCCGGCGGTCGATGTGCCGACGGTGACGGTGCGCGCCACTCTGCCCGGCGCTTCGCCCGAAGAGGCCGAAACGACGCTCGCTCAGACTCTCGAAGAGGCCGTCAACACCGTTGAAGGGATCGAGCAGCTCCGCTCAGTTTCGAGCCAGGGCCGGTCGTTCGTTACGGCGACCTTCGGCCTCGACCGCGACATTGACGACGCGGCGCAGGACGTGCGCGACCGCGTGCAGGGGGTGACGCGGCTGTTCCCGCCCGGAACCGACCCTCCCATCGTGCAGAAATTCGACAACGAGCGGCAGGGGATCATGACGATCGCGCTCTCGTCGTACCGCTCGGTCCGCGAATTGAGCGAACTGGCCGACAACATCGTCAGGAAACAGCTCGAGCGGTCGAGCGGCGTGGGCGAGATATCGATCTCCGGCGGAATAACCCGCTCGATCAACATCTGGGTCGACGCCGACCGGCTCTCGGCCTACGGCATTCCGATCACCGAAGTACGCGACGCCGTCGTGCGCCAGAACGCCGACGTTCCCGGAGGCAACGTGGACAACGGGCGGCGCGAATTGTCGCTGCGGACCATGGGCAGGGTCGTCGACCCGGGCTTGTTCAACGATCTGGTCATCAAGACCATCGGCGGCGCTCCGGTCCGCGTCCGCGACATCGGCTACGCCGAAGACGGCACAAAAGAGCAGCGGTCGATTTCACGCCTGACGGACCTCACCACCGCGGGCGGCGATCCGCAGAAGCGCGCGCAGACCCCCGGCGTTCCGTCGGTGACCATCGAGGTGCGCCGCCAGACGGGCGCCAACACCATGGCGGTCATCGAAGACGTGAAGAGGAACATGGCGCGCGTCCAGGCGCAATTGCCCTCCGACGTCAGGCTCGAAGTCATCAGCGACCAGTCTCGCTACATCAAGAACGCGCTCCACGAAATCAATGTCCACTTGATCCTGGGCAGCTTACTGGCCTGTCTGGTGGTGCTGCTGTTTATGCGCTCGTGGCGCTCGACGATCATCGCGGGAATCGCGATCCCGACATCGGTCATCTCGACTTTCGGAATGATGAAGGCGCTCGATTTCACGCTCAACAGCGTGACCATGCTGGCGCTGGTCCTGATGGTGGGCGTGGTCATCGACGACGCCATCGTCGTACTGGAAAACATCTTCCGGTTCATCGAAGAGAAGAAGATGCATCCGATGCAGGCCGCCAAGGAAGCCACCAAGGAGATCGGCCTGGCGGTGCTCGCTACGACGCTCTCTCTGGTCGTCATCTTCCTGCCGATCTCGTTTATGTCCTCGATCTCGGGACGATTCCTCTATCAGTTCGGGATCACGGCGGCGGTCGCTATCATGGTCTCGCTGCTGGTTTCGTTCACGCTGACGCCGATGATGAGCGCGCGGCTGATCCACGTGAGCGACGCTCACCAGGGGGACGTGGCGGGATCGCGCCGCGGGTTCTATAGCTACATTGATCGCGCTTATACCTGGATGCTCAGGCTCGTCATGCGGCATCGATTTCTGGTCGGGTCCTTGGCGCTTCTGGTGATGGCTTCGTCCGTCCCGCTTTACGGACTGGTCAAGCAGGATTTCATTCCCAGCAACATTGACGAGGCGGAGTTCAGCGTCAGCCTTACGGCGCCCGAAGGGACCAGCCTGGTCTCGATGAACGAGGCTTTGGAGGCGGTCGAGGCCGAGTTGAAACAGATGCCGGAGGTTCGGATGCTGCTGGGACGCGCCGGCAGTTCGTTTCTGGGGGCGGTCAACAACGCCGACGTTTACGTCCGCATCCCGCCGCACGAAGAGCGCACGATCAACCTGACGAAATTCTGGAAAGGGTTGACGCGAGGCGAGCCGCTGGCCGTCTTCCGCGGCAATTATTCGGCGCGCGACGTTCAGCAGAAGGTGCGCCAGCGACTGCGCAAATTCACGCACCTGCGCCCTGCGGTCCGCAACCCGCAAACTATCAACCTCGGCGGCGGAGGATTCACCGACGTCGATTTCGTATTGCGCGGCCCCGATTTGACGACCCTGGTCAAATACGCCAACCAACTGCGCGACCGCGCGCCCGAACTCGGATTGCTCGACTCCGACGTGACGCTGAAAATCGACAAGCCCGAACTGCGCGTCAACATCGATCGCGCGCGAGCCGCCGATCTCGGCGTCGATTCGACCGACATCGCCACGGCGCTCGGGATCATGGTCGGCGGGGACGAACGCGTCTCGCGCTTCCACGACGAGCAGATGAACGAGGATTACGATGTGCAGGTGCGTTTGAAGCAGGGAGACCGCAACGACGCCGAAACTATCTCGAGATTGTACGTGCCGTCGTCGCGCGGCGGCCTCGTCAGCCTGGGGAACCTGGTCAATGTCAAGTTGGAAGAAACGTCGTCGAGAATCGACCGGCTCGACCGCCAGCGGCAGGTCAGCCTGCGCGCTAACATCGCGCCCGGCTATGCGCTCGCCGACCGCCTCGTAGCGCTGCGCGACGAGGCCACTAGAATGAACATGCCGCCCGGTTATAACACCGCCGTCTCGGGCCGGGCGAGCGAATTGGAGCGCACGGGCGCCGAATTCATCGTCGCGTTTCTGCTCTCGATCGCGTTTATGTACATGATCCTGGCCTCGCAATTCGAGAGCGTCATCCACCCGGTTACAATTCTGCTCAGTCTTCCGCTGGCAGTGCCGTTCGCGCTGATCTCGATGTGGGCCATGAACGATACCCTCAATCTCTATTCTGCGCTGGGCGTCCTGGTGCTTTTCGGAGTGGTCAAGAAGAATTCGATTCTCCAGATCGACCACATGAACGGATTGCGCGCGCGCGGCTTGTCGAGATACGACGCGATCATCCAGGCCAATCGCGATCGGCTGCGTCCGATTTTGATGACGACGCTGGCGCTGGTCGCTGGCATGCTGCCGCTCGCCCTCGGCACAGGCCCGGGCGCGGAGGAGCGCCGGACTATCGCCACAGTCGTCATCGGCGGGCAGTCGCTCTCACTGCTTTTGACGCTGCTCATAACACCCGTAGCCTATTCGATCTTTGATGACGTCGACGCATGGATTCGGCGACGGGCGTCCGCAAAACAGCCTGTCAAGCCTGCGGAGCCGGTCAAGGCTCCCGATCGTCTTCAGGCTTCGGATGAGATTCCGGAGATCAACGCGGCGCGGCCGGAGGCGGGCGATTAACCGCTTAACCGATTTTGAAATAAGAGCCCTTTCAAACACAAAGGGCCAAAGGTTCAAAGGCTCAAAAGGGACTGGGGATTTAGCGCCATTCAGCCCCTTGCCCCTTTGTGCTGAAAAATCCGCCATCTACTTTTTATGGAGGCTAAAAATGTCGCACGACAATTCGCGAGACTTTTCACGCCGGTTGTTTCTACGTGGTTTGGGCGCGAGCGTCGCCGCATCGGCCGTCGCGCCGTCTCTATTTTCAGCTCACGCCGGAACGGATCCGATCATTCTCGGCGCGGGCAATCACCGCTACGAATGGGTTCGCGGATGGGGCAAGCTGCCTGAAGGCATGCAATTGGGCAGCACTCACGGCGCGACGCAGGTCGATTCGCAGAATCGCGTCTATTTCAACACTGATACCGAGAACGCGATCATCGTTTTCGACCAGGACGGCAAATTCATCAAATCGTTCGGTAAGGAATGGAAGGCGGACAAGGAAGGCAATGGCACGCACGGAATGCTGATTCGCAAGGAGGGCCGCCAGGAGTTCATCTACCTGACCAACCTCTTCCGTCATGAATTCGCCAAACTGACGATCGACGGCGAAGTCGTCTGGGTGAAGGGCTATCCCGAAAAATCCGGAGTCTACCAGGACAAAGATCAATTCCGTCCGACCGGCGTCGCCGTCGCGCCGAATGGGGATTTTTACGTCACCGACGGCTACGGCGCGAACTACATTCACCGCTACGACGCCAAAGGCGAGTACGTCAATTCGTGGGGAGGCAAGGTCAGCAAGGAGAACCCGAAAGAAGACGGCAAGTTCAACACCCCGCACGCGATCATCATTGACACGCGGGATAGGGAGCCACTGGTTCTGGTCACCGACCGCGCCAATCACCGGTTGCAGTGGTTCTCGCTCGAAGGCAAGCACGTCAAAACGCTCGACGGGACGGAGAACGATCAACTCCGGCTGCCGGCCACACTCCACATTCGCGGAACCGACCTGGTGATCGGCGACCTCGGCGGTCGCGTGACGATCCTCGACAAAGAGAACAAGCTGATTACGCATCTCGGCGATCAGGTTGACGCCAAGATGCGCGCGACCAACAAACTCCCGCGCGAGCAATGGCTCGACGGAATTTTCGTCTCTCCGCACGGCGTCTGCTGGGACAAACAGGGCAACCTCTACGTCGAAGAGTGGATGGCCGTCGGAAGAATTGTTAAGTTGAAACGCCTGAAGTAGGGGCGCCGAAACAATGAAAATCAACCACGAAGAAACGAAGAGCGCGAAGATTTCTTTCTGTTCTTTCTTCGCGCTCTTCGTTTCTTCGTGGTTGATTTTCCGCAGGAGATAGTAATGCTGAACAAGTTTGCCTCATCGCGCAGCGCGAGATTCCATCACATCATTTTGACGGCGGCGCTGTTGGCTTTGATCGCCCCGCTCAGCCGAACTCAGGCCATACAACCATCACAGACCGGCGAGGTGAAGTTCGAGGCCCTCGAAGAGATGATTCCGATGCGTGACGGCGTCAAGCTCTATACGATCATTTGCCTCCCGAAAAACCCCACGGAGCGGCTGCCGATCTTGCTGCAGCGCACTCCTTACGGCGTCGGACCCGGAATGGCGGGAAGGCTGCCTTTTGTTTACAAGGAACTGGTCGCGGACGGTTACATCTTCGCTTTTCAGGACATTCGCGGGAAATACAAGTCCGAGGGCGACTTCAGAATGAATCGTCCGCCGCGCGACAAGAGCGATCCGAAGTCGATTGACGAGGCGTCTGACACTTACGACACGATTGATTGGATGGTCAAACACGTCAAGAACAACAACGGTCGCGTGGGCGTTTTCGGCGTGTCTTATCCGGGGTGGCTGGCCGCCGTTCCGCTGCTCGAACCGCATCCGGCGCTGAAGGCCCTGTCTCCGCAGGCGGCGATGACCGACACCTGGCTAGGCGACGACTTCTTCCATCAGGGCGGATTTCGTCTCGCCTACGGTTACGAGTATGTCTATGGCGTCGAGAGCGCGAAGGGCGGCGCCGACCCGTCGTTCGACACTTACGACATGTTCGAGTGGTATCTGAAGAAGGGCGCGCTCTCGAATTTCCTGACGCCGACGCTTCCCACCTGGAAGGATTTCATCGAGCATCCGTCATTCGACGATTTCTGGAAATCGCGCTCGGCGTCGCATTACCTGAAAGATCCTGTCGTCCCGACGCTGCACGTCGCGGGCTGGTTCGACCAGGAGGATTTCTACGGCCCGATGAAGACTTATGTCGCGCTGGAGAGGAATGACAAGTTGAAGAACAACTACGTCGTCATAGGCCCATGGAATCACGGCGGATGGCGACGCGGGGAAGGCGATAAGCTCGGCAATATCGAATTTAAAAACGCGACAGGCAATTACTTCCGCGAAAAGATCGAAGCGCCCTGGTTCGCTTATCACCTCAAAGGCAAAGGCTCGCTCAAGGAGCCAGAGGCCGTCACGTTTCAGACCGGCAGTAACGAATGGAAGACTTATGATCAGTGGCCTCCCCTGAACATCACGACAGAGCGGAAACTCTATTTCCACGCCAACGGCAAGCTCTCTTTCGACGCGCCGACCGACGACGGCGACAAGGCGTTCGACAGCTATGTCTCCGACCCTGCCAATCCCGTTCCTTACCGCAGTCGCCCGATCGAGCCGACCTACTTCGCGAAAGGCTCGGGTTGGTATACGTGGCTGATGGAAGACCAGCGGTTCGCCAGCGATCGCCCCGACGTATTGAGCTGGGAGACCGAAGTGTTGGCCGAAGACGTCACCGTCTCAGGCGAGATCATCGCGCAGCTCTTCGCCTCGACTTCGGGGACGGACAGCGACTGGGTCGTCAAGTTGATTGACGTCTACCCGCAAGAGTGGCCCGACAATCACAAAATGGGAGGCTATCAGTTCATGGTCGCCGGCGAGGTGTTGCGCGGCAGGTATCACAAAGGCTTCGATAGGCCCGAACCGTTGGTCCCCGACAAGGTGACGGAGTTCGACGTCGATCTCATTCACAAAGACCACTGCTTCAAGAAGGGGCACAAGATCATGGTTCAAGTCCAGAGTACGTGGTTCCCGGTGATTGACCGCAACCCGCAGAAATATGTCGAGAACATCTTCAAGGCGAAGGACCCTGATTACGTCGCCGCGACCCAGCGTGTTTATAGATCGAAGTCCCACGCATCAGGCGTTAAATTGCCGGTGGTAACAGAGCGTCCCGCTGAGCATCGCTAAATGTGGATGAATAGGCGCCGAAGGGCGCCGCAGATCACATAGGGCATAATGATTTCTCTGTGATCTGTGGCGCCCTTCGTGGTTAATAGCCGCCTCGGCGGCGCCAGCCACGGACGCGAGTCAACAGCTCGCAAGGCGCCTGATCACTTTCGCCCCAGCGCTTAATACAAATGGGCGGCGGCGGACACTCTGATCCGCCGCCGCCGGAAATCCTGCGGAACAAATTGCAGGCAGGGGTTTATAACGAATTGAGGAATGTGATCAGTTGATTCTTCTGGTTGTCACTAAGCGAAATGTAGTTGTTGATGACGGCTGTCGCCTGGCCCGCATGGCGCAGGATCATCTCATTGCGGTTGACCGTCTCGCCGTCATGCCCAAGGCGGTCGCGGCTGCGCATGCCCCAGAGCGGCGGCGTGCGGAGCTGGTTCCGTGTTCCTTGACCGCCATTCTGGACGATTCCATCGCCGGTCCCCACGTTGTGCAATAGGAAATCACTGAACGGGCGGATGCGCTTGTTGCCGAGCGCCGCCGGAACCGTGAAGGCGCCGTTGTTGATCACCGTGCCCGGAGCGACGGTGTTGATCGAGGCGACGTGGCAGATGTCGCAGCCGATGGCGTCGAAGATTTGCGCGCCGGTGACGGCGTCCGCCGTGGCGGCCAGTGCGGCGTCGCGCGGAGGCGCCTTGGTCGCGCGCATGAACCGGGCGAAGGCCGCGATGTCATCCCCGTCATCCTCCGGGTCGGGGACCGTATCGATGGAGGCGACCGACCTGCCGTTGGAAGTATTCTCGGTCGGCTGCAGTGGACTGGTGATGCCCATCTCATTGAGGTAGGCGTCGGCGGAGAAGGAGACCAGGCTGGCATGCTGATTCTTCCAGCCGAAGCGCGCGCCGCGCACCGCGTTGCTGGCTTCGTTCACCGGCACCTGGATGAACGTGCCTCTCTGAGCCGCGGGCTGACCATTGGCGATGGCGACCAGCGTGTTGCTGTCAATAGCCTCGACGAAGCCGTCGCCGAGCGTGTTGAGAGAGGTGCGGAAGGTGCGTACCTCGTTGCCGCCGAGCACGCGCTCCTGGAAGTTGGCGTTGATCGACCGGTCGTTGATCAACGATCCGCCAGGATGGTCAACGAAGTTTACTCCGTTGAAGTGACCGGCCCGCAGCTCGGTGATCTGGCTGATGCCGCCGATGACCGGGTTCTGGTGGCACTCGCCGCAGGATTGGGCGTTGTAGACCGGCCCCAGGCCGTCCGCAATCTGCTCCTGCTCGGCGAATACATCGCGGTCTGCGTCGTGGGTGGCCTGATTGACCATCCCATTGGTTAGATTGTCGAATCCGGTCGGGGCGTCTGTAACACCGGTTTGACTGTAAACGGAGTTGTTCATGTAAAGTGGCAGGCTGATCCCGATCGCGAAGAGGATCAGTAGTGAAAGCTTCATCTTCCTCATATGACTTGTTCCTCCTGGATTGTTTGTAAATGGCTGCGCGGAAAGCGTAGCCCCTAGGGTTGTTTATTGAGGCTGATCTGATTCTTGAGGAACGTTACTTGAGGGGAGCCGTCGTACGACGACCTGGTGAACCTGAGCGCCGGGGCATCACGCGTATTCATCAGGCAAGTAACGAAGATAGACCTGCCTGCATTCGCGAAAGAGGGCGCAACAATCTATGATTAACAGGGGATGATCTACTTTAATTTAACTAGCGCGATTATTCGGATAGATTTTGTGAGAAGTATTGCTAGTTTCTATATAATGCCACAAAACATACTCGCCGATTATAGAACTGTCAACTAAATATATAGAAAATTCACGGCGCGATTACCAGATTAATCTACCAGTCGTCTTAATCTAATAGTGCGCATGATTAATTTTATGAACTTGATATCGTTCAGCTTTCTATCTTACCTGAGGTGGGAACTGGCGAAGATGTTACTCGGCCGTTTGAAGGTGAACTGGCGAAATAGCTTCTGGCGTTAAGTCTGCAGTGGCGCCAGCGAGGCCCCCTGAGCATCGCTAAATTGGCGTAGCGCCGCGCGCGGCGCTGTTTAGGGAGAGAGACGTTTGGGGCCGCCGCTCTTATCTTCCCGCGTTTCTTTGATGGCGATTTCGCGCGAGCCTGAATCGAATATCGCTCCAGTTTGGCCACCGAAGACCCGATAGGCGAGGATGATCGGCCCATGCGCCTCGCGCGGGATTTCGAGCGAGAATTCCTGCCTGGACTTACCAGCGACAGTGCTTCCTCTCCGCTCGTCTTTGAGGAGAAAATTCCCGCCGTCTTTGACTGTCAATTCCAACCGGTAGCCGCGCGTCGCATCGCCCAGGAGCTCGATGACAGCCCGCGCTGATTCGCCCGGCGCGTAAGCCGGGCGGTCGAACGTCAACGCGCTGACCGATACCGAATCGGATGTGGCCAATTGATCGAGATCGACCTCGCCGCTGGCCAGCGTCTGGCCGGTCGATGAGGTGAGCGTGTAGCTGAGCTTGCGTTCGCTCAACGTCTCAGGCAACTTGAATTCAATGGAAGCGCGGCCATCGATTGTGACCTGCTGGCGACGTTGAAAATCCTTGGCGCTAAGGATGAAGCTGGCGTTTTTGATAGGAGTGTCCGACTCGATATCGAAAGTCAGGAGGAAAGGCTCGGCCTGGTCGTTGGTTGGTATTTCGGCGTCTCTATTCGCCAAGCCGCGCGTTAGCTGCGCGTTTACGCTTATCTCCGCGGAGCTTTTCTTAGACGCGGGCGCCTGCTTGGGCGCCGTTTCTCTTTCGCTTCCGGCGGTTGTCTTGATCGGCGCGATTTTGAACAGGACGAGCTCCCCGGCTTGATTGTAGACCGCCAGCGAGTATTGGTTGCCCGATGTCTCCGATGCACTAGCAGTCGGGAGCGGGAAGCGGCGTGTTTCATTCGGGCCGAGGCTGATCGTAAGCTGAATAGCCGTGTCCGCTGAAAGCCCGGCGCTGACTTTGGCGGTTCCTTGGAATGCACGTGTGTCGCTCAGATTGGTAAGGACGACTTGAATCTGGGCGCCGGCGCGCTCAGCCTCTCCTGCTATCACCGGCGATTTTTTCCCCGCGCCGCCAGCGCCCGTGGATTGCGCACAGACGGACGGCGTGACTGCCGTTAACGTCAACAGGATGAATGCATATGTAAGCGACTTCATAAATAACCACCTCCGACTCTCATAATTCAAGGCCCGATTGTTCCCAACCGACGCCACGCGTATTTGGCTCCGGTGTAATAGAGCAACCCCGGGTTTTTGTCCAGAGTCTGGCTGACCACATCGCCGCGCAGCCGTGGCGGGTCTTTGTATTTCCCGACTATCTTGACCGCTTCCTTGAACGGGGTCAATTTGATTCCGTCGCCCACGACGTTTTTAAGCAAGTAGCTTTGCCGGGCCTGCGGATTGCGCCATCCTTGAGGGCCGTAACCGTGGATAACAGCAAGCAACAGGTCGTGCTCCTCGATGACTGTCGGTTCCACCATTTGGAGAAGGATGCGCCCGTGTCGCTGTGGAACTGACGGCTTGACCTTTTGCGGAGAGCACCGAATCCAGTTTGCAACCTCGCTGTTGAGCCTCGCGAGCTGCCCCGGGGCTGGTCTAACCACTACGCCCAAGTCAATCGAGTTGTCGCCGTTGAAATCGCCGGCGATGAAATATTGTGGGCGGCTTGATTCAACGAACACAGTTTGGCCATAGACGCGTTTGATCGCCTCCTGCGCTTCCGCCGGTTGAGGAGGTCGGAGCTCCGGCGGCCCCTCTGTGGGTGTCGGAGGTAGAGCCATCGCCTGTGGCTGCTGCTCGACCTGGGTTCGAGGTTGTTGTTGCTGCTTTGAACGAGAGCAGGCGGAGATTGCTGCGCAAATGAATGTAATAATGAGAAAGAATGACAGAATTGTTATTCGGCTCGGCATGTCTTCACTCAGCGGACTCTATTGTAATTCAAATAGGACGGCGGCGGACACTCTGATCCGCCGCCGCCGGAAATCCTGCAGAACAAATTGCAGGTAGGGGTTTATAACGAATTGAGGAATGTGATCAGTTGATTCTTCTGAGTATCGCTAAGCGAGAGGTAGTTGTTGATGATGGGGTTCGCCTGGCCAAAATGCCGCAGGATCGCCTCGTTGCGGTTGACCGTCTCGCCGTCATGCATCAACCGGTCGCGGGAGCGCACACCCCAGAGCGGCGGCGTGCGCATCTGGTTCCGTGTTCCTTGCCCGCCATTCTGGACGATTCCATCGCCGGTTCCCACGTTGTGGAGCAGGAAATCGCTGAACGGGCGGATGCGCTTGTTGCCGAGCGCCGCCGGAACCGTGAAGGCGCCGTTGTTGATCACCGTGCCCGGAGCGACGGTGTTGATCGAGGCGACGTGGCAGATGTCGCAGCCGATGGCGTCGAAGATGGCCGCGCCGGTGACGGCGTCCGCCGTGGCGGCCAGTGCGGCGTCACGAGCCGGCGCCTTGGTCGCGCGCATGAACCGGGCGAAGGCCTCGATGTCATCCCCGTCATCCTCCGGGTCGGGGACCGTATCGATACCGGCGACCGACCTGCCAACGGAGGTGTTCTCGGTCGGCTGCAATGGACTGGTGATGCCCATCTCATTGAGGTAGGCGTCGGCGGAGAAGGAGATCAGGCTGGCATGCTGATTCTTCCAGCCGAAGCGCGCGCCGCGCACCGCGTTGCCGGCTTCGTTCACCGGCACCTGGATGAAAGTGCCTGCCTGGCCGGCGGGTTGGCCGGCCGCGATGGCGACCAGCGTGTTGCTGTCAATGGCCTCGACGAAGCCGTCGCCGAGCGTGTTGAGCGAAGTGCGGAAGGTGCGTACCTCGTTGCCGGCTGGCACGCGCTCTTGGAAGTTTGCGTTGATCGACCGGTCGTTGATCAACGATCCGCCCGCAGCGTCAACGAAGTTTATGCCGTTGAAGTGACCGGCCCGCAGCTCGGTGATCTGGCTGATGCCGCCGGTGACCGGGTTCTGATGACACTCACCGCAGGATTGGGCGTTGTAGACCGGCCCCAGGCCGTCGGCAATCTGCTCTTGCTCGGCGAATACATCGCGGTCAGCGTCGAATTGGGCCTGGGTAGTGAACCCGTTAGTCAGGTTGTCGAATCCGGTCGGGGCGTCTGTAATCCCGGTTTGACTGTAAACGGAGTTGTTCGTGTAAAGTGGCAGACTGATCCCTATCGCGAAGAGGATCAGCAGTGATAGCTTCAACGTCCTCATATGACTTGTTCCTCCTGAGTTGTTTGTAAATGGCCGCGCGGAAAGCGTAGCCCCTAGGGTTGTTTATTGAGGCTGATCTGATTTTGTAGGAACGTTACTTGAAAGAAGCCAGCATACAACAACCTGATGAACTTTTACGTGGGCACATTACGCTTGTTCATCAAGCAAGTAACGGGTGACAGACCTGCCTGCAGTCATGAGAATTTAGACAGCGGATCTGATCTATTGTTTATGAAACTGCTTTTCTTTTATTGTAGGAGCAACGGAACATCACACGGCGATGGCCGCGTCATACTTTTATTGAGACTAGACCATGTCTAGATTGAAGAGAGCAAGAAATGATTACAGATAGAAAAAGAGGACACCAGTTTCAGTCACCGACTTCGAAACTACTATTAGAGCTATAGTTGAAGGAAAGCTTTTTGTGAAGTACCAGTTGTTTCTATGACGACGCAACACGGACGCAAGGGAAGATACGCGCTGTTTATGGAACTGTCAATCAAATTTATGAGATGGCTCATCGTTTAACCGTTAATTAGAGCGTCGCGCGACTGATATTAGATTAACGGATGAGCGCATAACTGTTAATTAGAGAGTCACGAACGTGGCGCCTATATTAATTAATGAATGAACGCCTCACAGCTCTGGATTAATCCTCCAGCAGTCTTTAATTGTATAACGACCGCATGATTCATTTTTTAGAGCTGCTCATTTCAACCATCGCCTACCGCCCCTACGTCTTCATTTTCTTCGCATGCTATCTCTTTCTGGCGATCACTCACATTGGCTGGCGGCGCGCGGCGCTATTCACCGTGGTCGCCTATGCGGTCGCCTTGCTCTGCGAGTGGAGCTCGGCGGTGGCTGCGACGGGGTTTCCATTCGGCCTCTACTATTACATTGATCGAACCAGCCAGCGCGAGTTGTGGATCGCGGGCGTGCCGTTTATGGATTCGCTCTCGTTCACGTTTTTGTCCTATGTCAGTTGGGAGATGGCGACAATATTGCTGGGCCGTCTGAAAGCGAGCTGGAGTGATGTTCAGGTAATGAACGGAGGCGAGACGCGGAATCGTTGGGCGACCGCGGCGCTCGCCGCATTCTTGATGATGTATCTCGACATCATCATCGATCCCGTCGCGCTGCGCGGCGACCGGTGGTTCCTGGGCAAGATTTATTACTACCCCGGCGGCGGAAGCTATTTCGGAATCACACTCGCCAATTTCCTCGGCTGGTATTTCGTCTGTTTTGTGATTGTGCGCCTCTTCGTGTCGCTCGAGAAGATCATTTTCGCAAAGGCGCCGAGCTTCAAGGGCGGCGGTTACCGTTACAAGGCGCTTGGGCCTGCAGGGCTATATTTCGGCGTGCTCGGTTTCAATCTCTTCATGACGTTCTGGATCGGCGAACGCGAGCTGGGCGTCGTGGGCGTGATTATCGTTTTGCCGCTGTTCGTGATGATCGCGCTCGCGCTCGGCAAGTCAGCCACAGAGACACAGAGACACAGAGAATCATAAGGGAGATGTTCAGCCTTCCACTCTCCCTGACTCGTCTCTATGTCTACGGTGTCTCTGTGACTAAACTAGAAGCCGGCGCCTTTGGTGTTGAGCTTGACCCGCAATAAAGCTGTATTGGCCGTGATATAGAGCGTCGAGCCGTCGCCGCCCCAGGCCACATTTGCGGTTTTAACGCCGGTGTCAATCGTCCCGAGGTGTTTGCCTTCGGGCGAAAAGACATGAACGCCGCCAGGCCCGGTGGCGAAGAGGTTGCCATCTTTGTCCACCTTCATTCCGTCGGGCAATCCGGGGCGGTTCTCCTTGGCCCAGGCTGTCGCGTCGAAAAAGATCTTACCGTTGGCGATCGTTCCATCGCGCTGAACGTCGTAAACCATCCAGATCGCTTTGTCGGGATCGGACGACGCGACGTAGAGCTTCTTCTCGTCAGGCGAGAAGGCGATGCCGTTTGGACGCGTGATCTCTTTGGTCAACAGAGTCAGCTTGCCGTCTTTTGACAAACGATAGACGCCGCAAAAATCCAGTTCGCGCGCCGGGTCATCCGCGCCCTTCGGCAGACCGTAGATAGGGTCGGTGAAGTAAAGGTCACCGTTCGATTTGTAGACCAGGTCATTCGGGCTGTTCAAACGTTTGCCGTTGTATTTGTCGGCGAGCGTCGTTTTAGTTTTGCCGTCGGCTTCGAGCCGCGAGACGCGCCGGTCGCCGTGCTCGCAAGCGACCAGGCGGCCTTCGGAATCGTAGGTCAATCCGTTCGTGCCGGGTTCGCGCCCGGTAAACGGCTCTTTGCCGGTGTAACCCGAGGGTTGCATGAAGACGCTCTCGCCTTTGCCATCCAGCCATTTGACGATCTCGTTGTTGGGGATGTCTGAGAAGAGCAGGTAGCCCTCCTTGCGGTTCCAGACAGGACCTTCAACCCATTGATGTCCGTCAACAAGCTTTTCGACCTTGGCGCTTGCGGGGGCAAGTTTGTCGAAGGCCGGGTCGAGGCGGACGATTTTGACCGTCGAATTCGATTCGGTTGCGGCGGAAGCCGCGGCCGGTTTATTGTCTGAAGCGTTGCCGGCCATCGGCGCGTTCGAGCAGGAAGCGAGTAGCGTGGCAGCCGCGAAGGCCAACGCGATAAATGACGCGCGCAGTGATCTTTTCATGTGCTCTCCTCTTATTGTGGCAGGTATTATCTGCTAAATGCGTCGCCTATTTGATGGCTTGCAATCAGGATGACAATTCCAACTGGTAATTGTTCGGAAAGAACAGTTCCAGATTCATGTAATTCAGAATTCTTGAGCGACAAAATACAATTTCTCGTTGGACATCGCAATAGCGCAGTCGAATGCTAGTATGATTCGCGTCTCAGGAATAGACGCCCCGGCTTGATGCGGTTGTCGTGGGCCCCGCGGTAAAATTGATGGTGATGAAATCATTACGTGTCGCAATCCGAATACCTGCTTTAATTCTGGCGACAGCCGTTCTTTTTCTACTCTGGCTGATCGGCAGGTATCTGACCGCGCGTTTTAAAAGGGTCAGGAGGCGATGGCAAAGGGTTTTGTTGAGCGCCTGGGGGCGATCAGTCGCCGCGATCATGGGAATGCGCATCGTAACGGTCGGCGAGTCTCCGCTGCCTCCATTCTTTCTGGTTTCGAACCATCTGAGCTACGTCGACATCGTCGCCTATGCGGCTTGTCTGGGGTGCGTTTTCATTTCCAGGGGCGACATCGCCGATTGGCCCGGCATCGGGATGCTGGCTCGCGGCGTCGGCACGATCTTCATCAACCGCGAAAAGTTGCAAGACATACCGCGAGTGATCGGAGAGATAAACCAGTCGCTGGATGAGGGCCTGGGCGTGGTCCTTTTCCCGGAAGGCGTGAGCGGCGCGGGAGACCGTGTTCTGCCTTTCCATCCGTCGTTGCTCGACCCGGCGGCGAAAGCAAATTATCCGGTCTCTTACGCCACAATCACTTACCGAACCGAGCCGGATGAAACGCCGGCCTATTTGGCTGTAAACTGGTGGGAGAACGTGACGTTCGCGCAACATGCCAGGGAGTTGTTGAAACTGTCGAGGTTCGAAGCGTTCATCACATTCGGTTCGCACGCCATCAGGTCCGATGACCGCAAGGCGCTGGCGAGGAGTTTGCGGAGCGCCGTCAATGACCAATTTGTCCCGATGGTTGACTCGACGTTGCTGAACAGTAAAACTGACTCATGACATATGAAGAAGTGGGCGGTGGTTAGTGGGCAGTGGGCAGTTCGCTTATGTGGCGCCGCGAATGTTAACGAACTGTCCACTGCCCACTAACCACTGTTTTTTGAGGAGAATGACGATGAAAAAGCTGATCGTACTTGCCGTGACCTGCTCATTCGCCCTGGCGATATATTTGCCGGGAACCGCTTCGAGCGGCGATTCAGGCAAAAATCCGGTCACCTTCGCGAAGCAGGTCGCGCCGATCTTTCAGAAGCGCTGCGAGGAGTGCCACCGCGACGGCGGAATGGCGCCGATGTCGCTGGTGACTTACGAAGAGTCGCGGCCCTGGGCGCGATCGATCAGGGAAAAGGTCGCCGGCCGCGAGATGCCGCCTTTCCACGCCGCGGGCGCCGTGGGCCGCTACTTGAATGATCCGCGCCTGACCGATGAGGAGATCGCGACGATCGTCAAATGGGTCGACGGCGGCGCGCCGAAGGGCGATCCGAAGGATTTGCCAGCCCCGGTTCAATGGAAGGACGCCTGGCCGTTCGGCGAGCCTGATCTGGTACTCAAACCGAAACAGCCTTATGTCATCAAAGCCAGCAAGCAGGATCAATACGTCTTTTTCGTTTTCGATTACGCCCTCCCTGAAGACACCTGGATTCGTTCGATTGTGACGCGCCCGGCCAATCTGAAGGCCGTGCATCACGCCAACACACACCTCGTGCCGCCCGGGCTCAAGGCGCCGGAATCGGGTTTCTTCGATGGCGATTTCGAGCCCTCGGCGCGCGGCACGATCATGGTCGCGGGCTGGGCGCCGGGCGTGCAGCCCGTGACGCTGTCTCATGGAGTGGCCATAAAGATTCCGAAAGGGATGCGCTTCGGCATCCAGATTCATTACGCCCCGGCGGAGAAAGAGACGTTTGATCAAACCCAGGTCGGCGTCTATTTCGCCGACGGGTTGATCAAGAAGCATATGCGGATGATGTTCGGCGACCGCAAAGACCTCAGCATTCCGCCCAACGATCCGAACTATTCGCTTACCTCGACGAGGACATTCGACACCGACTCGGTCATTAGCTTCTTCCACGTCCACATGCACCTGCGCGGCAAATCCTACGTGATGAGGATGACTTACCCCGACGGGCGTCAGGAAGTGGCGTTGGAAGTCCCGCGATACGACTTCAACTGGCAGCGGACCTATGTGCTCAACGAGCCGATTCGGGTACCGAAAGGGACCAAAGTCGACTTCATCGGGGCCTATGACAACAGCTCGAAGAACAGGTTCAACCCCGATCCTTCCAAGACTGTGAAGTGGGGCGAGAAAACCACCGACGAGATGATGCAGGGGCGAATCTTTTATGAAGCCGCGGATGAGAATCTGAACGTGCAGGTGAAGAAAGGGCGAGAAGTCGCTTCTACTGAATCAGTGGGGAATAAGGAATGAGATACATATGTGTTCATTTGCTCACGGCGACGGGTGACCTGGGCATCCGCCAATTCGACAGCGATTTTGTGTAAGACTGCAGCGCCTTCTCTCTCTCTCCGAGGGCGGAATAGACGGCGGCGAGCTGGGCGAGCGCGTTATTTTCGCGCCGGCGGTCGTTTAGCTCCCGCCAGAGGGCGACGGATTGTTCGAGGCTCGCGCGCGCTTTCGCCTTGTCGCCGAGAGCGAGCTGTATCTCGCCGGCGCTCGCGAGCGATCCCGCCAGACGCGCCTTGTCTCCCATGTCCCGGGCGATAGTCAGGCTCTGCTGGTAGAAATCGAGCGCAGGGTTCAATTCACCGAGCGCTTGATGAACGAAGCCCAGGTTACCGAGCGTTGTCGCTTCGCCCCGCCTGTCGCCGGTGATCCGGCGCAGTTCCAGCGCTTGCGAATATGTCGCGACCGCCCTCCGCAAATCTCCCGAATCGACATACACACCGGCCATACTGGTGAGCGTCGCCGCTTCGCCGCGCTTGTCGCCGGTTAACCGTCGCAGCGGCAGAGCATCCTCAAAAAATTTCGACGCCTGCTGCGGCAAGCCGAGGCCGGCGTAAATATTGCCGATGTCATTCAAAGTCGCGGCGACGTTGCGATTGTCGTCGGTCTCGCGCCAGACGGCCAGCGATTGCATATAAAAATCGAGCGCGCGCTGGCGCTGGCCTTGTGCGTTGACAACGTATCCGAGATTGCTGAGCGTCACGGCCTCGCCGCGTTTGTCGCCCGCCGCGCGCCAGAGCGGCAGTGATTGCTGGAAGAGTTGAACGGCCTCATCGAACCCGCCGCCGCGCGCGGCGAAACCTCCCAGGGTGTTGAGCGCCGACGCTTCGCCCTGCCGGTCCTTCGCGGCGCGCCACATCTCCAGCGCCTTCTGGTACTGCTGCAGCGCCTGTTGCGGCAGTCCCTGCTCTTCATAAAGCTTGCCCAGGTTGAACGTCGCCGACGCCGCGCGATTCTCATCGCCGACCGTTCGCATCAGGCTCGAAGCCTGGACGATCAGGCGCGCTCGCTCGAAGAGGCGCTGCGCCTGTTGTTTGTCGCCCAAAGAATCGTGGACGCGTCCGAGCTGCGTGAGCGCGGACGCTTCACTCTGGCGGTTGTTCGCCGCGCGCCAGAGCGGGATCGCCTGGTTGTAGTAATTGATCGCCTGTTGGCGATCTCCGAGCGAGTCGGAGATCGCCGCGAGTTGGTTGAGCGTGTGCGCGATCTCGCCAGGCTCGCCGCCTTTGCCGCCCTTGTCAGCGGACCGCAACAGACGGAGCGCGTCCTCGTATTTCGACATCGCGGCGCGCAGAGATTCCGTCGCGCCAGTGGCGCGCAATTCTTCGGCCTCGCTCCACCGCTTTTTGGCCTCGCTCCGTCTCTCGTCAGGCGTCATCGGAACCTGGCTTGGGGCCGGATCGGCCTCGGGACCCGCGTCTGATAGAGGCGGCAAGATCACCCGGCGCGAGTGATCGCCCGAACCTTCGGCTTTTGATGAGATGGGTGATGAGATGGGCGATGGCGCTTCACGCCTGGCGAGCGCCGGCGCCATTGGCCGATCCTGCGCCAGGACGGCGCCACAAAGAGCCGTCAGCATCCAATGTCCGGACACATTTCTCCCTGCGATTCGGCAGACGGAGGAAGAGGTGGGAGCAAAAAGGGCTAAAAAGACAAGGAAAGCAAAAAGGGAGTAGGGAGTGGGGAGTGGGGAATGGGGATGGGAACTCAATTTCCTTTTCCCCACTCTCCACTCCCCACTCCCTACTCCCTTCTTGTCACTCCTGGCTTTCATCGTTTCGACATCACTCTATCTTACCGAAGCGTAGGACGATGCCGGTCGAGACCCGGATATTGCCGCTAGTGGTGTCATTGAATTTCGTCCTCACGTAATCGGCCTGGAACAACCTGACCGCAACCTTGCGGCCGAGTGGGGTCTGTACGTCGACTCCGCCGCCGGCCGCGAGCGCGAAGGCGGTGTCAGTGAGATCAATGCCGAGCGTATCGTTACTCAGCGTTTGACGCCCCACTCCAAACAGAGCGTGGGCGAATGGCTGAAACCTCTGGAACTTTCTCAGCGTGAATTGCGGGCCGAACAGAAACAGGGTCTGTCCCTGATCAGTGCGAGGTGTGATATTGGTCAGCAAATCGCCGAAATGGCCGCTGACGTCTGCTTTGATCCCGAGCCATCTTTTGAAGACGGTCACGGTGCCTGACACGTTATATCCGTTCAGATCCCTATCCTGACCCGTAATCCCAGCGTCTTCGAGGCGCATGTATGAGTATCCGCCGAAAGTTTCAACGCGGGGAGCTTCTTGCGCCAGAGCTATGAAGGGCAGCGCAATCGTCACCGCCACGATAAGAAACAGCTTCTGCATGACAAATTTCCTCCTTTAAGCTATATCCTGGCTCCATGGACAATCGTGGGATGAAAGCAAAAGTATCCAAGCAAAAGAGGCGTACTCGCCTTTCAGCCTGTCCGATTGACCTCGGATTAGGTTGAAAAATGGTTACGGAGTTAACCACAAATATCTGAGGAGCGAGTCGGTTATGGGGCGCCGGCCATTACACGGGGACTTAAGGTCACGGCAGCCGAATTATAACATGGGTGAGACAAATTGGAATGGGACAAATGAGACTGCGCCATCCTGCGCCATTCAAAGCCAAATGTTATAGATGGCGCATCCTCGCGCGAAGAAGGCGCCTTGGCCTGGAATGCAAATCCGATTGGATTATTCGCCGCGCCGGTTTGTATAATGCCGTCCCCGTTTACCAATTTAATCATCGCTTCGACTCCAGCCAGAAAGGCGACAATTACAATGCTCCGAGATCAGGACAATTACGCTCCGCCGACCGCGCGCCTCGGACTGCGCGACATGGGTCTTTACAATCCCTATTTCGACTCCGGCAAATCTAAAAGCTCGCTCGGCTGGGGTCTGGTATGGATGGTCTTCGCCGTGGTTGGGCTGACGTTGGCGGGGCTGACCGTCTATGGTGTCGGAGCCGGGGTGGCGTTTGTAGGGACGATATCGGCGATTATCCCGGCCGGCTTTTACCTGGCCGTCTTTTTGTGGCTGGATCGTTATGATCCCGAGCCGCCCGGAAAATTGATTTTCGCCTTTGTCTGGGGAGCGGTCATCGCCGTCTTCTTCTCCGCGATAGCCAACAGCCTCGCGGCGTTCGCCTTTGGAGAGACGATGACCGTCATCGTCTCGGCGCCGATCGTCGAAGAGGGCGCCAAGGGCGTCTGCGTGCTGATCGTCGCGTTGTTTTTCCGCAAGGATTTCGACAGCGTGGTCGATGGCATAGTCTACGCGGGCGTCGTGGCTCTGGGGTTCGCGACGGTGGAGAACATTGAATATTACGACCGGAGCCTGATCGCAGGCGGCGCGGGCGGCCTGATCGGGACGTTGCTTCTTCGAGGCGTTCTTTCGCCTTATGCGCACGTCTTGTTCACTTGCATGACAGGTATCGGCTTCGGCGTCGCTCGCGAGACTCACAACGCGGCCCTGAAGGTCGCCGCTCCGGTCATCGGCTATTCCATCGCGGTCTTCCTGCACTCGCTCTGGAATAGCCTGGCCACGCTCAAAGGCGGCGAGTTTTTTCTCGCCGGGTATTTTCTGATCGAGGCGCCGATGTTCTGCGCCTTCCTTGCCGTGATCATCTATCTGGTTCACCGCGAAGGGCGTATTCTGAAACAGGCGCTCGCGGTGGAGGTTAAGCGCGGGCTGATCACTCAGCGCCAACTCGACATCGCGATCTCGGTCTTCCGCCGCACCGGGTGGGTCGCCTCGGCCATCGGCGATGGCCGCCTCTTCGACGCGCGGCGCCAATTTTTACGCTCGGTCGCGAAACTCGGCCTTTGCCACTGGCACGTACAGCGCGCGGCGGAGGCCGGCGCGGAGACCGCCAGCTTTCCATTGATCTATCAATTTCAGGCCGAAGTCTTTTCCTTGCGGGATCAAGTCGAAATAGGTCTGAGGTCTTGAAGATCTCGGATCATCGGAGGGCTTCGGAGCATCGTTTCGGCCATCGGCGGAAGACTTTAGAACGGATCGGCCCGTATTTTTCTGTCCCGGTTTTGCCAACAGAAAAATGGAGGGCAGAAAAATATATCAGCATAAGTTTTAGCTGCTTTTAGCCCCCGTCGCCAGCCGCATGACCTTCTCCTCGGTCGCCTCATCGCCGCCGAGCTCGCCGGCCACGCGCCCTTCGTGAAACACGGCGACGCGGTCGCTCATCCCCAGGATTTCGGGCAACTCCGAAGAGATCATAATCACCGCGCCGCCCGCCTCGGTGAAGCGCCGGAGCAGGCGGTGTATTTCCGATTTCGATCCGACATCGACGCCGCGCGTCGGCTCATCTACGATCAACACGCGCGGGCGCGTCGCCAGCCATTTCGCCAGCAGGACCTTTTGCTGATTGCCTCCAGACAGGGCGCCGACGGCCCGTTCCAGATCGGGAGTCTTGATCGCCAGGTCGCGTGTGAAGCCGGCGCTCAGCCGTTGTTCGACAGAACGACGCATCAGGCCGGCGCCGCTGCATTCTTTCAGACTCGCGGCGATGATGTTCGCCCTCACGCTTTGCGCCAGGAACAGCCCCTGATATTTGCGGTCTTCAGGCGAGTAGACGACGCCGAGGCGCATCGCGCCACGCGGAGAATCGATTCGGACTCGCTCGCCGCCGATCAAAACGGCGCCGCCATCGAGCCTCGCGTGACCGATCGCCGCCATCATCGCCTCAGTGCGGCCCGAACCGATCAACCCCGCAAGCCCCAGAATCTCGCCTCGGCGAACCGTCAAATTCACGTCTTTGAATTTGCCGCGGGCCGTCAGGCCGCGCAACTCGAAGACGACTTCGCCCGCGCGACTCGCTTTCGGCGGATAGAGCTTTTCAAGCTCGCGTCCGACCATCATCTTGATGAGCTCGCTGGCGTCGGTTTCGCCGCGCTCCCGCGTCCCGACCAGTCGCCCGTCGCGCAGAACCGTGACACGGTCGGCGATCCGGAAGATCTCGTCCATCCTGTGCGTGATGTAGATCAGGCCGAGTCCGCGATCGGCGAGCCGCCGCAGCAGCTTGAAGAGAATTTCGACTTCATGTGTTTCGAGCGATGACGTGGGTTCGTCCAGGACGAGCATCTTCGCCTCGACCGCAAGCGCCTTCGCGATCTCGACGATCTGGCGTTTGGCCAGGCTCAGGCCTTTGACCGGCGCGTCGGGCGCTATCTCCAACTCGAACTGATCGAGCAGTTCTTTCGCCTTAGCGTTCAGCTTGCGCCAATCGATCAGATTGAGCGGGCCGAATCGTCGCGGCTCGCGCCGGACGAAGATGTTTTCGGCGACCGTCAGGTTCGGCGCGAGACTTAATTCCTGATGCACAAGGCTGAAGCCGAGCGCCTGGGCCTCCGCCGCATTTTGCGGATTGATCTCGCGCCCGTCGAAGATGACCTCGCCGCCGTCTTTCATCACGATTCCGGCGAGGATCTTCATTAATGTGGATTTCCCCGCGCCGTTTTCGCCCACCAGCGCATGAACCTCGCCGCGCTGCGCCGCGAAATCCACCCCGCCGAGCGCCTGCGCGCCGGGGAAGGATTTCGTTATCCCGCGCATTTCAAGAATGATGGATTGATCGTTCATTTGGAATTAGCCACAGAGCCACAGAGAGGAAGATGGGGGACAGGGAGACACGGGGACAAGGAGATAGGGAGATAAGGCGCTTTTCCCCTTTTCCCCTTTTCCCCTTTTCCCCTTTTCTCCCTGTCTCCTTTTCTCCTTGTCTCCTTCTCGGTGGCTACCTTGCCGCTTCTAAGTCGGCGTCGAAAAGCTTCGTCAATCCGGCGCCGCGTTTTTCCTCATCGTAAAGGATGATGACCAGACCACTCCAGGGTTTGATCTCCTTCGCCCTGCCACTGCTGATTATGATATTAGGCTCGGGATATTTGTATACTTCGTCTTTGCGGACTCGCCACTCGCCATTCACCGCGCGCCGCAGCGTCTCACCGTAATACGCCGTTAGCTCCTGAAACAATTGCGGATCGGTCTGCATCGTCGAATGCGATCTCAGATAACTGGCCAGATAAGCGTCGACGCGCTTCAAGCTCGCGCGCGAATAATCGAGTTTGCCGGCGCCCAGGCGCAGGCGTTTTTCGAGCCTCTCGACCAATTGCGGAATGTCGCCGACCAGCTTGTGGCCGTCTGGGATCAAATCTTCGAGCACGTGGGGAACGCGGTTCGATTCCTTATAAGCCAGTTCCGATTCGTAAAGCATGCCGTAACCGGGCACGGTCGTCGCCTTCAATCTCCTTCGCGGATCGGGCGCGGTTATCGGGTAATAGAGTTCGAGCACCTGCCCGCCGCTCAATTTCGTTCTGCTGAATTTTCCGGGTTGTTTGCTCAAATTGCCTTCGTTTTCGTTGGCGAGCAACTTTTGGGCCTCGGCGAAGCCGATCTTACGCGGCGCCGGTCTCTTTGGATATCTCGATGGTTGGCTTAAAGGGTTTATCTCGAGTGAGAGGATCAAAAGGGCGGCGATCAATGAAAGCCGCACGATCTGAGAAGGCGAATATTGCAAGCGGAAACTCCTTTGCTTGATGTTTGTATTGCCGGTACAGTACCGCGGGCGGTAGCGAGCAGGTTTCCATAATGAGCCGCCATAATGAGCTGATTGATAGAAACCTGCTCGCTACCGCCCGCGGTACCGTAAGATGGTTGTAGAGGAGCGAGGCCGGCGATGACTTTATATAAGCCGCCCGCAGCGGGTCAAGGAAACCAAAAGATGCGTTTCATTTACAGCTTACTGCTCGTCATCGCGATTGTCGCGATGCTTCCTTATTTCATCTACCAGGCCATATTCAATCGCAAATACGTGGGCGGCCTCAGTCAGCGCCTGTGGCTCTTGCCGGAGGCGCCGCACGAAGAGTTGAACGAGAAATGGGGATCGGGCTTGCGCCCGGCGGTCTGGATTCACGCGGTTTCGGTCGGAGAGGCGCTGGCCGCGAAGCCGCTTGTCGCCGC
This sequence comes from Blastocatellia bacterium, assembly GCA_035714085.1. Classification (GTDB taxonomy): domain Bacteria; phylum Acidobacteriota; class Blastocatellia; order RBC074; family RBC074; genus JAJVID01. The sequence goes on from DASTMP010000096.1 coordinate 54,210, forward strand.
CTTGAAGGCGCGCTTTCCGCAAAATCGCCTGATCGTCTCGACCACGACCGCCACAGGGCAGGCCGTCGCGCGTTCGCGTGTGACCGAAGCCGACGGGGTTTGTTATTTTCCGTTCGACTGGAGCTTCAGTGTCCGGCGCGCGCTCGACGCGATCAGGCCGCGGGTGGTCGTCCTGATGGAGTCGGAGCTGTGGCTCAATTTTTTGAGCGAATGCGAAGCGAGGGGGATCCCGGTGGTCGTCGCGAACGGACGCGTCTCCGATCGCTCATTCACGCGTTCGCGGAAGTTCGGCTTCTTCGTCAGGCGTTTATACGGCCTTGTCACGCGGTTCGGCATGCAGAGCCGCCTCGACGCCGACCGCGCAATCGAGTTGGGCGCGCCCGCCGACCGCGTCGCCGTCGCGGGGAACCTCAAATTCGAGATCGGTGGTATGAACGATTCGCCGAAGGTCGTCGAGACCGCGAAAACCCTCGCGCTAGATTCTGCGCCGCTCGTCATCGCGGGCAGCACGACCGAAGGGGAGGAAGAAATGGTCATCGCCGCGTTCGAAGGATTGCGAAATGAGAATGTCTTCGGGCGGGTTCGATTGCTAATCGCCCCGCGACACCCTGAGAGGTTCGACGCCGTGACGCGGTCGCTCAAATCCTCGCGACTGCGAGTGGCGCGCCGTTCATCGCCGGAGGGAGATTGCGGGGCCGCCGACGTGATCCTGCTCGACACGGTCGGGGAACTGGCCGCCCTCTACCGCTTCGCTTCGGCAGTCTTCGTCGGTGGAAGCCTCGTCCCGAAAGGCGGACACAACATTCTGGAGCCGGCGCTCTACGCGAAGCCGATCATTGTCGGGCCGCACATGGAGAATTTTCGCGAGATCACGGCGGAGTTTCTTCGCCGAGGCGGGCTTCTTCAATTGCGCGGCGCCGATGCTCAGGCGTTGACTGAGGAATTGCGGGGCGCGTTTGCGCGTCTGCTGAACGATGAACATTACGCTGAGACGCTCGGCTCGAACGCCCGCCGCGCGATCGACGAAAATCGCGGCGCGACGGCGCGGACCGTCGAGATCATCGCGGAGTACCTATAGTCAACAAATTGAGATGAACGAAGAGATCCATTTGTCATTGTTCATTTGTCATTTGACATCTGTCATTGCCCGGAAATCTTCCAATGTTCAAACAATGTCAAATGACAACTGAACAATGACAAATGACAAATGTATATGTTTCTGCCGCCTGTGACTCATCCCTTCCTTTACGCTCCCGCCAAACTTTACGAACTGGGCGTGCGTGCGCGCGCCGCGTTATACGAAAACAACCTTCTCGAGACGCGGAGTCTGAACGCGCCGGTAATCAGCGTCGGCAATTTGACCGTAGGCGGCTCGGGCAAAACGCCATGCGTGGCTTTCCTCGCCCGCTTTCTTCGCGACGAAGGATGTGAGGTCGCCGTCCTCAGTCGCGGCTACAAGCGCGAGAGCCGGGGCCGCGTCGAGGTGTCGAACGGGAGGGAGATTCTATGCGGGCCGAATGAGTCGGGTGATGAGCCTTTTCTGCTGGCGAATCTCTGCCCGGGCGCGCGCGTTGTCGTAGATCGCGATCGTTACGCCGCGGGCAAGTGGCTTGAAGATCGCATGCGGATTTCGGTCTTCATTCTGGACGACGGGTATCAACACCTGCGGCTGGCTCGCGATTTGAACTTGCTGCTGATAGACGCCTCCGAACCGCTCGATCAGGCGAAGGTGATCCCGTTCGGCCGTTTGCGCGAGCCGATAACCGCGATGCGACGCGCCGACGCGGTTATTGTCACGCGCAGCGATCAGCCGTTCGATCGCCATGCGCTCGAACATGCGATCGGAAGATTCGCCCGCGCGGACACGCCGGTTTTTTACGCGCGCCATAAGATGACGGAGTTGATCCGGCTAGACGGCGCCGGGGTCGTCAGCCCCGTCGATTTTGCGCGGAAGCGGGTCGCCGCAATGTCGGGTGTCGCGCGTCCGGACCGCTTCGTCGCCGATCTTGAAGGTCTCGGAATGGAGATTGCCCTGCGGCGCGATTTCGATGATCATCACCGCTACACGCGCAAGGAGTTGTCGGAAATTGTCGAACGCGCGCGGGAAGCGCGGGCCGAGGCGGTTATCACGACGGAGAAGGACGCGGCCAATCTGCCCGCCGGTTTCGCGGGATCGTCAGCGACGCCTGTTTTCGCGGCCCGCATCGAGTTCCTATGCGATAATGATGATGCGCTGAAAGACCTGGTCAGATATCAGCTATCAGGTGTCAGGTGTCAGAAGGAAGATGACAACCTGGAACCTGGAATCTGAAACCTGGAACCTGACACCTGGGGGTGAGGATGCAAAAATACATTGATGATTTCATCAAACATTTGAAATACGAACGCAACGCATCCGACCACACGTTGCGCAATTACGAAAGCGACCTCGTCCAGTTTTACGACCACGTCGCGCCGCCCGACAGCAAAGGCTTCCGCCGCGCGGTGGACATCCACGACATCGACCATCTGACAATCCGCGAATACATGGCCTCGCTGTACGAGCAGAACAAGAAGAAAAGCTCGATTCACCGCAAGGTGGCTGCGCTCAGAACTTTCTTTCGCCACCTCTGCCGCGAAGGGATACTCGAAGCGAATCCGGCAAGCCTGGTGCACAGCCCGCGCGTCGAAAGCAAGCTCCCGAACCACTTGACCATCGAGCAGATGATCAAATTCATCGAGACACCCGAAACCGACTCGGCGCTCGGGCTTCGCGACCGCGCGATCCTGGAACTGCTATACGCCAGCGGCATCCGCGTTTCCGAGCTGGTCAACCTCAACCTCACCGACATTGACTTCAACAACCAGACCCTCCGCGTCAAAGGCAAAGGGCGCAAAGAGCGAATCGTCCCGTTCGGCGAACACGCCAAGAAGGCTTTACAGGGTTACCTCGGCGTTCGCGGCGAGTTGCTCGCCGAAGCCGATCCTGAAAAGCTCGATCCGGCGGCGGTCTTTATGAATTATCAGGGGACGCGCATCACCACGCGGTCGGTCGGAAGGATGGTCGATAAGTATGTCAAGATTTGCTCCGATATTCACCACATCAGCCCGCACAGCCTGCGCCATTCCTTCGCCACACACATGCTCGACGCCGGCGCCGACCTCCGCGCGATCCAGGAACTGCTCGGCCACGTCAGGCTTTCAACTACTCAGCAATACACTCATGTTTCGATGGACAAGCTGATGGAGGTCTACGACAAGGCGCATCCGAAGGCATAGGTCGAGGATTGAAGATCGAGAATAGAGGATCGAAGATCGAGAATAGAGGATCGAGGATGGAAGATGGCTATACGCGCAATGACGCGAACCTCGATCTTCGATCTTCGATCTTCTATATTCTATATTCGGCGGCCAGCAGCGCGGCGCCGATCACCGAAGCCTCGACTTCCAACTCCGCCGCGACGACCTGGCAATCGCTGACTGACGCCGTGAATCCGCGCTCGCGGACGCCCTCGGCGATGGAGGCGGTGAGGAACGGTCTCGCAGCCGGAGCGCCGCCGATGGCGACCATCGCCAGGTTGAGCAGGTTTATGACATCGGCTATGGCCATGGCCATGTAAGCCCCGGTGCGGCTCAGCATCATTTTGGCCAGATCGTCGCCGGCGTGCGCCTGCGTTATGATGTCATCATAAGTGAAGCCACCCATCGCCCCGAGTTTGGAGAGCGATGAGGTTCTGTCTTTCTGCAGCCTTTCGCGCGTGCGACGGACGACGCTTTCGGCGGAGGCCATCGCTTGGAGCGGCACCAGGTTGCCCGGGTGCTCGGCGTAAACGTTCATATTCCCGATCGCGCCCGCCAGCCCCGATTTGCCGCGATGCAGTTGCCCGTTGAGGACTAGGCCCGCGCTCACGTTGGCGCCGATGTGCAGATAAAGCCAGTCGCTCGAGTCACGCGCAGCCCCAATCGCCATTTCGGCGAAGGCTGCGGCGTTGGCGTTGTTCTCGAAATGCGTCGGTACGCCGAACGCCTGCATGATTTCCCGGCGCAGATCGATCTCCGCCAGGCTCGGCAGTTGCGCAAGTTCGATAACGCGTTGGTTCGCCTGATTGACCAGTCCGGGGAAAGCCACGCCGACCGCCGACACCGGCGCCGTCGCTGCCTGGTCTTCCGCCATCTGCCAGGACACCGACAGGATTTGATCGGCCAGCGCGCGGGGTCTTTTCCTCGCCTCTTCCGAATAAGGCTCGCGACGGAACGCCAGAACCTGTCCTGCAGGATCAACCGTTCCGACACGAATGTGGTTACTACCCAGGTCTACTCCAAGCAAGGCGGACTTGTGGGTAGTAGCCTGAGAAGACTGTCGCGGAGCATTTGTTTGTGTCATAGGTTTCACCCGCGGCGGAATATAACGCCGCACGAAGGGGCTGTCAATTTTCGTACCGCCCCTCCTCGCCTCTCCTTCTCAGGCCCCCTTTAAGTTTTGATTGCTTGCGATGTTAGGGGGCATCAAGTATCTTTACGCCGCTCACTCGCGTGGTAGTCCCGGCCCATTCGCCTCGCGGTTGAAGTGAGGCGCGGATTGAAACGAAACAATGCTTATCGAAGATTTGATCAGGCAGTACGGTCTGTGGGCGGTGTTCTTTGGCGTAATGATCGAGGGCGATCTAACGCTGTTGTTCGCCGGCGTCCTCGCGCATTACGGCCTCTTCAGTTTCGGCGAGGCGCTGCTCACCAGCACGCTCGGCGGCTTCATCGGCGATTCGATCAGCTACCTGATCGGTTACTCCGGCAAAGAGAGGATCAAGAATAGTAATTTCTATCGACGCGCTAAACCGCAGTTGGAGAGTCTGTGCGCCCGCTTCGGCATCTATTCGATCTTCCTGGTCAAATACGTTTACGGGTTGAGGACGGCGAGCGCGATCTTCTTCGGATTCGCTCACATGCGGTTTCTCCGCCGGTTCGGCCCGTTGACCTTGCTCAGTTGCGCCGCGTGGGCGCTGATTCTGATCGGCATGGGATTCTCCTTCAGCGGCGCCATAGGCGTGATCATCGGACGCGTCAGGCGCGCCGGGATCGTGGTGTTGGTGGGACTGGGGATCGCCTGCGCCATCGCCCTGGCGCTCTATTTGATCGAGCGTTATGTGATCGCTCGCCGCGTGCCCGAGATGGAGCCGACTCACATCCATTTACCCGAAACCTTGAGTGAGAGGTTGCATGTGACGCATGAGACCGGGGAGAGAGACCAGGACCGGGAGAGCCGGGGAGGCGGGGGGACGCAGGGCGCGATGCGTCGGGGAAGCGATCCTTAAGCGCCAGGTGTCAGGTGTCAGGTGTCAGGTTTAAATGTTTGATTGGGTGGCATGTTTAGAAGAAAAGAAATCTTTCTCATACCTCAACCCTAAAACTTCACATCTGAAATCTGAAACCTGAAACCTGAAACCTGACACCTGAAACCTGACAAGGAGAGATTGATTGATCATCGAATCGCAGGCGCCGACGCGGATCGACCTGGCCGGGGGCACGATTGACCTGTGGCCGCTCTACCTCTTCCATGACTATTCGCAAACGATCAATTTTGCGATCGACCAGTATGCGAAATGCCGTATCGAGACGCGGGACGACTCCCGGTTCGTCGTCGAATCGAAAGACCGCAACGTTAAGATTGACGTCGATTCGCTAGAACAGTTGCGCGACGACGACGAACTGTCGCTCATCTCCAAACTGATCTGTTTCTTCAAACCTCCGACCGGGTTGAACATCAGCGTGGATTGCATGTCGCCTGCGGGCGCGGGGTTGGCGGGATCGTCGGCTCTCAACATCGCCGTTTGCGGGGCGCTCAACAGATTGATCGGCGAACGCTACAGCCCGGAGCGACTTCCGTTCATCGCGATCAATGTCGAGACGCAGGTCTTGAAAGTCCCCGCCGGCTATCAGGACTATTTCCCGGCGGTGTACGGCGGGGTTTCGCGCGTCAAGCTGGGGGTCGAAGGCGTGACGCGCGAAGAGGTCGTGACCGATCTCGACGAATTGGAGCGGCGTGTGGCGCTCTGTTTCACCGGCGCGCCGCGGAATTCCGGCGTCAACAACTGGGAGATGTACAAACGCCACATCGACAACGCGCCCGGAATATTCGACCGGTTCGAGCGCATTCGTGACACCGCTTTGAAAATCGACGAGGCCCTGACTGAGCGCGCATTCGACGGGGTCGGCGCGATTTTCGCCGAAGAGTGGGCCAGCCGTCGTGAACTCGCCCCAGGAATCACCACCCCATTTATTGATCAATTGATCGAGATCGCGCGCGCGTCCGGCGCCGAGGCGGCCAAGGTCTGCGGCGCGGGTGGCGGCGGATGCGTGGCCTTCTATTGCGGGCAGGGGCGCAAGGCCGAAGTCGAAGACTCTCTGACCAAAGCCGGAGGACAAATTATTCCGTATCGCATTGCCCGCGAAGGGTTACGCGTGGATGTTCAACAGCCGAAATAGACAGGATGAACAGGATTTTCCAGGATGTTCGAAGTGGCCTGTCATGCGCCGTTCTTCGGCCAATCCTGAAAAATCCTATTCATCCTGTCTATGTCCCTATTATTTGAGGAAAGGGATTGGCGGAGGCGTGTGGGAATCGAACCCGACCGACCCGAAGCTTTCGCCCCGGTCCAACGGATTTGAAGTCCGAGCCGGTCACCAGACCAGATGCGCCTCCGCGATGAGTTTTTTAACCAGATTCGAAGAATGGAGATTCTAGCATCGCCGAGGCTCGTCTGTGAAACCATCAGTGAGGCGCGGATATTGATGGCGTTACAGTATGTGTCGTCGCGCCGGATCGACGGAGTCAGGTTCGGCGCCGCGCTGCACAAGCGTCAGCATCTCCATACGACTGCATGGCATAGCCCGATATACTGGCAGCAATCCGGCGAGCGAGAGGTCACTCGCCAGGCGCGTCGCTTCGACGAGTACGGGCACTGTCGTATGTGATGCGCTGGTCCGGATTTGTTTCAGCATTGGCGCAATATGTTCGGGGCTGACATCGAGCGCAACCACGTCATGTCGAATGTCACAGGCTGTGACCAATTCTTCTAATGTACAGACCATCGTGATATCGAATTCGGTGTGATTAAGACCTGCTTCTAATGATTTTAGACGGTCGTAACTATCACTAACCAATAACAAACGTGGTTTCGAGTTTGGAAACGAAACTGATTGAAATGCGCTATTGACAGCAGATGCCAGCATGTTTAAGCCTCCTTACTTTCTTCTCTATAGGCACTGAGGGGCGAATTTGCCCTCAGCAGATTCCTGAGGGTGTTTCGCGGTATCGGCGCTCTGGCTAATTTAGCAATTGCTGTGCTACAGAGCTGAAAGCGATCGGTATCAAAGAAATGGCTCAGGTTTCCTTGGATTGCGGGGCGTCCCAAAGAATCGCTTCTGAAGCAGGGGCTTTATTCACAGTCGCAGTCTAAGGAAACCTGAACTAAAAAATCAACAATAACTTTTTGCGAACCCCTAAGAATGATGATTTGATTGAATGCCGTGTAAATTTTTCCTGTATGGACAATTCCTGAATGGACATAACGAAACACTCGAATTATTTGCAGCCATGTTCTGTTTGGAATAGGGGGCGGTCAGTCTGTGTTGCGGCGCCGCATTTTCTGTTAATCTTCAATCGCGATTAAATAACAGGCTGTAGCGGCCAAGTCGGTAGTTTAGGCAGGGAATGAGCGGCAAGTGATTGCGGAAAGAACACTGTTGTGTAATCACGAAAAACGGATGGATGAGAAAAGAACATTTCAAGACTTGATCGATATGATGGCGCGATTGCGCGCGACGGACGGCTGTCCCTGGGATCGCGAGCAGACTTACGCGACGCTCGGCCCAATGCTGATCGAAGAGGCTTATGAGGTGATTGAGGCCGCCGAAGCGGAAGATTGGAGCGATCTGCGCGATGAGCTTGGCGATCTGCTTTTCCAGATCGTGTTTTACGGGCAGATCGGCGTCGAAAAAGGCCATTTCGACTTGCATCAATCAATCGCCCGCGTTCACGAAAAGATGACGCGCCGGCATCCGCACGTCTTCGGCGAAGAGAAAGGCGCCGTCAGCACGGCTGACGTGTTGGCGAACTGGGAGGCGATCAAAGCCACCGAACGAAAAGTCTCCGGTAAAGAGGGCGGAAAAGAGGGAGAAAAATCGCTGCTCGACGGCGTATCTTTGAAACTGCCGGCTCTGCTCGAAGCCCTTCAATTGACGACCAAAGCGGCGCGCGTCGGGTTCGACTGGAAAAAAGTCGATGACGTTTTATTAAAGCTCGAAGAAGAGATTCGCGAATTGCGCGAAGAGGTCGCCCGCGAAGGAGTCTCGAACGAAGCCGTCGCCGGCGAGATCGGCGACATTCTCTTCGTCGTCGCCAACCTGGCCCGCTGGAACGGCGTGGAGCCCGAAAGCGCGCTCAAAGCCACGAACCGTAAATTCCGCCGTCGTTTCAAACACGTCGAAAAAAGGATCGCTGAGCAGGGAAGAGCCTGGTCGGAAGTTTCGCTGGAGGAGATGGACGGGTATTGGGACGAGGCGAAGCGGATCGAGCGCAGTTCTAAGGACTGATTTTCAAGGGAGCTTTCAGGTCACCACATCGACACCCTGAAAAGAATGAAAATCAACCACGAAGAAACGAAGGACACGAAGAAAGATCAGAAACAATCTTCGTGCTCTTCGTTTCTTCGTGGTTGATTTTCTGAGGATAAAATTGAAAGAGGCATTGGTCGTGATAGCGAAAGCGCCGCGCGAGGGAGAGGTAAAAACCCGCTTGTCGGGCGCGCTCAGCCCCCCAGAGGCGAGACGTCTCTATGTCGCATTCCTCAGCGACACGTTCGCGTTGATGGAAGACGTGAGGGAGGAGCGCGAGAATCTCGGGCTCGCGCTCTGCTACACTCCCGAAGGCGAAGAGGCGGCTTTTGAAGATGTTGAGCGCGAGGGCTCCCTGATGATCCCGCAGCGCGGCGAGAACCTGGGCGAGCGGTTGACCAATTGTTTCGCCGACCTGTTCGATCTCGGCTTCGAGTCCGTGGTCGTTATTGGCGCGGACAGCCCGACGCTGCCGGGCGAATACGTGTTCGACGCCTTCGAATGTTTCGAGACCGACGACGACGTGGTAGTCGGCCCGGCCGATGACGGCGGTTATTACCTCGTCGGGATGCGCAAACTCCACAGGCGAATTTTCGAGGATATCCCTTGGGGCGCCGCCGGCGTACTGGACGCTACGATAGAGCGCGCTAGAGAGGCCGAGCTGAATCTGGTCCTGCTGCCCGAATGGCGCGACGTGGACACGCCTGAAGATTTCGAGAGGTTGAAACGCGAACTGGGCGAGAACAGGGAAGCCGCGAAATTCACACGAAGGTTCTTGAAAGAGTTGGGGAAGACCCTAAAATAATGTGAAAATAGACAGGGTTAACAGGATTTCTCAGGATTCAACTCAATGCGCAAATCCTGAACAATCCTGTTAATCCTGTCTATTTTCTGGGGAATCGGCGGGCTAAGGCCTTATGGATAAATTGAAAGCGGTCATCAAGCGCGAATACCTGACGCGGGTTCGCTCGAAGGGCTTCATCATCGGCACGATCCTGAGTCCGCTGATTATGTCGTCCTTCATCCTCGTTCCTGTTTTCCTGGGGCGTTCGGCGGGGCCTGACAAATACCAGATCGTGGCCCTCGACCAGAGTGGCGACGCCCATCTTTTCGAAAGCCTGACCCTGGCGCTTGCGCCCTCAAAACCGGGCCAGCCGCGATACGAACTGTCGCGCGAGGAGATCAGTTCGCAAGAAGAACTCGAAGCGCGCCGGCAGGTCCTGTCCAAACGCGTCGCCGATAAACAGCTAGACGGCTATTTGATCCTGCCGCGCGACGCCTTGCGCCAGGAAGAGATCAAGTTTTACGCGAAGAACGCCGGCGGCTTTTCGAATCAGAGGCGATTGGAAGGCGCGCTCCAAAACGCCATCAGTGAACGCCGCATCGCGTTGGAAGGGCTGGACGCCGGGCGGATTCGCGATCTGACGAGGGGCGTAGAACTCACGGTCGTCAACGAGCGGGGCGAAAGCGAGCGCGGGCGCGTCCTGCTGGCCTTAGCGCTGGTCATGCTGATCTATATCACGGTGCTGATATACGGCGTGACCGTGATGCGCGGCGTGATGGAAGAGAAACAGTCGCGCATCATCGAAGTCCTGCTGGCGTCGGTCAATCCGTTCGACCTGATGCTGGGCAAGGTGATCGGCATCGGGCTGGTCGGGTTGACTCAATATGTGATATGGGCGGTTTCAGCCATGTCTCTCAGCGCCCTGTCCGCCGGCGCCGCCATTGCAGGCGCCGCGTTCGATATGCCGAAGGTCTCGGTCTCACTGATGATCTTTTTCATGTCCTACTACTTGCTCGGCTACTTCCTTTACGCGGCGCTCTACGCGATGATCGGCGCCGTAGTCTCGAACGAAGATGACGGGCAACAGGCGCAATGGCCGGTCTCAATGACCTTCGCCGTTTCGATGGTGGTCTCGACGCTGGCGATGGAGAATCCGAACGGCGTGGCGGTGACCGTCCTGTCATTAATTCCATTCTTCGGCCCTTCGCTGATGTTTCTGCGGATAGCGCTCGGAGCGGCGCCGGCGTGGCAGATCGCGGTCTCGATCATTCTGCTGGTCGCGTCAATCATCGCCCTCACCTGGGTTGCCGCGAAGATTTACCGCGTCGGCGTGCTGATGTATGGCAAACGGCCTACGATTCCGGAGCTGGCAAAGTGGTTGAAGTACAGTTGAAATATTTCGAACTGCACTACTAGTTTCCTCTATTGAATTCTCCCTGCCGCAGAGCGGCTTTTGATCTTAGCCGTGTGCTTTAGCGCACGGTTGTGTTGCGATGAGAATCCCCAGTCGCGTGAGCGACGATTGAGTCGGCATATTGAATCCATTCAACCGTCGCTGACGCGACTAGGAATACAAACTGGCGCCTGATCCGTGCGCTAAAGCACACGGCTAAGATCAAAAGCCGCTCCGCGGCAGAAGACATATAGCGGCAGAAGACATATAGCGGCAGAAGACATATATATGTCGAAATATTTTCTTGTCCTATATTATTGGCTAAATAAATGTTGGTAATCAGCCCCACCTGATGATATAGTTCGACAGTCGAATTAAGGACTGTTCTTAATTCACAAATAGCTATTCGGGGCTGAGGCGAGTGAGTTGAAATGCGGAAGATCGACCTGACCAACTTTCAGGTGGCGACAAGCGTGACGGCGCGTGACATTAACCGTCGAATCGTGCTCAATCTGATACGTAAACATCAGCCCATTTCACGGGCCGATCTGGCCCGTCATTCCGGACTTCAGCGCAGCACTGTTTCCGTAATCACCGAAAAATTGATTGAAGAGGATTGGGTGAGGGAGGGCGCGAGCGGTCGCGTCCCGCGGGGGCGCAGGCCGCGTTTCCTCCACTTGAACAAGGAGCGGGTGGGCATTATCGGGGTCAATGTTCGTCCAGCCACGACCACCGTCGGCCTGGCAGACCTCGACGCCAACTTCGTGGCGCAGGAGTCGTTGCCGACGGCCCCGGATCCGGAACGCTTCATCGCGGATCTGACGCCGCGACTTCGCAATCTGATGAAGATACGCCCGGAGATCAGCTATGAAGGGATCGGCGTGAGTCTGCCCGGACGAGTCGACCTGAACTCCCAGCGGCTAGTCTTCGCCCCTAATCTGGGTTGGGAGCCGGTTGATTTAAAAACACGGCTGGAAGAGGCCACGGGGCTTCAGGTGGAGCTGGAGAACGCCGCGAACGCCTGCGCGCTGGCCGAGTTCTGGTTCGGGCCGCGACGTGAGGGCGTGCGGAATTTGGTTGCCGTCACCATCTCGGAGGGAATCGGAACTGGATTGATTCTGAATCACCAACTGGCGCGCGGCTCCACCGGGATGGCCGGAGAGTTCGGGCACATCACCATTGTGGATGAAGGGCTTGAATGCGGATGCGGCAACCGAGGTTGCTGGGAAGTTTACGCTTCGAACTCGGCGGCGATTCGCTATTACACCGGTTCTTCCTCATCCGTTCGTAACGGTAAAGCGGCGGCCAAGTCGCTTGCCGCGGCGCCGGCCTTCGATGACATTTTGCGGCTGGCGGATCAAGGGGATCCGAAAGCTGTAGACGCCATCAGTCAGGTGGCGCGCTATCTGGGGGTGGGCATCGCGCTACTCGTCACAGGACTGGCCCCGGATATCATAGTGGTGGTTGGAGAGATAACCCGAGCCTGGAACCGGGTCGGCCCGATCATCGACGCTGTGGTCAAAAGCCGCTCCTTCACTCACGCGCCTACGCGCGTTGTTCCTACAGACCCGACTGGCGATCCGAGACTGCGTGGAACCATCGCGCTCGTGTTGCAAAAACACTTCGGAGCGCCGTCGGTGGCATAAACGGAATTCCTTTTTTCATTGTTTTGTTGCCGACTCGAACAAATAAATAATCCGCACGACTAATAAATCTAAGGCAGCGATTATCACCACATAAGCGGTAATAGGTTGGCTTTGCTGAGAAATCCACAGGCTTGGCGACGGCGTCAAGCGGTTGCGCCTCTGACATTGCGGGGGCGCGCTCGATTTCCCAGACTTCGGTCGTCGCGTGTTCGGGCGACCGCTGGGACGTTAATACGTTTCAAGTGAGGATCAATCTATGAAGAAGCGACATCTGATTCCAACAGCCTTGTTACTGCTCCTGGCGATTGTGACGCCGCGCGTCATCGATGCGCAGGTTTTGTACGGTTCGCTCACGGGCAATGTTACGGACCCGACGGGCGCAGTCGTCTCTGGAGCCAAAGTCGAGGCGCAAAACATCGGCACGGGAGTTTCAACCAGCGTCGTCACCGATGAAAGAGGGGCGTACCTGTTTAACAGCCTTCAGGCGGGCGTCTACAAGGTGACCGTCACCTCCCAGAATTTCAAAGCTCTGGCTCAAGAAAACGTCAGGATAGAAGCAAATACGACCCGGCGACTGGATGCGCAGATGCAAGTGGGCGACGTTACCGCCACTGTTCAGGTCAGCGCGGACACTCCGACACTGCAAACCGAGCGGGCTGATGTCAATATCACGCAGACGGCCCGTCAGGTCAACAACCTGCCGCTGTTCGGCAGCGTCGGTCGAAACTACCAGACTCTGATTCAGCTGATTCCAGGAACATCAAGGAGCCCGGGGTTCGTCGGCAATGGCAGCGGCGAAGAAAACTCAGCGGCCGGCAACCCGCAGAGGTCCATCTCATATAACGTCAACGGCGTATCACGTTTGCAGAACAATACGAGGATTGACGGTTCGAGCGTCATTTACCCCTGGCTGCCGACCAACACCGTTTACGTGCCGCCGGCGGAATCCATCCAGGAAGTGAACATCGTCACCAACGCATTCGACGCCGAGCAGGGACTCGCGGGCGGGGCGGCGGTCAATGTCACCATCAAGACGGGTGGAAACCAATTACACGGGATCGGCTGGGGCTACGATACCAACAGCGCCTTTCTGTCCCGCCGCTTCTTTCAACCCGTGAACCAGAAGGACATCCCGAAAAATATCCTCGCGCAGTTCGGCTATGCAGTCAGCGGCCCGGTCTATATTCCGAAGGTTTTCAACGGCAAGAACAAGCTGTTCTTCTTCACCGATCTTGAACGCACGACGCAGCGGAACGCGGCGGGGAACACGGCTACCGTCGCGCCGGCGACCCTGCGGCCGGACGCCGCCGGCAACGTGAACTTCACGGGAACAGGGATCACTGTTTACGATCCGCTATCGAACCCCGACCCGCGACTGCGCACGCCCTTTGCTAACAATACGATTCCCGCGAACCGGATCGACCTCGCGGCGACCGAGATCCTGAAGCGCCTGCCGCAACCGAACCTGCCCGGGTTAACCAACAACTTCGCGACGTCCGGCGTCGGCCAGTTCAATCGCACCAACATAGATACCAAGATCAACTACGAGTCAGGCAGCAAACTGACGCTGTTTGGCCGTTACAGCATCTCGCCAACGATCATCATTGATCCGCCGATCTTTGGAGAGGTCAGCGGCCCCGCCCTGAACGGTGGGCAGTTGGGGACGGCTCCCGGCCGGATTCAAGTTTTAGGATTCGGCGGGACCTACACGTTCACCTCCAAGCTGGTCCTAGACGCGAACGTGGGCTACACACGCCAGCGGATCGGCGCGGAAGGCTTCGATATCAATTCGAACTTCGGATTGGACGTCCTGAAAATCCCTGGCACCAACGGCCCCGACCGGCTTCAGGGCGGCGTCCCCGCGTTCCAGATCGGTGGGTGGACCAACATCGGCAATGACAACACCGGGAATCCATTCTTGTTCCGTGATAATCAGTACGTGGCCGCGGCAAACCTCTCGTGGCTTAATGGCGCTCACTCGTTCCGTTTCGGATTCGACTATTTGAACCCTCAGCTTAACCACTTCCAGCCGCAGGGCGGAACTTTCCAGACGGTGCGCGGCACGTTCGGCTTCAGCGGCAATGCGACGCGCCTGCAAGCTAACGATGCCAGCGGGAAGGAGAGCCAGCAACTTCATAGCTGGGCTGACTTCCTGCTTGGTATGCCGACCGCTGCGGGCAAGGTGGACCAGCTCCGCAACCCGAACTCGGTGTATTGGAGGCAATACGCGTTTTACGCGCGCGACCATTGGCAGATTGGTCGCCGGGTGACGCTGACATACGGCCTGCGCTACGAGCGCTTTCCAGTCCCGACAAAAGACAACACCGGCATCAACCGCTTCGACCCGGCCACCGGGCAGGTCTTAACCGGCGGGCTGGACGGCGTGCCATATGACACCGGGGCGGAAGCCGCGGGACTGTTCCTGCCGCGCGTCGGGATTGCGTTCCGTTTGAACGACAAGACGGTGATTCGCGGAGGCTACGGCCAATCCGCTGACCCCAGGCCCTTCCAGGATGTCAGGAACGCCTACCCGATCGCCAACATCTGGTCGATGACGACGATCAAATTTGATCTTGGTGATGGAAAAGGCCCGGTGGACAACGGTTTCATCCCCGTGACCACTCTCAGGCAGGGGTTGATTAATACGAGCGCTACCCCGAATGTCAACGCCGGCATCCAGCCGCTTCCCGCAAACACCGACACGACTACTTTCCCGAAGACGGCGGAACGCGACAGAATTCACTCGTTCAATTTCTTCATCGAGCGGGAACTGCCGGCGAAATTCACGACCTCGGTCGGCTACGTGGGCACGCGCGCAGTCAATCAGATGGGGTTCATCAACATCAACGCCGGCCCGCCAGGAACGGGGAATAGCGGTCGCCCGCTCTTCGCTCCGTTCGGCATTTTTGCGAACGTCAACAGCATCCAGCCCTACGGCACCACCACCTATGACGCCCTGCAGGCGAC
>DASTMP010000097.1:0-26237 GCA_035714085.1 Blastocatellia bacterium
CCGCCGCTGCTCTTCCGAGAGATCCACGCCGTGTTTTGCGGCGAATCGATCGAGCCACGATTCGACCCGATTGGAATCAACGCGGATCGGTTCTTCGAGGAGCGCCTTCAACCGCCGCGCGACGCCTCGCTCCGATTGCCAGATCGGCGGCAGGTAGATCGCCCGTTCCCCGCCGTTCTCTTCGACCTTCAATAATCCGTCGTCGAGCGCCTTTTCGAGCGCGGCTTCGAGCTTCGTCCGATCTTCGACTTCGAGCGCTTCAGCGGAACGCTCGATCAGATCGCCGATGGGCAGGTAACAATGTCCATCTTCGGTCGCCGTCATCAGCGTGTGCTGCAATCCGGCGCGCAGCCGCTCCTCGGCGTCCAGGGCCATCCCCAGGTTGCGCGCTATTTGATCGGCAGTCCTGAACCCTATGCCATAGACCTCGGCGGCCAGCCGGTACGGAGTCTTTTCAACGACCGCGATCGCGTCCGACCCGTACTGCTTGAATATCTTCACGGCGAAACTCGTCGAGACCGAGTGGCTTTGCAGAAACAGCATGACCTCCTTGATCGCGCGCTGCTCCTCCCAGGCTCTCTGAATCATCTCCACGCGTTTGCGCGAGACGCCTTTGACCTCGCCGAGGCGCGAGACGTCGCTCTCGATCACTTCGAGCGTCTTCTCTTTGAAATGTTCGACGATGCGGCGGGCAGTGACCGGGCCGACTCCTTTGATCAAACCCGAGCCGAGATATTTCTGGATGCCCGCGATCGTCGCCGGGCGCGTGATCGCGTAATCAGACATTTTGAACTGATCGCCGTATTGCGGATGCGTCGTCCACCATCCGGTCACCCGCAGACTCTCGCCCGGCGACACTGCGGAGAAGTTTCCCACGACAGTCACCGGCTCGCCGCGCCCGGAAATTTGCAAGCGGAGCACTGTGTACCCGTTCTTCTCGTTGTGGTAGGTCACGCGTTCGACCGACCCCAAGATGGTCTGCTCTGGGATTGTCGGTAGGACGGTCTGATGGTCCTGGTCGCTTGATTGCGAAGCCGGTTCGGTCGGTTGGATTGGATAGTTTCGCTTCATAAATATGAAACTTGAAACAATGCTAAACATATGACTTGCTATGTCAAAACACAACGTGTAAGCTCCGGCTGTTTAATCAACTAATCAAAGCGAAACAGATTTTGAGCAGTGGACCCCTTCCCTCGCTGCTGATAACGACACAATCAAAGTTTGCCTTGGAAAAGTCATTTAAGACATTCACTCAAAGATGTTGTTATGAAGTGGATAGGTGGTCTCTCGTTTTCCTCGCGCGTTACAGGGAAGGTGGTCATAGCAGTCACGGCATTTATATTATGCCAGTGTTTGGCCATCGAATCATTGGCTCAAACCGCGTCAGCGGTTTTTCGAAATATGGAAACGGAGTGGATCAGATCTCGTGATCCTGCGCCCGAAGTCATTGAGCGTCAGACCCGCCGGTCCGGCTGGTCTGGCAAGTCCGGACGGATAGACGGCGGAATTTTAAATCTCGACGGGGCGTTCATCGCCGCTTTGCGCGTAACCCAAATGGACGACGTCAGAGCGTTCGTGATGGATCTCTCTGAGTCCTCCGATTCGACCTCCACCGCAGCCTCGGGCAAGGAGGGGGGCCAGGAGGAGGGCAAGGAGGGCGGCGAAGAGGGGGGAAAATCGAAGTCGAAAGCTCCTCATGACGATCCTCAAGACTGTCCCCCGGATTCGTTTCAACCACTTCCTGATGATGCGCTCGACCAGGACCTCGGCGAAGGCCAGAAAAGGACTACGTTCGATTGGAACGCCGCCTTCAGGCAATCGATGATTTTCCTCGGCATTGAGCATGCTTTCAGACTGGCGACTGAAGATGGCACGCGGGCGGATTTGAAAGGCCCGTTCTTCAAGGACTATTTCAGAGCCGTGAGAAGTCTGCGGGGCTGGGACGATGGCGACCCGTTTCTGGTCAACTACATCGGCCATCCAATGGCGGGTTCGGTCTCAGGCTTCATCCAGGTCCATAACGACCCGAAAGGCGTCAAAGAGGAAGTCAGCCTGAATAAAAGTTACTGGCGGAGCCGCTTAAAGGCCTTCGGCTGGAGTTTCGCTTACAGCACGCAATTTGAACTCGGGCTGTTCAGCGAAGCCTCTCTGGGCAACATCGGCATGCGCCCTTACGGCAAAGCCAAACACCCGATGGCCTATGTCGACCTCGTCGTCACTCCGGTCGTCGGCACTGGATGGTTGGTCGGAGAGGATATGCTCGATCTCTACCTGGTCCGGCGCCTTGAAGACAAAATCGGCAACCGCGTGGCAAGACTCTTGATCAGAACTTTTCTCAACCCGACACGCAGCTTCGCGAATTTGTTACGCGGCAAAAGGCCGTGGTATCGGGATAATCGAAACTGATCGGTGGTTGGTGGCTGGTTGTTGGTGGTTGGTTTATTTGAATCGCCGCCGCCAACCACCAATCACCAACAACCAACCACTAACTTATGGCAATCGGCTACCTAAGTCTGATCCTGCACGCGCATCTGCCCTTCGTGCGTCACCCGGAATATCCCGACTTTTTGGAAGAAGATTGGCTCTATGAAGCGATCAGCGAGACCTACATCCCGCTGCTCGTGGCGTTCAATCGACTGCGCGACGAAGGGGTGAAGTTTCGGCTGACGATGTCAATGACCCCGCCGTTATGCGAGATGCTGTGCGACCCGCTCTTGCAGGAACGCTACCTGCGGCACATCTACAAGCTGTGCGAGTTGGCGGAGAAAGAGGTCGAGCGCACCGGTAAAGAAGCCCCGCATTT
Source organism: Blastocatellia bacterium (assembly GCA_035714085.1). Classification (GTDB taxonomy): domain Bacteria; phylum Acidobacteriota; class Blastocatellia; order RBC074; family RBC074; genus JAJVID01. Next base: position 2,804 of record DASTMP010000097.1, read on the forward strand.
TCATTCGAGCGCTTTGATGTACCGCGGACATTTCAACGAATGTCGCGAGGTTTTCGAAAACAGGTATGGCCGCAACATCGTACAGGGGTTCCGTCAGCTTCAGGATGAAGGCTTCCTGGAGATCATCACCTGCAACGCGACGCACGGCTACTTGCCGCTGATGTCGAACGAGACGGTCAAACGCGCCCAGATTCAGATCGCTCGGGAGAATTACATCAAGCATTTCGGGCGACCGCCGCGCGGCGTCTGGCTGGCCGAATGCGCCTTCAATCCGGGCGATGACCGCTACCTGCGCGAGGCCGGAATCGAATTTTTCATCGCCGACGCCCATGCCATCCTCTACGGCGAGCCTCGTCCGAAGCGGGGAATTTACGCGCCAGTCATCACCCCGGAAGGAGTGGCCGTTTTCGCGCGCGACACTGAGACCAGCGAACAGGTCTGGAGCTCGGATATAGGCTATCCCGGCGATCCCGATTATCGTGAGTTCTATCGTGACCTCGGCTACGACGCTCCCGATTACGATTACATCAGGCCTTACCTGCACGACGACGGCGTGCGACGCAACGTAGGGATCAAATATCACCGCATAACCGGCAAAGTTCCGCTCCACGAAAAGGCGCCCTACGTGCCAGAATGGGCCGCGGGCAAGGCCGCGACGCACGCCGGAAATTTCATGTTTAATCGCCAGGGTCAGGCGCGTCATTTGAACCCGAGCCTGGGACGCCCGCCCCTCATCATCGCGCCTTACGACGCCGAACTGTATGGACATTGGTGGTTCGAAGGGCCGCAATTCCTTTTCTATCTCTTCAAAAAGATTCACTACGACCAGGACGAGATCGAACTGATCTCGCCGATCGATTACCTGCGCATCTATCCACACAACCAGAGGCAGGCGCCGTCGGCTTCGTCGTGGGGCGCCGAAGGCTACAACCGTGTCTGGATCAACGGGCAGACCGATTGGATGTACATGCACCAGCATGCGGCCGAACAGAGAATGGTTGAGCTCACCTGGCGCTTCCCGCATTCCGACGGGTTATTGAAACGGGCGTTGAACCAGGCTGCGCGAGAATTATTGCTGGCGCAATCCTCCGACTGGGCCTTCATCATAACCACAGGAACGATGGCGCAATACGCGGTCAAACGCTTCAAAGACCACATCCACCGCTTCACGCGGCTTTATGAGATGATCAACGCCGGCCAGATTAACGAGGCGTGGCTGGCCGACGTCGAGAGCAAAGACTCGATTTTTCAGGAGATCGATTACCGCGTCTATCACCCCCACCAATAGGGCGACAGTTCGAGACATGACCTATGGAGTGAGCCTCAAATCAAAGGGTGGGAGGTAATCAGAGATTAAAGAAGCTGGCCAGCCGCGCATCCTGATCGAATCGGACTTTTCAATCGAGCGGCGCGTTCTCGCGGGTCGCTCGACCGGGGCGCCCGCGCAGCCTGATTTCTTGCTCATCCATTTTCTCGAATCTCGAATCCCGAACCTTCCGTCGGGCGCGAGCCTGCTCGCCAACCCAAACCAGGCGGTCCAATTCGCGCCGAGTCGCGGTCATAGCGAGTTGCTGTTGGTTCGCCTCGCGCCCGCGCTGCTCATCGAAACGGCGTCGCGTCTGCGGATGCGCCGCGGTGGACTGAGCCTGCTATTCCGTGAGCCGCTCAAGCCTTTGACCGGAGACGCGAAATTGCGCGCCACGCTCGACGCGATCGCGTCCGAGATCGAAAGCGGAGACGCGGGGTGGCAAGAGGTGATCCGTTCGCTCGTCAATCAGCTCACGGTCTATCTGCTCCGGGCGCACATCGACACGCAGCGGTCGGACGAGGTCGAATTGTCGCGCGTGGGAATCGTCGACCGCCGGTTGCGACGCGCGATTGAATTTATGAGCGACAACTGCGGGCGCGAACTCACTCTGGCCGAGATCGCCGGAGCGGCCTATCTGAGCGAGTTTCATTTCGCGCGGCTTTTCAAAAAGATCACCGGCGCGACGCCGCACTCTTATCTGGCCTCGCTGCGAATCGAGCGGGCGCGGCGAATGCTGGCCGAGAGCGATCTGCCGATCGCCGAGGTCGGCGCCGAGGTCGGCTACGCGAGCCAAAGCCATTTCACCAAAATCTTTCGCGAGGCGACCGGAATGACGCCACGAGAATTTCGCCTAAGCGCGCTTAGCTCCAGGCGCGCTTAGGCGTTCGGGTATCGTTAAAATATCATGCGAAGATGATGTCAGGGTAATCACTCATAGCGCAGCGACTTGACCGGATCAAGCTTCGTGGCCCGCCTCGCCGGAACATAACATGCCAGCGTCGCTGTCGCTGCCAACAATACAGAAATCACCCCGAACGTCAGTGGGTCAGTCGCACTCACGCCGAACAACAAACCTTTGATTAATCGTGTTACTGCGAGGGCGGCGATCAATCCTATTACCACGCCGATCACCGTCAGGGTCATTCCCTGTCTGATGATCAGAAGCAGCACGTGACGCGTTTGCGCGCCAAGAGCCATCCTGATTCCGATCTCGCGCGCGCGTCGCTCAACATCGTAGGCCATCCTGCTATATATGCCAATCGCTGCCAGCGTCATCGCTAATGCCCCGAACCCACTGATCAGATAGGAGGCCAATCGTTGTGGTGTAAGCGCGTCATCGAGATAGCTCGCCAGCGTTTTGCAGTTGTAAACCGGCAAGCTAGGATCAAGCGCGGCGATTTCGCGCCGCATCACGGCGATCAACCGCTCCGGCGGGCCGTTGGTTCGCAGATGTAGAGCCGCCTGATTTTGGTAATGTTGCGCCAGCGGCAAATAGAAATACATTCTTGGAGGGGCAAACGGATTCGCCACTTTTGTATCGCTCGCGACACCGATAATTTCAATTAGCGGATTGTTGGGATCGCTACTGCCGAACTGGAAGCGTTTGCCGATCGGATCTTCATTCGGCCAGTAATGCCGCGCAAGCGCCTCGTTGACGATCGCTACGCGCGGCGATTGTTGATCATCTCGGGCGGAAAAATGCCGTCCCCTCAGCAATCGAATGCCTACGGTTTTAAGATAATAAGGCGTGACAAAATTAAAGCTGATTTGCATGCGCCCGGTTTCAGGCGGACGACCCTCGGGATGAATTCTCGTGGCGGCTTGTAATCCTGACAGTGGCACATTGAACGCAATGCTTGCCGCTTCTACTCCCGGCACGGCCTCCATTCGTTCTATCAAACGTTGATAAAATGCTTGTCCCTGCGATTCAGAGTAGTTTTGCCTTCCCAGATCAATTCGCGCTGTTAAGACTCGTTCCATGTCGAAGCCGGTATCAATCGCGCGCGCGTTCCGTAATGTGCGAACGCATAAACCAGCAGCCACCAAAATGGTGGCAGATAGCGCCACCTGCGTCACGACCAAGACTTCGCGCGTTGTGATCCACCCTGCTCTCCAGGCATGCTTGCGCCGACCTTTCAGCGCCGAGACCAAATCTACCTTTGACGCCTGCCACGCGGGAGCGAGACCGAATAACACGCCGGTCAGACCCGCAACTGCAAGCGTGAAGCCGAAGACGCGCGCGTCCAACGCTAGATCGGGCTTGAGCGGCGCGCCGAGATACGTTTCCGGTAACGACAGTCGAAGCCAATTACTCAGCCATATTCCCATTACCAAGCCAAGGAGCCCCCCCGCAAGCGCAAGGAATATGCTTTCTAACAACAACTGGCGGGCAATGCGCCATCGGCTTGCGCCAAGCGATTGCCGGACGCCGATCTCTTTCCGGCGCGTTTCGCCACGCGCCAACATCATACCAGCAACGTTAGCGCAGACGATCAACAACACGATGGCTACGATGATGAACGGCAGTTTGATGAATTGACCCACTCGGCTGCGAACGTCAGGATGCAATCCCAATCCAGCGACCAATTTGACGCGGACATCCTGATTGGTTTGCGGAAACTCACTGGCCAGACGCTTAGCGATGGTTGAAAGATCAACCTGCGCCTGTTCAATCGTAATGCCCGGCTTGAGCCGCCCGAAAGCCTTTAGGAGCGCTGCGTCGCGATCGCTGAACCAATCCACCTTCCACAAAACAGATTCGCTGGCCATCCGAGGATCAACCTGTCGCCACATCGTGATTGGAACCCATAGGTCAGCCCTCTCGCCAATCACGACCCCCTTGAAATCCTCCGCCGCGACACCGATGATGGTGTAACCGAGTCCGTTCAACTTCACTGTTTTTCCAATGATGCGCGGGTCGCTGCCGAAGTGATTGCGCCAGAGATTTTGGCTGAGCGCCACTACAGGATTCGCCCCTTCAGTCTGCGCATCAGCCGGCGCAATCAACCGTCCGAGCGCGGCTTTCACGCCCAGCGTTTCGAAATAACCACCAGTGACCATTGCGCCGTCAAGACGCTCAGTCTCCGGTCCTGCGCTGAGATGTAAAGTCGCGCGCCCGTACATCGCCATTCCAGCAAGCGTGCTATTTTGCTCTCGGTAATCGAGCCAGTCTCGGTAGGAGACGCTATCAAAGACGCGGTCGCCATGAATCTGTAAGATCTGCGCCAATCTTGCAGGATCATCCACGCCTTTGAGTGGGCGCAGCAGTAACGCGTTTACAAAGCTGAAGATTGCGGTATTTGCCCCAACGCCGAGCGCAACAATCAAAATGGCGCTAGCGGTGAAGCCAGGAGACTTGAGTAATAGTCGCAGTCCATAACTCAAATCCTGCCAGATTGCTTGCATAATGCGATCAATCAAAGCGCGCCTGCAGCGGCGCAAGCGGGCGCTGAAGCTCTATTTCAGGAGGCGCCGACAAGCGCCGCTTAACTTGTCGGCGCCTCCATTGAGGCTTATGTTGACAGTAAATCAATCCGCTTCGGCGCAACAGTATGTGCTGGTCCTGTAGCAGAAGCGCGGAAAGGCTGATGTCACACCACATTTGACACAAAGCATTTCTCGATGTACGTCCGCAACGACGGTCAGGACATATTTATCGCCGGCGACGAAGAGCCGCTTTAGACCATCAACGGTATGAAGTCCCATTCGCAAAGCCGCTTCGATGTGATCAGCAAAGGAGACCTCATGCCCACAATGCGGACAAACGTTAGTTCCTGTCACTCCGCATGGATCATTCTCATCAAGGGCCAGCCCCAAAAGGCGGTTGATCCTTTGTATGTCATCCGGAGGTTTTGGAAGCACGTGCAGTTTCTGGCTGAAGTGATCATAAACCTCTTTTGTGACTTGAAAAGTTCGTCCGACGTTGACAGCGTCGGCCACTATTTGCTTCATGCGTTCCACTGATTGAATGCAGTCGGAATCAAAGCGAGCGCGTACCGTACTCTCATTTTTTGATTCGAGAGATTCAACTACTGAAGTGGAAGCATATTCCAATTGGGTGCGCATATGCTCTCCTTTTATTCGGATATGAGTAGTTAATTGTGGAAGGGCTAGCGGGGCCGCTCAAAAGCGCTGCCTTGCTAGACCGTGGCTTAAAGAGCAAAGTGGAGAACTTCAGAAAATCTCTGCTAGAACGAATGCAGTATAAGGTCACCTCTAGAACGTTGCAATCAATTCATCAGCTCTCTGCCATTTTCTTGTTTCCCTCACATGCCTGTTGCTATACTTCCGCTTCCGCACATTCTTTCGTAATCTCGAATTCCGAATCTCCCATCAAGCGCGAGCTGGTCGCAAAATGAGAAGCGCGATAATCGCCAAGGCGCCGAACAAATTCAGAGCCACCACCATCGCCATCACCTGAGGGCCCTGTGATTTGAAGAACTGTCCAGTCAGCCAAGGCCAGAACATACTGCCCACTGAAGAGCCTACCAGGAGGAATCCCGTAATTTTGCCGGACAGCCCCAACATGCGCTCCGCCAATCCGAACGCGTTCGGAAAGGCCGGAGCTATGGCCAGTCCCAATCCGATTGCGCCAAACCATAAGACAAACGGCGCCGGCGTGAAGACGAGCAGCCCGAGCGCGAACAGCAGCGCGATTGAGAGACTCGTGACGATCAACGAGGCGGCGTTGAACCGAACGCTCATCCAGATCGTCGCCAGGCGCCCGACGGTGAACGCCGCCCAGAATCCGGAATTCAAATAAGCCGCAGCCTGCCTGTCCATTCCGCGTTCAACGGCATAGCTGAAATACCATCCCATGGCCGTCGCCTCCGCGCCGATCTGCATAAAAGCGAAGACGGCGAAAAGCGCGATCATCAGCGCCGGGGCGCCGGCCATCGAATCGAGGCTTCGATGCTTGCGCAATGAAGGGCTGGGCGAAAGAAAGGTGATCAGCGCCACAGGGACGGTGGCCAACGCCAGCAGCCAATAAGTGAGTTGTAAACCGTCGGCTCGGCGCTCGAGTTGCGCGACCAGCGTCGGCGCCAAATATCCACCCAGCCCGAAAGCGAAATGGAGCAAGCTAATGAACGGCCTGACGCGTTCGCCATGAACCAGGACGATCAATGCGTTCCCGCCGACGTTGATCGAGGCCAAGGCGATCCCCATAAAAGCTGTCAACGCGAGCAGGGCCGGCAACCGCGGCGCCGACGGCGTGAGCGCCATCGCCACAGCCACAGCGAGCAGCGATGAGGCCAGCAGCGGATGCCCCGCGATCCGGTCGTAGAACCGCCCAATCATCCAGGAGCCGATCATCGTCCCGAACGAACGGGCGATGAATAGATTGCTGATCTGCTTCATCTCGGCGTTCGTTTGCGCCGCCAGTGCGGGAAGCGTAGGTCCCAACAAGCCCGAACCTATACCAAGAGCGACAAAGGCGAGTGAATAGAGAATTGTTTTACGCATCCGCAGGCATCATATCGCACGGCGGCGAGGAGTGGGGAGTGGGAAGAGGGAGAGCGGAGGAGAGAAATATATCTCTCCTTGCATCTTTGTCTCCTTGTCTCCTGCTCCCTCGCTCTCCCGCTCTCCCGCTCCCTCTTCCCATTCCCCATTCCCTTTTTGCCCATGACTGTAATAGAGTTTGCGCGCAATCTCCTTTATTCCAGAACTCACACGCAAAACAGGAGAGATGATGCCGAAGCAGACAATTTACGACGTGATAGTTGTCGGTTCTGGCGCGACCGGAGGGTGGGCCGCGAAAGAACTGACCGAGAAAGGCCTGCGCGTGATAATGCTCGAAGCCGGGCGCAAACTCGATCCCGCGAAAGATTTCAGGATGCTGGCCTTCCCATACGACCTCAAATACCGAAACCTGATCCCGCAGACCAGGCTGCTCAGGAACCGGCAGCCGATTCAATCGAAGTGCTACGCCTGCGACGAATACGCCAGTCATTTTTTCGTCGACGACGTAGACAATCCGTACACCACCTCCCCTGGCAAATCGTTCGATTGGATTCGAGGTCGGCAGGTCGGCGGGCGAACTTTGATGTGGGGGCGCCAGTCCTATCGCTTCAGCGACTACGAGTTCAAAGCCGCCTCCCGCGACGGATTCGGCGTCGACTGGCCGATCAGCCATGCCGACCTCGCTCCTTATTACGAACGCGTCGAGCGCTTCGTCGGAATCAGCGGAGCGGCCGAGAATCTGCCGCAACTACCCGACTCCGCCTTCCTGCCGCCAATGTCCATGACCTGCGGCGAGCGGTTGCTGAAAAACGCCGTCGAGAGCCGGTGGAAAGAACGCCGCGTGATCATGGGCCGCGTGGCGATGTTGACGCGGAACCACAACGGGCGCGCGGCCTGCCATTACTGCGGCCACTGCGAGCGCGGCTGCGACACCTATTCGTATTTCAACACGCCCGGCTCTACCCTGCCCGCCGCGATGAAGACCGGCAAGCTGACCTTGCGGCCCGACGCCGTTTGCAGCCACGTCATCGTCGACCCCAACACCGGCAAGGCCAAGGGCGTCGCCTTCATCGACCGCGTCACGAAGAAGGCTTATGAAGTCCACGGCAAAGTAGTGATGCTCTGCGCCTCGACCATCGAATCGACGCGGCTGCTGCTCAATTCCGCCACGAGGCAATACCCGAACGGGCTGGCCAACAATTCATCGGGCGTGTTGGGACAGCACCTGATGGATCACACCTACTCGGTCAGCGTAGGCGGCATCGTGCCGGCCGTGGCGAAATACCCATACGATCACGGCGACGGGCGCAACAACGGGATCTACATTCCTAAGTTCAGAAACGTCTTCGACAAAAATCCGAAATTCATTCGCGGCTACGGCGTTCAGTCCACGGCGGTAAAGGGAATGTATCCTACACACATGCGTAACACCCCCGGCTTCGGCTCCGAATTCAAACGGCTGGTGCGCGAAACGCCCGACGCGCCCACTTTCTGGATGGGCGCCTTCGGCGAGATGCTGCCGCGCTCGGAAAACCGCGTGACCATCAATAAAGACCGGAAAGACGCCTGGGGAATCCCCGTCGCGCACATCGAATGCGCCTACAGCGACAACGAACGCGAAATGGCTAAAGACCAGATCGAAACGATGAAAGAAATGGTCGCGGCAGCCGGATGGGAGATTCAATACGCCAACCAGAATCTGGCCAACCCGGGATTGTGCATTCACGAGGTCGGAACGGCCCGAATGGGCGACGACCCGAAAACGTCGGTGCTCAACAAATTCAATCAGAGCTGGGACGTGAAGAATCTCTTCGTGACCGACGGCTCTTGCTTCGTCTCGCAGGGCTGCCAGAACCCCACGCTGACGATGATGGCGCTCACGGTGCGGGCATGCGATTATATTGTCGAAGAACTTAAGCGCGACAATGTGTGAGTTCTGCGATGTAAAAACAAACGGCAATTGGATTGCGTTGTTGTCGGGCGATTACGTCGGTATTTTCGCGCTCGTCCATGCTGGCGCCAGCGGATTTGCGCTGGCGCCACTGGTCGACGCGGATAATCCATGACAATTTGTCACATCCGCGCAAATCCGCTGGCGCCGCCATCCCCCGTCTTGCGTGGTTCGAGTTGGCTGAATGGTAAATATGCGACCACAAGTCTTTGTCACCCGGCGCCTTATGGCGCCTGCGATAAACAGGCTGGCCGAGGTATGCGATTATCAGGTTGGCGTAGAACGCGGCGTGTTGGATCGCGACTCGCTGCTGGCCGGCGTGCGCGAGGCCGACGGCCTGATCTGTCTGTTGACCGACGTGGTTGACCGTGAAGTGATCGAGGCGGGGACGAGACTTCAAGTGATCGCCAACGTTGCGGTCGGATACAACAACATTGACGTGGCGGCGGCGCGCGAGCATGGCGTTTACGTGACCAACACGCCCGACGTGTTGACCGAGGCTACAGCCAATTTGACCTGGGCTTTGATTCTGGCCGTGACGCGCCGGATCGTCGAAGCCGACGCCTTTACGCGCGCGGGCAAATTCACCGGCTGGGATTTCGATATGCTGCTGGGCAGCGGGATCACCGGCAAGACGCTAGGTGTGGTCGGTTACGGACGGATCGGGCGGGCCGTGGCGCGCCGCGCGACCGGGTTCGGAATGCAGGTTGTCTATTGCGGGCGCGACGACATCGCTTTTCGCGACGATCCACATCACAACTCGATCATGCTCGCGCGCCAGGGCCAGACAAGCCCGCTCAGCCAGAGCGCGCGCCTCGACGGGCTTGCCGCCAGGCGCGTCTCTTTCTATCAGTTGCTCGAAATGGCGGACGTCGTCACGCTGCACGTCCCGCTGGCTGCGGCCACGCGCCGCCTGATCGACCGCGGCGCATTAGCGCGAATGAAGCCGACGGCCTATTTGATCAACACCGCGCGCGGCCCTGTGGTGGAAGAGACCGCGCTGGTCGGAGCCTTGCAGGAGCGGCGGATCGCCGGCGCGGGCCTCGATGTCTATGAACACGAGCCGGAGATCAGCGCCACGCTGCTGGAAATGAACAACGTCGTGCTGCTGCCCCACATCGGCAGCGCCACGCTGGAGACCCGGACAGCGATGGCGATGCTCGCGGTTGAAAATGCGATTGACGTTCTGTCAGGTCGCGCGCCACGCAGCGAGGTCAGAGTTTAACGGCGCTAGTAGTCAAAACGATCACTCCGTGTCCACATTTGTAATCTTTCCTGTCACTTTATTCCCAGGACTGTCGCCTGCCTTATATCTACCGATGACACTAAAACACGTCAGTCCAGCAGCTTGAGACTTCAGCCTCCTTGCGAGCCATCGGGTACGCCATTTGCTCGGTTCAGATCGCCCGGCTGATCCCACATCGAATCCTTAACCCCTTGCAGTTTCGACGCATCGAGGTAGCGGCGTCTTTTCCCAATCCTTTAGGAGGAAATTTAATGAAACGACTTGTATTGTTTTTTGCAGTAATCGTGTTGGTCTGCTCCTCGGCCTTGGCGCAAGGATCCGCCAGGGGGAGCGCCTCGGCGCGAGGCGGGGCAAAGGCCGAAGCGCAGAACGCCAAGGAGACGGTCATTCTGGATTCGGGGGCGCAGTTGAGCGCTGAACTGCTCGCCACGCTCGAAGCCGGAAAGGCCAAACCGGGCGACAAGTTCAAAATGCGAACGCTCAAGCCGGTAATTGTCGGAGGCAAAGAGGTGATCGCCAAAGGCTCAGTTCTCACCGGTCATGTGGTCGAATCGGCTAAGGCGCAGGGTAAAGAAGGCTCCTCGCAGTTGCAGCTCTGCTTCGATCAATTGCAGAATAAGAATTTGACTATGCCTCTCTCCGCGACCATTGAGCAGATCACGCAGGTCTCCATCAACAGTCAGGGTCAGATCGATGATCTAGGCGCATCCTCAGGGGCTGGTGGGAACGCCGATGGCGCAGCCAGGTCGAGAACATCCGGTTCCGGCGGGTCAGGCGGCGGGTTACTCGGCGGCGTGACCGGAACCGTGAATAATACAGTAGGCGGGGTAGTGGGCGCGACGACCGGCGCGGTTGGCGGAATAGTGGACACAACGGGTCAAGTGACAGGCCAGGTGACAGGCCAGGTGATTGCAACTGCGAATGGCGCGACTGCGAACGCCAAAGGGCTGATCGCCATAACTTCGACCTCCAGCGCCGAAGCCAGCGGCAGTTCGACCCTCTCACTCACCGGCAAGAACATGAAGATTGAGCAGGGCGCCGTATTCTTTTTGCGCACTGACAAGTCGCTGAATCTAGCCACAGGCCAGTCGCCTAAGCAGTAAATCGAGGATCGAGGATCGAGGATCGAGGATTAAACGGATGACGCGATCTTCGATCCTCTATCCTCTATCTTCGATCCTCTATCTTCGATCCTCTATCTTCAGCATCTGGCTTTATTTTCCGCGCTTGGCCGCCGCCGGATAAACTTAACTACTGTCAGACGAATCTTGCCACGCGCGCGCTTTATTTGCCGATACCCCAGCGGCAGGGCAGCGTAAACGCCTGATTCTGAGTATAGTTACTTATTGTCGGCGGCTGGCGCCTGAGTTGCGATTAGCAAGAATTCGAGAAGCGAGAGATTTGAAGATGGTTAAAAAACAATTGCCGTTGATTTACAACCCGACAGCGGGCGCGCTAAAGCGTGACGCCGGAAAGATCGAGCGATTGACGCGGTCGCTCGCCAGGCAGGGAATAGGCGTCAGTCTCCTGCCTACAACGCGCATGGGAGACGCGACGCGGTTGGCCGCGCAATCGGTAAATGAAGGCGCAGAGATAGTCATCGTCTGTGGCGGCGACGGCACCATCAACGAGGTTGCGCAGAGTCTGGTCGGAACCGAAACCGCGCTGGCTGTATGGCCGTGCGGCACGGCGAATGTGCTCGCGCGAGAGCTGCGGTTGCCTTGCGACGAGAACGCGTTGTCGGAATTGATAGCCGGCCGAAGCGTCCACACAATCAGCGTCGGTCGGGCGGTGAAACCCGGCGACGGTTGGCAGCGCTATTTTCTGTTGATGGCCGGCATCGGATTGGACGCGACGATCGTCAATGGCGTCGATCTGGGTCTGAAGCGGTTGATCGGCGCGGGAGCTTATCTGGCTGCTGGATTGGGTTATCTGGCGCGGATGCCACTGACGCCTTTTTCAATAGACCTCAACGGCCAGCGACACGAGAGCACCTTCACTGTGATCTCGAACGCCGCCAGTTACGCGGTAGGCTTCACGCTCGCTCCCGGCGCGAAAATGGATGATGACAAGCTGGACGTCTGCGTCTTCAACTCGCGCAGCCGTCTCGCTTATCTGACCTATGCGTTCTTGAGCATGGCGAGGGGGCTCCATACGCGAATATCCAACGTGGTTTACCAACCGGCGCGCGAGGCGCTGGCGAATTCGAACGACAAGGCGCTCGTCCAACTCGACGGAGACGTGATGGGGACTTTGCCGATGCGCTTCGAGATTGCGCCGGGAGCTTTGCGGATTATCGCGCCCGCAACATATGGATCGAGGATAGAAGATCGAGGATAGAAGACCGAGGATCGGGGGATGACGCGATCTTCTATTTACGATCCTCGATCCTCGATCTTCCATCCTCGATCTTAGGAGGACTATGAATCGGATTTTTCCTTCAATCGAAAGCATGTTCGTCGCAATCTATTATGCGGCGATCTTCATGACGCCGGCGAACCTTCGCGGCGCGGCCCGTTTCATTGTGGATCGCGGATTGCGGATTGCGGATTGCGTTCGCGCTATCCGCAGAGGCGTCCCGCAAACCGCGCTGATTTTATGCGGAGTGATGTTTGCGCCGGTATCAGGTCTGGGGCAAGCCGCGCAATCCCAGAGTCCCAATCCGCAATCCGCATTCCGCGATCCTCAATCCGCCATGAGCGCCGCCTTACCACAGGAGGTGATTGTATTGAGGCGCGAGGGCAACGAGGCCCTATACAATATGGATTACGCGACGGCGCGCGCCAAATTCGAGGAGATTAAAAAGAGAATCCCGTATCATCCGGCGGGCGATCTCTACGTCGCGACTGTGATCTGGCTCGAACATCTCAACAAGAGTCGCCGCCTTCAAACCAGCCTCTACAAAAACGAATCGAGCTTTTACGCCGGCGCGGACAAGGCAAAAGAGGAGACGGAAGGAGACGCGGTTGACCCGGCCGTAGATCGCGCGTTCCGCGACAGGATGGCTCAGGCGAAGACCAAAGCCCTCAGCCTGGTCGCCCGCAACAAGAACGACGCCGACGCGCAATATTTCCTCGGCGCCTATTACGGCGTGATGGCCGGTTACGAAGCCTCGACGGCCCGCAAGTTTTATTCCGCGCTGCGCAACGGGTCGCGCAGCGTGGACGCGCACGAGAAGACGGTCAAGCTCAATCCGAACTATTCCGACGCCTATCTCACGTTGGGAATGTACGATTACATCGTCGGCAGCCTGCCGTTCATGTACAAGGCGTTGGCGGCAGTCGTTGGGGCTCGCGGAAACAAACAGCGCGGCATTGCGCGCCTGAAGGGGGTTGTCGAAAAAGAGACCGCCACGGCCGATGACGCCCGCGTCATGCTGCTCGCGATCTACCAGAACGAAAAACGATACGAGGACGCGCTCGCGCTGCTCGATCAATTGAGCGCAAAATACCAGAGCAGTTATCTGATCAAACTCGAGCGCGCTTACACGCTCGTCTCGCTCAAGCGCGCCAGTGACGCCTACGCCGCATTTGAGGATTTGTTGAAAGATCCTGCGGCGGCCCCCGCCGTCGACCTGGTTCATTACCAATACGCCGAGGCTCTGGCTCAAGGCCATGACTACAAACGCGCGGCGGAGCATTTCCAGGAAGTCCCGAAATCGAAAGGCGCCGACGCCAATCTGGCGACGCTCGCCCTCCTCAGAACCGCCCAGATTTACGATCTGGCCGGACAACGTGGCGATGCGGTCGCGCAATACAAGGTCGTGCTCGCCCGCCCAAACGTTTACGACACGCGCGAACAGGCGGAAAAGGGTTTGAAGCAGCCTTTCAAGGAGAAAGAGAAGGGAAATGGGGATTAGGGAATAGCAAGAGGACAAGAGGACAAGGAGAAGGGGAGACAAGGGGATTTTTTATTTCCTTGTCTCCCCTTCTCCTTGTCCCCTTGTCCTATTTCGTAGTGGCGAGCGCTGTAACTTCTTTCTCACGGCGTCGTTGTTTACCGAAGAACCAGACGATCCCGATGCTCAGAAAATAAAGGATGAGCATCGGCGCGGCGAAGATGCTCATGTTGATCGCGTCGGCGGTCGGGGTGAGCACAGCCGCGATGATCATGATGATCACCACGGCGTACCGCCACGACTTCCACATCATTCCCGGCGTCAAGAGGCCGATGCGCGCAAGCAAATACGACAGGGTTGGAATCTGAAACACGATGCCCAGGCCGAGCATGATCATAAGGATCAGATTCAGGTAATCTTCGGCGTCGTAAAGCGTCTGGAAGCCTCCATCGACCGCAAGCCCCAACAGGTAATCGCAGGCGGTGGGGAACGCCACTGTGTATGCGAATGTCGCGCCGAGAATGAAAAACACAGTTCCCATCACGATCAGAGGCGTGACATACCGTTTCTCATGCTTATACAGCCCCGGTGCGATAAACGCCCAGATCTCGTAAAGCAGAAACGGGATCGCAAAGGCGATGCCGGCGTATAAGGCCACCTGCACGTAGATCATGAAAGAGCCGGTCACGCCTCGAATCACAAGCTTGCTGTTCTCATCATCGATGTAGTGGTTCTTCTCGCCTTCCTTCATGATGGAACTGATGGGCGTTTCCGCCGGCACGATTGCCTTTCCTATCGCCCACGGCAATTCGAGCGCGAGCTGTGGCTGATTGTCCTTGGTGATCCTTTTGACGCGGACGGTGGCGCCGAGGGGGACTTTCACGCCGTTGACGGAAGTGTCCTGAACGAAGGTGTATAGCGCTGTCTGGCCATCTTTAAGGTCATCCAGATCGGGCTGCCCGTATTTTGCCTGACGCTCCCGCTTCGACTTTTGCAACTGTTTGACGATTGGGACCGAGAGGAATCTGAAGATGTACCCGGAGAAGGTGAAGCAGAGAGCGAACGTGATCGCGATGGCCAGGGCTGAATGAATCAACCTCCGGCGTAACTCGTCCAGATGGTCGAGAAAAGACATCTGCAACCCTTCTTGTTCTACTTGATCGCTGCTCATTAAATCCAGTGTTTCTTCTCAGGCTGCGCCTTCAAGGTTGCTGTTTCAACGCCGACGACCGCAACTTCAGTCTCGGTCTTCTTCTGCGTCGAAGCCGCATTCGCCGAATTCGATTCCGCCACGTTATCGCTGGCCACGTGACTATTCGATTCGTCGGAGTGCGAATTATACGGGTCGTAAGACTCGTTGGCGCCGTAATTCGATTCGCCGTCGCTCGTCGTGTCGGTCTTGCGGACCTTCTCTATCTCGACTTCCTGTTCCCATGTGCGCTTAAAGTCTTCCGACGCTCGTCGGAATTGCGCCATCGCCTGTCCCAGAGATTTACCGAGTTCGGGCAGTTTACGCGGGCCGAAAACGACCAATGCGACTACAAGGATGAGGACAATCTCTCCCATTCCTAAACCCATAACGCTCTCTCTTTCTTTATCAATCAGTATCGCGAGCGGTAGCGAGCGGGGTTCCAATATAGTCCCCGCTCGCTACCGCTCGCGGTACTGATTTTTAGGAGAATTCAAGCCCCTGTTGGGAATATCAACTGAGCCTGCGGAAACTATAAGTGACGCCTTGAGAGCGCGTCAAGCAGCGGGTTTTTGTGAGTGGGGAATGGGGAATGCGGAATGGGGAAATAGCATCTTTTCCCCACTCCCCATTCCCCATTCCCCATTCCCATTCCCTATTCCCTACTTCTTGCGCGCGTAATAGCCCTGGCGCGCGCGGACGTTGAGTCCGGGGCGGTCCACGCGGACTTCGATTGCGCGCCATTTGCCGTCGCGCTTCTCGTTGGTGGATTCATAGGTGAGCGTGTACTGGCGGCGCAACTCATCGACCGTTCCGGCGAAGGCGTCACGCATTTGGGCGCCGCCGGGAGTGGCGATGAATCTGCCGCCGGTCTTAGCGGCGAACATTTTCATCACTTCAGCGCCGTTGTCCTTCCGCTCCGATTTGTAGACCGCGCGGTCGCTCATATCGACGGCGTAGATCAAAGCGTTCGCGTCCAGGGTTTTGCGAGTCGCCTGGTCGAGCGAGGCTTTGCTCTTGGTGTCGGCGCCGTCGGAGACCACTATGATGGCGCGGCGCCGTTCGGGGCGCTGCGCGAGACCGTCGGCGGCCTTGACTATGGCGTCGTAAAGCGGCGTTTCATCGCGAGCTTTCATGTCCCAGACCGCCTCGGGCGCCTCGCGCGATTCGCTGAAATCCTGTAGCGTTTTGACTTTGTATCCGCTGAAGCTATAGACCGCGACCATGTCGCCGTCGCGCAATCCCGAAAGGAAATTGCCGCAGGCCGCGCGCGCCAGCGAGAGTTTGTTCTCCATGCTTCCACTCGCGTCGAGCAGGATGGCGGCGGCGAAAGGCGCCTCTTCGACAGTGAAATCAAGTATTCGCTGCGGCGCGCTGTCTTCCAGAATCTTGAAATCTTCAGCCTTGAGGCCGGAGACGTAATTCTCGAGCGCGTCAGTGACCGTCACGTTGACCACGATAAGATTGGTCTCCATCGAAATCACGTCGGCGTCCGGTTCGGCCTTTTTCTGAGGGTCTTGCGCCGCTGGCGGTTTGGGCGGCTCTTGCGGTTTTTGAGGGTCTTGCCAGCGCGCGCGCGCGCCGGGCGTTGTGACAAGGGCGCCAGAAAGAAGGGGAAACATTAGCAGGATGACCAGACAAAATCGCATAGAAATACGTCGGGGGGTGACTGCGGTACAGCATGGTCGCTCCCGCTCCCGATACAGTCAGTAAATCGCGAGATCGGGAGTGACCTCCTGGCCGTACCGCATTACGCGATTCGGGAGTTATCACAGCAAATAACCGCGGAGGATTTTTACCAGTTGAGTGACCTCGTTTGCGACCTCTACGACGCTAACGGAGATCACTCGGCGCGAAGTCTTGCTCAGGTGTTTGTTCAAACGCTCGCTCGCGTCGTCCAGCCGTTTAAGCGCGTCGTCCAGGCTGGCCGGCATGGGATCGAGCGGAGTGTCGTCTCCTCCTCCTCCGAACTCCGAGCGGATATGGCGAGCGGCCTTATCGATCTCGCGCAATTTCTTTTCACCCGCGCGAGGAAGATGGCCGTTCACGGCCTCTTTCGCCAAGCTCTCCGCGTCGCGCTCGATCTGCGCGCCTTTGTCCAGTATCTTTTTGTGCTCTTCCTCTTCGCGCTTGATCTGCATGCGCTTGAGCGTGTCGAGCATGGTTTCGTTTTGCTCTTCGGCTGGAGGATTGGCCGCGCCTGCGCTTTGCGCCCCGGCGACCGAGGCGATGAAGAGCAGACAGAGAATGGAGAACAGGATTCGTAGAGTCATAACTCTCCCCGTTCGGCGATCAGCCCATCAATATTCGCAACTCAGGATGCGGCGCGTGGGACGCCCACTGCTGACCTTGACGCTCAGGTCGATGCCGAGGATTTTGCCCGCCAACCCTCGCAGCGCTTCGTCTTCGACCAGGCCGTTAGATTGTCCCTCAATCCACTGGGCGCCGCCTGCCGCGTCAATAAGCTTGCCCTCGATGTGCGCCCTTACGGAAAGTTGGGAGCGCCTCTCGTCTAGCGGAAGGGAACTGATCTCCAGACTCCAGCGGCCCTGCTGCCAATTGCGGACTTCCCCCGCCGGCATCTTCGCCAGATGATCCAGATCGGCCTTCGCCGTCACGCCGCGCGTGAAAATGAGGCTTTTTGTAATGATCTTTCCCTCGCTCGGTTTGCTCAGAGTGTCGTCAACCTGAATCGCGCAGGTTTTCAGGACCTCGCGCACGGTTTGCAAAATCTGTTCGCGCGGCGCGTTGATTACGTAGGGATTATCGAGAGGCGGTTGGGTCTTCGGCCGGTCGAGTTGTAGCTGCGCGCGCGCGTCGAACGAACACAAAACGATGAACAATAGCGTAAGACAGATGTAAGACATTTTCAGGTTCATAATGTTTTGTCGAATGTCAATAACTGCGGGCGCAATGGATGACCCCGATGGTTCATACTGCCCCCTTATCGGTCGGGCAAAGTCCACTCGCGTATTACGACGATTCTATCACATTCGGAGAAACTATTATTGCTGAAGTGGCCCGCCTGGACGGAAATTATTTCATAGCAATTTTTCCATGATCGCGTAAGTTTTACTCGAAGAGTTTGGCCTCGGTTGACGGCGCCGAAGGATCGGATCGCGCGAAGAGTCTATGTTTATTAGACTTCCCACGCATTCACATCTGTCGGGATCTCGTGGCGCCGTGATTGCCTTATCCTAAGTGGGGCAACGAGATACCAAGTGGTTAGTTCCACTGACGGTGTCAGGTGGTTACCAGGGTGAGGAAGGTAACCACGATTATATTAGGCGCTACAGATTCCCACGATTGTAGCGCCTTTTATTTTTGCATTCGCAGATGGTGTGGCCGGCGCATGACTGCGGCTAGTGAAGGATTGCGGCTAGGGATGCGCCGCATGCAGCGCATGCGTCGACCAGGCTGTCTGATGTTCTCGGCTTCTTGACTCATTCTCCCACCATTGGCTATGTTGCGCTCTTCGACACTCAATCAATGAAGCCTCCGGGCGGCAGTGCGCCAGCAAGATCCGGAGGATGAATCGAGAGCGCGCAATGCTTAGTGAATACCGTCAACGCTTCAGCGATTTCCATACCGAACTCCATCGCGAGGGTTACCTCTTTCGTTCCGGCCATAAACAGAGCCGCGAAATCTCCCGCATCCGCAGTGAGTATAGCGATCTGTTCAAGCCTTCCACCATCGCCGAATTACGCGCAAAACTCGAAGAGACCTCTGTACGGGGAGAGACCGAAAGGACGAGCGTCAGGCGGTTGATATCATTCGCCGTGGAAGGCTCTCTGCTAGCCCGCGCGCAAGAGGTCGCTAGCGAGATCGAAGATTACGAAGCGAACGCGCTGATTGATTGGCAAGGGCAAAAAATCTCTTTTCGCGCATCCGCCTCGACGGGAGCCGACGCCTCCGATTTCGCCCGCCGCCGCGACCTGTTCGCCCGCCGCGCTGGCGTGATCGAGGCCACCCAGGATTTACGCGCCGAACGCCTTGAAAAGCTCCGTGACGGCGCGCGCGAGCTGGGCTATGAAAATCGCCTAGTGATGCTCCGCGAACTGCGCGGACTCGATTATGAGGGGCTCGCTGAGCGGGCGCGGGGCGTACTGTCGAAGACAGAGAGCGGCTATGTAAACGCGCTTGCAAGTCTGCTCCCGCGAGAGACCGGCGTCTCGATCGATGACGCGACGCAGGCCGATCTGGGATTTCTGCAAAAGTTCTCGCGCTTCGACCATTTCTTTGCGCGCGAAAGAATGCTCGGCGTCTATCGAGAGCTTTTTGCCGCCCTTGGATTCAACTCCGAAAAACAATCGAACCTGGCCATCGATTCGGAGCCGCGTCCGGGTAAACAGCTTCAAGCCTTCTGCTCGCCGATTCGCGTCCCCGATGAAATTAAGCTTTCCGTCAACCTGACCGGCGGGCAGGCCAATTATCGTGAACTACTGCGCGAGGCCGGGTGCGCGCAGCTTTACGCCTGGACATCGCGCAATCTCTATCCCGAATTCCGCCTCGGCGGAGACCGCGCTGTCGTCGAAGCCTGGGGACTGCTCTTCGAGAATCTTATCGCCGACGAGCGTTGGCTGATGACTACGTTCGGCTTCGTCGAGAACATGGGGTTCCGGCGCGCGCTGGCGGTCTTCAGACTGATCTCGTTGCGCCAGCGCGCGGCGCTGCTCGATTACGAGATCGAATTCCACTCGGGCCGCCTGGCGAGCGGGGCCGGCGCGCGTTACTCCGAATTGATGACCGACGCCGCGCGCGTTCGGTTCGACGCGACGGAGCGTCTGCGCTCGCTCGACGACGCGTTCCATTCGGCGGATTTCCTGAGAGCTTCAGCCTTCGAGGCGCAGATGCGCGAGTACCTGAAATCGCATTTCGGCATACGCTGGTGGGCCTCCCGCAAGGCCGGCGATACTCTGATCGATTTGTGGAACACGGGCCGGCGATACACGGTCGAAGATCTCGCCTCAATGATCGGGCTGGGCGCGCTGGATTTCGATTGGCTCGCTTCCGAATTGTTGGAATCGATGGAAGGGCGATCCGCATGACATTCGATCAGTCTGGCGCGTTGTAACCAAACAGTGTGACTTTCTTCCGATATCCTTAAAATAATGACGAGAAAAGAGAGATCGGATCAAAAGCTCAAGCAGCTAGGCATCCCTGTTAACGCTCATCTTCCGCGAATTGAGTCGGAGGAAAAGGCGCAACTGCGAAATCCTGAAGCGGTGGCTCAACGCGCGATTGCTCTTTGCGCAGTTGCGGTTCGGGGTGAGGGGTTGGAGTGGAAGGAAGTCGCCGAACTTTTGAAAGAACATAACCCATTGCAGGTAGCGACGCCCAAGGAGAAATCATTTTTGCTTGAGGCTAATCCGACGCAACAAGATCGGTTCAATTTTTCCTGGCGTTACGAAAGTTTATGGGTTCTGCTGTGGGCGTTGGGATATGTAGAGAGTTTAGGCTACCCATCTTCGCACTGTGATGTTCCTCGCGCTGTTGAGACTTTAACAGGCGCGTCCACAGAACAATTCATAATGAAAGCCACGTTGCGACCTTTATCCGAGATTCTCGATGAAGCCGATTTGATATACCGATATGACTGGGCAGTTGTTGACGCTCGGATAAACGGGCAACCGCCTCCGGCTAATCTCGATGAGGGAGTTGTTTACGAAAGACATTATGCGCTGAACTGGTTGATCGGGTATATGAATCAAGATTGGGATGACGTCACGACGGACACCTGAACCTTAACAAAAGGCCTAATCGCATCTATGCAACAATCTGTTCACGTCTCCTTAGACGAACGCAGTTACGACATCACCATCGCGGACGGCGCATTGTCTCAGACCGGCGAGATCGCTCGCGCCGCGCTCGGCGATAAGACTCGCCGACTTGCGATCATCTCGAACCCGAAGGTCCACGCGCTCTTCGGCAAGACTGTCGAAAGGAGTTTGAAGCGGGCCGGTTTCGCGACGCTCACCCATCTGATCGGCGACGGCGAGCGGGCGAAATCCCTGCGCACGGCTGAACGCGCCTGGGGTTTTCTGATCGCCAATCGATTTGAACGATCCGACGGCGTGATCGCGCTCGGCGGCGGCGTGGTGGGGGACCTTGCAGGATTCGTCGCCGCGACCTTTTTACGCGGAGTCGATTACGTCCAGATCCCCACGACACTGCTCGCGCAGATCGACAGCTCGGTCGGAGGCAAGACGGCGGTCAATCACATGCTCGGCAAGAACCTGATCGGGTCTTTCCATCAGCCTCGCGCGGTCGTCATTGATCCGAGCGTTCTGCGCAGCCTGCCGGCGCGAGAGTTGCGCGCGGGGCTTTACGAGGCGGTCAAATACGGCGTGATCCGCGACGCGGAGCTTTTCTCCCTGATCGAGGAGAATCTGGACGGGATCAACGCGCTCGATCCGGCGGTGCTCTCCCGCGTCATCGCGCGCAGTTGCGAGATCAAGGCCGAGGTCGTCGCCGCCGACGAACGCGAATCGGGCTTGCGTCGCATCCTCAATTTCGGCCACACCGTCGGACACGCGCTCGAAGCCGTCACGGCCTATCGCAGGCTGAAACACGGCGAGGCCGTCGGCTACGGGATGAAGTGCGCTTCGACGATCGCGGAGAGGGCCGGCTTAATCACGCCCGCCGAAGCCGAAGCCGTCAGGTTCGGCGTCGATAAGCTCGGTTCGCCGCCCCGCATCGACGATCTAAAGACTCATGACGTGATCGCCGCAATATCACACGACAAGAAAGTCGCGCAAGGCAAACTGCCGCTGATTTTGCCAACAAAGATCGGTTCCGTGATCGTGCGCGACGACATCGCGCCGGCGTTGA
The DNA here is from genome assembly GCA_035714085.1 of Blastocatellia bacterium. Taxonomy (GTDB): domain Bacteria; phylum Acidobacteriota; class Blastocatellia; order RBC074; family RBC074; genus JAJVID01. The sequence goes on from DASTMP010000097.1 coordinate 24,631, forward strand.
TTCGGGGAGCAGTGCGCGATTTGCTGTCTCAGCGCCTATAGACAACTGCCATTGCGCAATCGATAATGCGCGGTTTCCTAAACTACGTTCGGAGGCAGACAGGATATATGCTCCCCGATCAAATCAGAAAAGCGGAAATCGCAATGATGAAAGTCGGCATACGCGCTTTGCAGCTCGGCGCGTTCGTCAGCAAGCCGATCTTTGAAGGAGCCCGATACGATTACATCATCGAAAGAGATGGCAAGCTCTATCGCGCTCAGGTCAAGTATGCGGATGGAAAGCTACACCGCGCTGCTGGAGCGGTATATGTCAACCTCCGGAAGCAAATCGAGAAAAACAAAAACTGTCCATACAATGAAAGCGAGGTTGATGCCCTGGTAGTATATGCGCCGAAGATAGACAAGATTTGCTGGTTCGAGCCGGAAGTTTTTTGCGGCAAGCAGGGTCTGGCAATTAGAATTTCACCCGCCAAGAATGGCCAGATCAAAGGATGCTTGGCAGCCGATGATTATCTGTGGTAATTTACGCCCGCTTTTTGACAAGTCGAATATATCCGAGCGGGAGTAGCTCAATGGTAGAGCACCGGCTTCCCAAGCCGGGGGTTGCGGGTTCGATCCCCGTCTCCCGCTCCAGCATTCATAAATATGCACAAAGCCGCAGCGCAAACTTTGATATTGGCGCTGCGGCTTTTTGATTTTGCGAATCAAACGCAAAGGGTCAAAGATTGACTGGAAAGAAATCCCGAGCCTATCTTTGACCCTTTTTACCTTTGGCCCTTTGCGTTGAATTTTCGATTCAGTTCAGCGCATTCACAGTCCCTTCGACGCGAGGAATTTGATGAGGTCACGGACACGGCACGAATAGCCCCATTCGTTGTCGTACCACGAGAGGACTTTGACCATGTTGCCGCCGATGACCTTGGTGTTCTCGGCGTCGACGATTGACGAGTTGGAATTCTTCTTGAAGTCTGAAGAGACCAGGGGCTCTTCTTCGAACGCCAGGATGCCTCTCAGCTCTTCGTTGGCGGCGTTCTTCAACGCGGTGTTGACTTCCGCCGTGGAGGTCTCTTTCTCGACCTCCATCACCACGTCGACCAGCGAGACATTCGGCGTCGGGACGCGCACGGCGATGCCGTCGAATTTGCCTTTCAATTCGGGCAGGACGAGCGCGACCGCCTTCGCCGCTCCGGTCGAGGTCGGGATCATCGAGAGCGCGGCGGCGCGGGCGCGGCGCAGGTCCTTGTGCGGAAAATCGAGAATGACCTGATCATTCGTGTAGGAGTGAATGGTCGTCATGAGGGCTTTCTTGACGCCGAATTTCTGATGGATCACTTTGGCGACGGGGGCCAGGCAGTTGGTCGTGCATGAGGCGTTTGAAATGACGTGATGTTTGGCCGGGTCGTAAGCCTTCTCATTAACTCCCATCACGATGGTAATGTCTTCATTCTTGGCCGGGGCGCTGATAACCACTTTCTTAACCGGGCCGCGCAGGTGGGCCGCGGCCTTCTCCTTGTCGGTGAAGCGCCCGGTGGATTCGACGACTATTTGCGCGCCGACCTCCTCCCAGGGGATCTTGGCCGGGTCCTTCTCGGCGAAGACGCGGAATTC
>DASTMP010000098.1:0-37606 GCA_035714085.1 Blastocatellia bacterium
GATTAAACCAAAGCAAGCGACAGTCTGAAATCAGAGATCGCGACGCCGCCAATTGAAGATCGATTGAAATGACCGCCATCGGGCGGTCTTAGGTAAAGTTTGCCCCCCGCCGCCGGAGGCGGCGGGGGGCTTCTGAGGAGACTCATGGACAAGAATAACAAGAGTCACTGTTCACGAAGGGAGTTTACGGCGGCGGCCGTCTCTGCCGCGGCATTTACCATCGTCCCGCGACACGTGCTGGGCGGGGCCGGATTCACGCCGCCGAGCGACAAGATCAACCTGGCCGTGATCGGTCTTGGCCGACAGGGAATGGCCGTGATGATGAATCTGTTGCAACTCCCCGAGATTCAGGTTGTCTCCGTCTGCGACGTGAATCAGGGCAGCAAGGAGTACGCCGAATATGACTCCAACTCGACGCTCACCGCCGCGAGGCGGTTGCTCGGCGCCGGGTACGAGAATTGGGGGGAAGATTGGGCTTCACCCGGCGCAGTTCAACTTACGAAGAGCTTTTCGACCAGCCTGGGCATCGGCGGGCGAGAGCCTGCCAAGAGACTCGTCGAAGCGTACTATGCTTCCCGCAACGAGTCGGAGTCATACAAGGGCTGCTCCGCTTATATTGATTTCCGCGAGCTGTTGGAGAAACAGTCGGGCCTGGACGCCGTTTACGTGGCCACTCCTGACCATTGGCATGCGCCGATTTCGATTGCGGCCATGCGCAAAGGCAAGCATGTGTTATGTCAGAAACCGATGGCGCATTCGATTGGCGAGGCGCGCCGCATGGCTGAAGTGGCGCGCGAGATGAAGGTCGCGACTGCGCTCCCGGTGAATAATCCCTACACGCCGGCCACACGGACCATCTCGGAGTGGATCGCTGACGGCGCCATCGGGCGCGTACGAGAAGTTCATAATTGGTCAAGCCGCCCGTATTGGCCCCAAGGGATTGATCGACCGAAAGAGTCGCAGCCGGCGCCTCAGAATCTCAACTGGGATATGTGGGTCGGCCCGGCGCCGATGCGCCCTTACAATAAAGCTTATCTTCCTTTTGTCTGGCGCGGTTGGTACGACTTTGGCTGCGGTTCGTTTGGCGATATGGGCTGCTACAGTTTCGCTGGCGTGTTCAAGATTCTCGGTCTGACTCCGCCCACCGCGGTCGAGGCCTGTTCGGGCGAATCTTACGAGGAGACTTTCCCGCAGGCTTCAATCGTTCATCTGGATTTCCCGGCCCGCGAAGGCCGTCCGGAGGTCCGCATGTCATGGTACGACGGCGGATTGCATCCGCCCCGCCCGGCGGGAATAACCGAAGAGGACGAGCGTAAGTTTAAGCATCGCGAGGAAGGCGTAATGTATGTCGGCGAGAAAGGAATTGTGCTGGCCGGCTTTAATGGACAAAACCCGCACGTTTACCCGCCGTCGCCAAAATATGTCGAACCGCCAAGACAGGAGGCCCGGCCGGATGTTCGGCCAGAGGTCCGAAATGACGCCGGTGGACAAGCGACGCCGCGACCTCCGCGTCGGGACAGCGCAATTGACGCATGGATCGCCGCCTGCAAAGGAGGCCCGGCGGCGCTCACCAACTTCGAGATTCAAACCCCGGTTACCGAAGCTTTTCTACTCGGATGTATGGCCCAACGCTTGCCCGGCGAAAAACTACTATGGGATACGGCCCAAGTGAAGGTGACCAACAACGAGAAGGCGAATGGCTTTGTAGACCCGCCCTACCGCAACGGTTTCACTACGTAAAATAGGAGATGAGTATGGCTGCGATTTCGAGACGAGAATTCCTCAAGAAAGTGGCGACGGATACTGCGGTGGCCGGGATAATGGCCACGGGTATTTTTGAGCTCCACGCGAATCCACTCGGACTGCCGATTGGCAGTCAGACATACCCACACCGCGCAATGCTCAAACAGGATTTTCCCGGCTTGATGAAGCAACTGGCGGACCTGGGGGTTCAGCGGATCGAACTATGCTCACCGTTCGGTTACTCTGACTTCGCCGGACTGGCCAAAGGGGCCGAGGTCAAGAAGATCCTCGCCGACTATGGCCTCAAATGTGAGAGCGCGCACTTCAGCATGAAAGAGCTCAGGCAAACGCAAGAAGCGAGCATCGCCTGGGCCAAAGAGGTCGGCATCACGCAGATGTTGACGGCGACTCTGGGCGCGGGGAACAGCCCGACCATGGATGATGTGAAGAAAGCGGCGGACGAATATAACAAGATCGCTGCAGAGGCGGCCAAGGCTGGCATCCAGCAGGGCTTGCACAACGAGGGCTTTGAGGTTTCTATGGTCGAAGGCAAGCGGACCTACGACGTCTTGTTCGAATTGCTCGATCCGAAGTTGGTTAAGTTCCAATTCCAGATGTCCACGATCAGAAACGGCTTCGACGCCGCTGAGTACTTCATGAAATATCCAGGACGTTTCATCTCAATGCACCTGCAGGACTGGAACCCGGAGACAAAGACCATTGTGGCGGTAGGAAAGGGCTCCATCGACTGGAAAAAAGTCTTTACGGCGGCAAAGACCGGCGGGGTCAAGAACTACTACATCGAGCAAAACATGGAAATGACAAAAGAGGGCGTCGCCTTTCTGAAGGCTCTCAATGTCTGAGGGCCTATTCTCGTTTTCTTACCTCATTCCATACTGGCGATGACGATAAGCAAGTTTTGAATCTCACCTCTCTGAAAGGCGCCAGTCGCCCGTCCACCATTTAGCGCCTTGGCGAGTTTCCTTAGGAGCGAAGAGATGGTTTCTTAAATCGATGAGCATTTCAGCTTGCTCAAGTGGCCTCAGATTTCTACAATTCAACCTGATCCTCCAAGGCCGTGATTAAATAATGGTAGAATTGCCTCTGTCCGAAAGGTTCAGCTGACTTTCGAATCTGAAAATTATGCAAACGCCTCCCCATGATATCACGCAGCTTCTGCTACGCTGGAGCCGAGGCGACCAGGCCGCGCTCGACCAGTTGATGCCGGTCGTATACGATGAGCTTCACAAACTTGCCGACAGCTATCTACGCCGGGAGCGCCCGGATCACACGTTGCAACCGACCGCGCTGATTAATGAGACATACCTGCGGTTGGTCAAGCAGGATTTTCCCGAATGGCAGAGCCGGAGGCATTTTTACGGCGTGGCAGCGCAGTTGATGCGCCAGATTCTGGTCGATTACGCGCGTTCACGCGCGGCGGACAAACGCGGCGGCGGGGATCAAATATTTTCGCTCGACGAATCGCTGACGTTTTCCGACGAGAGGGCGGCCGATCTCGTCGCGCTCGATGACGCGTTGGTCGCCCTGGCGACATTTGACGAGCGCAAGGTCCGCATCATTGAGCTGCGCTATTTCGGCGGTTTGAGTTTGGAAGAGACGGCCGCTGAGCTCGGCCTCTCGGTCGCCACTATCGGCCACGAGATGAGACTGGCGCGCGCTTGGTTGCGCCGCGAAATGAATCCTTGAACACCATGAATCCTGAACGCTGGCAACGCATTGAAGAGCTTTTTGGCGCCCTGGTTGATCACTCGGCGGCCGAGCGCGATAACTACCTGACGCGGGTCTGCGATGACGATGAAGAATTGCGACTCGAAGTGCTCTCCCTGCTCGCGCGGGATACCTCCGAAGACTTCATCATGGATCCGATCGCGAGCTCCGCCCTGTCATTCACCACCAAACCCAAAGACGATCTGACTGGAGAGCGCGTTGGGCCTTACCGCGTCACGCGCCTGGTCGGACGCGGCGGGATGGGCGCGGTATACGAGGCCGAGCGTGACGACGAGCAATTCCGGCAGCAGGTCGCGATCAAGATCATCAAACGCGGTATGGACACGGACTTCGTGCGCGACCGATTCCTGCGCGAGCGGCAGATTCTGGCTACGCTCGATCATCTGCACATCGCGCGTCTGTTCGACGGCGGCGCGACGCCCGCCGGCTTGCCCTACTTTGTGATGGAATTCGTCGCCGGCGAACCGATCACATCCTATTGCCGCCGCCGTCGACTTTCAGTCAACGAGAAACTAAAACTCTTCCTTAAGGTCTGTTCCGCCGTCCAGCATGCGCACCAGAAACTGGTCGTCCACCGCGATCTGAAACCGAGCAACATCCTGATCACAGGGGAGGGCGCGCCGAAGCTGCTTGATTTCGGCATCGCGAAATTGCTCTCCCCGGACGGGAACCAGCCCCACACCCGAACTGAGACGGCTCTGCGGTTGATGACGCCTGAATACGCCAGCCCGGAACAGGCGCGCGGGCAGGCGGTCGCTACGACGACCGACGTTTACTCGCTCGGCGTGGTGCTTTATGAACTGCTGACCGAGCGCCGTCCGCATGAGTTCAAGACGTATTCGCCCGCCGAGATCGAGCGCGCAATCTGCGACACCGAAATCGAAGAGCCGAGCAAAATCGTTGGCCGAGAGACCGGCGCGGGCGCCAGACTGTCTCGCCAACTCGCCGGCGATCTGGACAACATCATACTCATGGCGATGCGCAAAGAGCCGGAGCGGCGATATCAATCGGTGGAACAGTTTTCCGAAGACGTCCGACGCCATCTGGAGGGAATGCCGGTCGTGGCTCGCAAAGACACCTACGGCTATAGAGCAGGAAAGTTCGTCCGACGGCATAAGGCCGGGGTGGTCATTCTGGCGCTGCTCGCGATCATGGCCGTGGCGATGACCGTTCAGGCCGCGCGCATCGCCCGAGAACGGGACCGCGCCAATCAAGAGGCGGCCACTGCCCAGGCCGTGACGCAGTCGTTAGTGGCGATGTTTGAAGTCGCGGATCCGGACAAGGCCAGGGGGAATGTCATTACGGCCAGGGAGCTCCTGGATCGGGGGGCGGAGAAGGCCGTCCGGGAGCTGAAAGATCAGCCTGTGGTTCAAGCGAAGTTGCTGGATACGATAGGACAGTTGTATCAGAGCATTGGCTTATACGACCTGGCGCAGCCGCTGGTGGAAGAAGCGTTGAAGCTTCGTCGTCAGGCGCTCGGCAATCAAAGCCCGGATGTGGCGACCAGCCTGAATCATCTGGGGGAAGTGGCAAGTCTGAAAGGCGACTATGCGAGAAGCGAATCGCTGTTCCGCGAGGCGCTGGCGATGCGGCGCAAACTGCTCGGCGCCGAGAGCAAGGATGTGGCTGAGAGCTTGAACAATCTGGGGGAGTTGTTAGATGACCGTGGTAAATTCGGCGAGGCCGAAATATTGCTCCGGGAATCACTGGCCATGCGCCGCAAGCTGTTCGGCTCCGAGCACGCGAGCGTGGCCGATAGCCTGACCGGGCTCGGCAGATTGATGGGCGACATGGGCAAGTTCAATGAGGCCGAATCGTTGTACCGGCAGGCGCTCATGATGCATCGCAAACTGTACGGCGGGGATCATCCGTCCGTGGCCGTCAGTCTGAACAACCTTGCCGTGATATTGCAGGAACAAGGAGATTTCAATGGCGCGAAAGCCATGTTCCGCGAGGCGCTGGTCTTGCGCCGCAAGATGCTCGGCCTCGAACACCCTGACGTAGCGCTGAGTATGGCTAATCTGGCGTCCGTGTTGCAGGACCTGAGGGAGTATGACGAGGCCGAGCAACTTTACCGGCAGGCGCTGGCGATGTGGCGCAAGCTGTTCGGCGAAGAGCACCCGAGGATGGCGGGCACGATGAACAACCTGGCGACGTTGTTGAGAGATAAAGGGGACTACGAGGAATCCGAAGCCCTGTTCCGGCAGGCGCTGGCGATGCGGCGCAGGCAGTTGGGGGATGGGCATCCTAGGGTGGGCACGAGTCTGCACAATTTAGGGACATTGTTGTATCTAAAGGGCGAATATGATGAGGCCGAGAAAACGCAGCGGCAAGCGATCGATACTTATCAGAAGTCCCTCAAGCCGGACCACTGGATGATCCATCAAGCTCGAAGCGACCTCGGCGCGTGCCTGGTCAAACTCAAGCGCTATCACGAGGCCGAAGAACAATTGCTCGAGGGCTACGCCGGACTGAAGGCCGCCCTTGGCGACCAGCATGCGCAGACGCAGAAGGCCGTCAGCCATCTCATCGAACTCTACGAATCCTGGGGCAAACCCGAGAAGGCCAATCTCTACCGCGCCTTGCCCCACGCCAATCCTGGCAAATCAAAAAAATAATTCTTGCGGCCAGCAATTTTCGCTTTCTTTTTCGCCTGTATAGGTGAGCGGCGATGTACGCCGTTTTCAACTCTCAGTGCACAAAGGCCAACGCGACATGCAAATAAATTTCGAGCTGGCGGTAATAAGGCGGGGAGTTCAGCAACTTCGCTTTCGGGATCTCGGTTTGCGGAAGGCGCCCTGACACAAATGAATGGAGCCAAGAAAACGCCGGCGTATGTCGCCGTCTGATTGCACTTCGTCGCGGCCGTCAACTAGACGGCGGCAGGCGGCAGGCGGCGGCGGCAGGTGGCTGGGATGGTTAACGCCTGGATCGCCGCCGCAATTATTCATTAGCGTAATGGCGTTTTCTTCCCCCATTCTCATTTTGTTTTCTGATGTTTTACCCGGGGTGGTAAGCGGACTTGGTTCCCAATCGATCCGGCATCGGATTGGGGGGGGATTTACGGGGAAGTCTCGCAACCGCCGAAACGGTATCTGGAGCGTTAGCGACCGGTCGCTTATGGGGATTCAACCGGCGCCATCGCTCCCGGTACCGGATCGACCGCTGTCCCGCGCTTGCAATTGCAAGCGGAAATAACAAGTGAATTTCTTCATTGGTCATGGCAAGAGAGATTGCTGGGGATGAATCTGATCCTGCCAGTCATGGAGATCGGGGTTATCGGCGAAGCGCTCCGGCTGGCCGGCGCGATTGGCCTAGCGTTACTCAGCCAGCTGGGGCGGCGGCGCGAGCGAATGGGCGTCGCCGCCCGGGGTTTCAAACCGCCAAATCGGCCACAATCAGCGTCGGCTATGGGTCCCGAAACTATGAACGCAATGAGCGATTAATATGAACTGCTGGTAACGCTGGCATGTCTCGACGATAGCGTGGCAGGAGAGTCGATGCGCCGGTAGTAGCAGGAGAAGGAGAAGGAGAAGAATAATGTTTAGCAAACATCGTTTGCTGAAGCTCACAGGCGTCTGTGTCGTCTCGGCGGGATTTCTGCTCGCCCCTCTGAAGACGGCGCAGGCTCAATCTTCGCGAGCGAAGTCGGCGGCCTCTTACTTCGCGCGGGGCAGTGACTGGCAAGCGCGGGGAGAGTTCGATCGCGCCATCGACGATTACGACATCGCCATCGTCTTCGATCCGGGTTTCGCTAGGGCTTATTACTCACGCGCCCGCGCCCGTCTCTCCAAAGGGGATGCCGAGGCGGCGCTTGTCGATTTCAATCGCGCTCTCGAACTCGAGCCGCGCAACGCCGCAGTTTATAACGACCGCGGCTACATATTTTCAGAAATCGGCGCCGACTCGGCCGCGCTCGCCGATTTCAACCGCGCTCTCGAACTCGAGCCGCATTTCGCTATCGTCTACTACAACCGCGCTATCATCTGGATCCGTCAGGGCGATTACAAGGGAGCCATCACCGATTATGATCGCGCCATTGAGTTCGATAAGAAATACACCGCGGCTTATAACAACCGCGGTTACGCCCGCGTCGCGATCGGAGACCATGACGGAGCATTCTCGGACTTCAACCGCGCCATCAAACTCGACCCACGGTACGCCTCGGCGTACGGCAATCGAGGCAATCTGCGGTTTGAGCGAGGCGATTTCGATGGCGCGATCGCCGACCAAACCCACGCCATCGAATTGAACCCGCGCCTCGCTGAATCCTACAACAATCGCGCGAATGCCCGTTATGCGAAGGGCGATTACGAAGCCGCCCTCGCCGATTACAACCATGCGCTCGCGCTCAATCCGCGTTACGCGGAGGTCTACGCCAATCGCGGAATTTTGTGGTCGCGGCTGGGCCGGACGGCCGAGGCCGAAGCCGATTTCACGCAATGTCTCGCGCTCAAACCAGATATGAAATCTTCGCTTGAACAGCGTGTTAAACAGTTGCAAGCGCAATAAGGTTTTCTGAGAGCGCGGTTTAAAAGTTTCGCTTTGAGCCTGCGGAGCCGCCCGATAGCATAAAGCCTGGAGTGTGAGCCCCGGGAGAGCGGTAGTAGAGGACCCGAAGCCCACGAAGTGGGCGACAGCCGGCGCACTGCCGCCCGTTTCACGGGGTTGATGGCCTTCCAAACCTGACCCGGGGTTGCGGCCTTAGGCTTCACCCCGGGCTTTATGCTGACGCCCGCTACCGCGGGCTTTAGGACAGGCATTAAAAACACGCTATGAGGAGGAGGAATAATGAGAAAACAAGTTGGTCTGATCGCTCGCCGCGTAAATGACGCTTTGAAGAATCGCAGTCTGTCGCTGGTCTGTTGCGCGTTGGCGGTGTCCGTCACGGCGGCTCAATCCATCAGCGGCCGGATCACCGGCGTCATCACCGATCAAGCGGGCGCGGTCATCCCGAACGCCGCGGTTAGCGTAACTAATGAAGGGACCGGGGCGCGGCGGCGAGTGACGACGGATGAAAACGGTCTTTACGTCGCCCCCGAATTGCCTGTCGGCTTTTACACCCTCAAAGTCGAAGGCGGAGGCTTTGCCACAGCGACCATAAACCGCGTCAAGGTGGATGTCAGCGCCCAGACGCGCATCAACATCACACTCACGGCGCAGGCCACGGTGGCGGCGGTCGATGTCAGCGCCGAAGCGCCGCTCCTGCAGCCGGACAGCAGCGCGCTTGCCGAGGTCATCAACAATAAACAGGTGGACGCGTTGCCGATCAACGGCCGCGATTACCGCCGTTTGACCACTCTTGCGCCGGGCGCCGCGCCGCGTTCGCCGCGCGGCTCGCTCGGTTCGTTCACCGTCAACGGCCAGCGCGAGAAGGCCAACATCTTTCTGATTGACGGCGTGGACAACAACGACTCATTCCGCAACCAGCCGTCGTTCAACCAGGGCGGCGTGACCGGCGCGCCAGCGACTCTCTTCCCCGTCGATGCGCTCGCCGAATTCAACATTCAGACGCAGGGCGCGGCGGAATACGGGCGAAATTCGGGCGCGATCGTCAACATCGCAGTCAAATCGGGCGCGAACCAGTTTCACGGCTCGGCTTACGATTTTCTGCGGAACGATAATTTTGACGCGCGTAACTTCTTCGAGTCGCGGAAGAACGAATTTCGGAACAACAACTTTGGCGGCGTATTCGGCGGCCCGGTCATAAAGAATCGGACTTTCTTTTTCACCGGTTACGAGGGTCAGCGCGAATTCGTATTTTCGCCGAGCGTCGTGCGCGTGCCGAGCGCGGCTGACATCGGCGCGGCTCGCGCCGCCAACGCCGCCGCGGGTCGCGCCGAAAACCCGCTGAGCGCGCGCATTCTGCAACTCTTCCCGGCGGCGAATCTGAACGTGGCGTCGGGCGCCAACTATTCGTTCGCCGCGCCAAACACGAACAACAGCGACAACTTTCTGGTCAAGCTCGATCATCGCTTCAACGACCGATTCAATCTGAGCGGGCGGTATATCTTCGGCGACGGCAGCCAGACGTTTCCGCTCACAAGCGGCTCCGGCTCCCCATTACCGGCGTATCAAACAGTCGTGCCGACGCGCGTTCAATTGGTCGGCCTCAACCTCACGCAGGTTCTGAGCGCGCGCCTGCTCAACGAGACGCGGATCGCGTATAACCGCTTCGTCCAGACCTTCACGCCGCTCGACGCCGACTTCGATCCGGCGAGCATCGGCCTGGTGACGGGCGCGCAATCGCTGCCGACGATCACCATCGCAGGCTTCGTCAGTCTGGGCGCTCCGACCAACGTGCCACGCGGACGCGTCAGCAGCGGTTATCAGTTCGTGGACAACCTGACCTTGACGCGCGGCGCCCACACCTTCAAGTCGGGCGGTGAATACCGCCGCGCGATCGTCAATTCGTTCAACGACACGCTCGCGCGCGGGCTGTTGAATTTCAGCGGCCTCGCCGATTTCCTGGCGGGCCGCGTTTCGACTTCGGGCACGGCGATCCTGCGCGGGGCGACGCGGCGCGACACCTTCAGCGACAACTACGGCCTCTTCGCGCAGGACGACTGGAAAGTCACACGGCGCCTGACGCTCAACTTCGGACTGCGCTACGAGTATCTTGGCGTCTTTAAAGAGGACGGCGATCGGCTCGCGAACTTCATTCCTGGAACCGGGTTGGCGCGCGTGGGCGACGCGGGCTTGCCGGATTTGTACGATTCGGATCGTAACAACTTCGCGCCGCGTCTCGGCTTCGCGTACGACGTAACGGGCAACGGGCGGACGGTCCTGCGCGGCGCTTATGGTTTGTATTACGACACCCCGTCGCAGGATTACTTCCTGTTGCAGGGCTTCCAGAACGGCGGGCCGGGCAGTCCGGCGACCAATCCGCTGCCGGGCCTGGGCGTCTTCAACGTCACCTTCGCTCCGACGGCGACGATTCCATTCGGGCCGAACGTCGCGATCTTCGGCAACGGCGCCGGCGCGGCGCCGACCTCGAACATCACGCTTTTCGCCGTGGATCCGAACCTGCGCACGCCTTACATTCACAACTACAATCTAAACCTGCAGCAGGAACTGCGACCGGGCACGGCGCTGCAGATCGGCTATGTCGGCTCGCGCGGGACGAAGCTCTTCCGCGTGCGCGACATCAATCAGGCGACGCCCGGACCGGCGGCGACGCGCCAATCGCGGAGGCCATTCAACGCGCAATTCCCGCAGTTTTCGTTCATCAATTATCTGGAGACTTCGGCCAATTCCAATTACAACGCCCTGCAAACGACGCTCAAGCAACGGCTCTCGCGAGGCTTGAATTTCTACGTCGCCTACACCTGGTCGAAGTCGATTGACGACGCGTCGAACGGCATTTACGGCGGGACGAGAGGCGTCTCGTTCCCCCAGGATAGCTACAATCTGCGCGCCGAACGCGCCGTCTCGAGCTTCGACACGCGCCATCGCTTCTCGGCGAATTTCACTTACGACCTGGACTTCCTTACTTCCGCGCTCGCGCTTTTGCCGAAGCGTGTGACCGAAGGCTGGCAGCTCGGCGGGATTTATACGGGGTCGAGCGGGACGCCTATCACGCCGTTTCTGAGCGTGGACGCAAGCGGGACGGGCGAACTCAACGATCGCCCGAATCTGGTCGCCGATCCGGACTCGGGCGCGCCGCGCGACGCCGCGCAGTTCTTCAATAAATCAGCCTTCGCGCGCCCCTCGGACGGGACGTTCGGCTCCTCCGGGCGCAACACGGTCATCGGGCCGCGTCTGCACATCGTCGATTTTTCCGTGAGCAAGGCGACGAAGTTCGATGAGCGCTTCGCGCTGCAATTCCGCGCGGAATTCTTCAACCTTTTCAATCACGCCAACCTGAGTCTGCCGAACGTGGACTTCAACAGCGCGGCCTTTGGTTCGATCAGCGAAACGCCCGACGTGACGGCGGGCAACCCGCGGCTGGGCGAAGGCGGCCCGCGGGTGATCCAATTCGGGCTGAAGCTGATTTTTTAAGTCGCGCAATTGCGCTTGATTTTTGGAGGGACATCTGTCGAACACTGGAAAAATGATCGGATGTTTGCGGATTTCCCTAACTCCGCCCTCGCTAAACCCCAGCCTTGGGTTGAGCAAAAGAACCACGGGGAGCGCGGGGAACACGGGAATGAAAGAGGAAAAGGCTTTATGGAAGGGAGGTTCGGCGTATCTTCCCACCATCTTCATCCCCGTGTTCCCCGTGCTCCTCGTGGTTGTGCTCTATTCTGAGTTCAACTCAAGACTGGGATTTCGGTAAGGGCGAAAACTTTCAACTAAGCGCAGAGCGTCAGTTTAGCTCGCAAAGGGGACCTGGCGGCTTGCGTTGAGAGAAGACAACTCATCATAGGAGACAGTCATGCCAAAATACATCATCGAACGCGATATGCCCGGCGTAGGGAAAGCTTCACAGCAAGACCTACAAGCCGTTTCGCAGAAATCGTGTAATGTTCTCGCGGAGATGGGCCCAAAGATTCAATGGGTACAAAGCTACGTAACCGCCGATAAGATCTATTGCGTGTATATCGCCCCTGATGAAGCCACGGTGCGCGAGCATGCGCTGCGAGGCGGCTTTCCGGCCAACCGGATTTCAGAAATCAAATCAATTATTGACCCGACCACCGGCGGAAGATGATTCGACGGAGCGAAACGGAATGGAACAGATATCGCAAAAGGGGTTGATTCGTGGAATCGGGCGATGGGACTTCGTGGCCCTGACCGTCAACGGCGTAGTCGGGGCCGGGATCTTCGGCCTCCCGTCCAGAATCTATGGCCTGACAGGCGCCTGGAGCGTGCTCGCGTACCTGGTCTGCGCAGCGCTTGTTACCCTCATCACCCTCTGTTTCGCCGAAGTGGGCAGCCGGTTCGACGAGACCGGGGGCCCGTACCTGTATGCGCGCGTGGCCTTCGGTTCCGTTATCGGCTTTGAGGTAGGATGGTTGCTCTGGCTGGCGCGTGTGACGGCGTTCGCGGCCCTTTGCAATCTGCTACTTGGCTATCTCAGTTTCTTCTGGCCGGCCGCCGGTTTCGGCTGGACGCGCGCCCTGGCCATCACCGTAGTGATGGTCGCGATGACGACCGTCAACATGATCGGCGTGCGCGAGGCCGCGCTCGTCAACAATCTTTTCACCATCGGGAAACTTATTCCGCTACTGCTCTTTGTGGTGGCCGGGTTATTCTTCCTCAACCCACGGCCATTCATCGCGCCGGCGGCGCCCAATTACGGCGATTTTTCAACGGCGGCGCTGCTGCTGATCTTCGCCTTCAGCGGGTTCGAGATGGCCGTCGTCCCGGCTGGTGAGACCCGCGATCCGGGGCGCCACATCGCCTTCGGGCTGCTGATGGCGATGGGCGTGGCGGCGCTGCTCTACGTCATGATTCAAGTCGTCTGCATCGGGACATTACCGGGACTGGCGAACTCCGAGAGACCGCTGGTTGACGCCAGTAGCCGCTTCCTCGGCGCGGCAGGGGCTTCGATCGTTTCGGTCGGCGCGTTGATATCCGTTACCGGCACGCTCAACGGGAATATGCTGGCCGGGCCGCGTATTTTGTTCGCGATGGCGGAACGGGGGCAGCTTCCGAAGCCTCTGGCGGCGACCCATCAGCGCTTCCGCACGCCGTACATTGCCATTCTGATTACGGCCGCCGTCGCGTTCGTACTGACACTGCAGGGGACGTTCATATCCGCGCTCACGATTAGCACGATTATTCGACTGCTGAGTTACATCGCAACTTGCGTCGCCCTGCCGGTGTTGCGGTTCAGAAACAACGCTCCGAAGCCTCGATTCAGCGCGCCTGCGGGCGCAGCCGTTGCGGTCGCGGCGACGACGTTGTCCATTTGGTTGCTCTCAAACACTCGGTCGAATGACGCGCGCGCCGCAGTCCTGGCGGCTGCGCTGGGACTGCCGATCTTCTTCGCCCACCGCCTGTTGAAGAAGTCGCCCATCTCCACCGGCGAATCCGATTCGATAAGCGCGTCGTAGCTTTCGTCCTCCATCAGCCGACTCCTCAATCCTTCTATCACATTTAGTCGTCTACCTGTGGACATTCCAAGGGGAGAGGCGTATTTTCTTTGCCATGTCCAAAGGAAAAAATACAGACGCGCAGAAATCTGAGGTCCTTCAGGGAACGCTCGACTTAATGGTGCTGAAAGTTCTCGACGCGCTCGGGCCGCAGCATGGGTATGGCATCGCTCGCCGGATCGAACAAGTGAGCGAGCAGGTTCTGCAATTGAACGAAGGAACGGTCTATACCTCGCTCCTGCGGCTCCAGCAGCGGAAATGGATCGCTTCAGAGTGGGGGGCTTCGGAAAACAACCGCAAGGCGAAATACTATTCGATCACGAAAAGCGGCCGTAAACAGCTCGCGCGGGAGACGGAGAATTGGGAGCGGATCGCCGGAGTGATTGGCCGCCTGTTGAAGCTGGAAGGCCAGGAGTAGAGATGATTCATTATTTATGCGCCCTGGCGGCGAGAATTCGAGGATTGTTCGGAGATCGCAGAGCGGAGCTAGAGATCGACGACGAAATCGAGACGCATCTGCGCCTGCTCGCCGAGCGATATTTTTGCCATGGGATGACCGAGGCCGAGGCGGCCCGCGCAGCCCGCCTGTCTCTAAAGCTATTTGATTATGGCGTATGATCACATCTGAAAGCGCGACGCGCGTGTCACGGTATCGAGCCAGAGCTCGTTGAACTTATTACCGTTGATCCGGGTCACCACGCGCGTCGGTTTCCCGCTCGGGTCGATCTTATGACGCAGCCATCCGTCCTTGATTTCCGATTTCAAAGAGAGTTCAGTGATCTCGACATCATCGTCCCAGCCCAACGCGATCGCGCACGCGAGGGAATCGTGCTGAAAATTGATGGTGTCGTCCGGCAACCCCGCGCACGCCTGACCAAACCGGGCCTCGTAGTTCTCGTCCCTGGCAAAAGCCTCCGCCTGCGTTGCAATCAGTTGAGCCAAAGGTCCCGCCTGTCTCAATCTGGGCAGATAGGCGCGTCTGAGCGCGGTTTCGGCGGTCATTGCCAGAGGGATGAACGTGGGGT
The DNA here is from genome assembly GCA_035714085.1 of Blastocatellia bacterium. Classification (GTDB taxonomy): domain Bacteria; phylum Acidobacteriota; class Blastocatellia; order RBC074; family RBC074; genus JAJVID01. The sequence continues at coordinate 14,558 of DASTMP010000098.1, forward strand.
GGGAGCGCTCGATAACGTAGAGCGCAGATTGAACGTCGACCTGGGCGTTAAAGTCCACCTCGTGGTCCCACTGTGGGAACCCGTCCCTGGGCGCGAATACATAGCCCCCCATGAGATACAGCCTGGCGCGGCCCAGAAAGCCTGGGGATCGCTTTTCCAGCAGCGCCAGGTTAGTAAACGCGCCGATTGCGACGATGATTGCGCCTAGCTCGATGCTGCGCTCAAGCAAGTCGAGAGCATAGTCGAGCGAGGTTGGACTGGATGGTATAGGTTCAGGCCAATAGTTGTTTTCATCGGGCAGGCCTTGCCATAGGCGATAGCAATCGAGCGAAGCCTCTGCGCCGGACGCGACCGGGATGTTTTCGCGCCCGGCGAGTCCCAGGGCGTAGCGCGTATAACCGGCGCGTTTGCCCCGATGTTCCGCGACCGTAGTGACGGCGAGCAGTTCCGCGTCCGGCCAATTGAGGACCATTGCCAACGCGCACAGGTCGTCAATGTCGCCGCCCAGGTCGGTATCAATATGCAATTTGGGCATGGAGATTCCCTAACGGATCCACGGTCCAGCTCGCCATGGCGATTGAATCGTCGATCCTGGTTGCGGAGGGCATCGCCTCTCGGAATTCTCCCGTCGCGCCGACATTATGCCTGTTTTACCCAACGGCGATCAGGCTTTCCGAGGTACGGAAGTAAATTACGCCCTGTGAAATTGCGGGCGTCGCCAGGCAAGGCGCGCCCAACTCATTCTTCGCCAGCTTCTCCAATTTGGGGCCGGCCTTGATGACGTGGACGGCCCCCTGTTCGACCGGACAATAGATTTTGTCGTCGGCCGCGACCAGGGACGACGAGCAGGAAACGTCCAGCCCAAGCCGCTCCTCATACATCTTTTCGCCCGTCTTGAAATCGAAGCAACGCAGCAGGCCGTTGTAATTGGCGAGGTAAATGTAACCGCGGTACACGACCGGCGTTGAAATGTAGGAACCTCCGTTCGGAGAGCTCCAGACGACCGAGTCGTTGCTGGCGCTGCCTTCCTTCAACGAGATGTCTCCTGCAGCCGAGGGCCGGACTGCGAACAGCGGCGCCTTCCCGCCGTGCGCGTTGGAAATGACGATCAATCCGTCAGCGACGAATGGGGTCGGAATCGGAATGTCTCCACCCCCGCGCAAGCGCCATAGTTCCTTGCCCGTTTCCATATCGTAGGAAACGATGAATGGCCAGCCATTGGTGACCACCTGTGTCCTCGCCCCGTCATTGTATATCAACGGCGTACCCCAACTCCCCTCACAATCCCCTTTGCGTGGCGTTCTCCACAACTCCTTCCCGTCGGAGAGGCTGAAGGCCGCCAGGAACGGGGCTTTGGGATCATCGCAAAGCAGCGCGATGCGGTCCCGGTAAAGCGCCGGGGAACTACTATACCCCCACCCGATGCCATGCCAACTGTTGTTGATTACCCCTAGGTCCTTGGACCAGAGCAGCGTTCCCTTGAGGTCGAAGCAATACAGCCCCTCCGAGCCGAAGAACGCCACCAACCGTTGTCCGTCCGTGACCATCGTGGTGTTGGCGTGCGTCGATTTTTCGTGTCTTTCGGTGGCTGGCTTGCTTGTGCGAACGACCCGTTCCCATCGCTTCTTCCCGGACTTCTTATCGAAGCACAGAATTATCCATTTCTGTTCGTCATTGTCCGGCGCGGCCTTGACGTCGCCGTAATAGCCGATGCGAAGCGGCGCTTTCCCCGACAGCCGAACGGCGGTCGCGACAAAAACATTGTCTCCCCATACGATCGGACTGGAATGTCCAAGGCCCGGGACCTCAACGCGCCATAGCACGCCCGACAGTTTGCCCGCCGCCGCGTCCGCGTTCCAGTCGGCGCGCGTCGGATAGCCGTCCGCGATCCCCTGCGCGCCGGGGCCGCGAAACCCCGGCCAGTTCTGTTCGGTTTTCGAATCGAACCTTCCGGAAACGAATGTGACTGCGGGCAATACCGTTAACGAAGTCGCGAGGAATGACCGCCGCGTCAAACCATTCAAATGATCTCGTATTTTTTCATTCATTGAAGAACCTCTTCCTTCCTACAGTAAAGGGCTGATGTCGGACATTATTACAGATTCAACTTCTTGCATTGGAATGCGAAGGGAAGCAAAAAGGGCAAAAAAGGCAAAATTCCAGGATTATTTTGCCACTTTTGCCCCTTTTTACTTCCACCTTACCAGGCGCCGCGAACCCCGATTTTGAAAATGTGTCCTGACATCAGGGTAAAGGGCCAAAAATCAAGCTCCAAATGTCCGGCCAAACGGATTCCAGCCTGGTGTCATAGTGGATCGCTCCGCTATTGCCAACCGTAATGGTTTTACCCACGGCAGAGCCGAACAGCCGTCCCGTTCCTGAAATCCTGACATCTGTCTGAGGGGCATAAATCATCATGTGGTTATTGGCGCCGTTGTTAATCGTCACGCCATTAGCCCCACTATAACTCGACAATATTCGCAGGTTGCCAGGAATTCCGGTCGTATTGGATACGCTGCTTGCGCCGCCGATGTTCAACGCGCCCGTCAATTTGATTACCACGAGGCCATCGACCCTGAGTTGAGCGCTATTAGTCAAAGTCAAATTGTGGAAGCAGTAGGCTCCATTGGCCAGAGTTGCGGTGTTAACGCCGCTCAGAATCAGGTCGCCCGCGCTTGCGTTATATGAATAGGTCCCACTGATTCCGCTGTTCGAGCTGTACGGAGGCCCGCAGGCCGGAACTGCGGGCAAAGTCATAAGCGGGGCTAAGGCGTTATTAGTTATCGTCCCGCCCACGGCGCCGCTCCCCGATCTTGAGACCGTGGTTCCGGCAATGGCATTGCCCGTCACCTTACTCGCCCCTGATATGACCACACCCGCCTGCGTCGAGCGAACGTTGCCCCACACCTTGCCACTATTGGCGATTATGATCGCGCCGTTGCTGAGGATATTCGCCATGCTGCCCTTCGTGGCGGGATAGGCGCCGTTCGAGTCGTAGCTGTCCGCGTATGCTGCGCCGCTGATCGTAACGCCGTCCAGTCCAACCAGTGAGGTCAGCGCCACGGACACGTTAACGCTGGCGATGGCGCACTTGGAGTCAGGCGCGCCATTGGTCGCGCCGTTGTCGCACACCTGATAATCGAACGAGGCAGGGCCGCTGTAGTTTGCGTCGGGCGAATAAATAACCATGCCGCCGCTGAGCGACACGGTCCCGTGCGTATTTGCGGTCGCATTTACGCCGGTCACGGTCAACGTCTGCCCGTTTTCGTTAGCAGGCCCCGCGACATCATTCACCGTAAGATCGCCGGCCAGGAAGTTAAGAATCGTATCCTGGCTCGTCGTTTTTGAATCATTGGCGGCCATCGGAGGATCGTTCACGGCAATGACATTGACGCTCACGGTTGATACATTTGAATCAGCGTTTCCGTCGTTCACTTTGAAGTTAAAGCTATCCCCTCCGTTGTAATCCGGGCCGGGCGCATAGGTAACGGTGGCTGTGCAATCGCCATTCGCGCACGAGACTGCGCCAATGCCGCCGAGCGAGCCGTGCGTCGGACCGCCGCCAACGACGCTAAACGTGGGCGTGTTGTTGTTCGGCAGCGCCGCTCGCAGGGTAATCGTCACTGGCGTGTCTTCCGGCGTATTCGCTGACTGATTCGCCGCGCCGGGCGGGTTAGTTCCGTTAGTTCCCGCCTCCACGCAACTCTGAACGGCTTCCGGCAGATTCGAGAAGAAGTCATACCCGGTCATAGCCTCGATTGTATCGACTGTGGTTAGGTAATTCTCCCAAGGGTCGCTTCCGATGCCCTGTCTATTGGGCATGAGGACGGCGATTGTCCTTGATGAGCAAGACGCGCGCGAAACGTCGTCATCCCCACTCGGCAGTATCAGGACGACCTTCCAGGTGAAGGCCGGAACGGTCACGTGGCCGTCCGCGAGGGTGTTGGTGGTCCCGCCGTTAGAGCCGGAGCCTCCGACTCCCAGAGGCCCGGAAACGATATACATCTCCTGCCCGCCGTTGAGCGTCAGTTGATCCCGAAGAAAGCTTTCGAACGCCGCCCAGGGGCCCTGGTTGTTATCCGGAGACTGCGGAACCATATTTGACATCAGAAATGTCTCTTGATTGATCGGAAGGCGGAACTGATTGTCGCGATCGGCGTTCGGCGTCATGTGACCGCGATCGAAGCCGCTGCCGGAATAATCGGTGGATTGCACGCGATACCAGTCAGGCGGCACCGCGGGGTCGGCGCGGAAGGTGTCGACGCGCGCCAGCGTGCCGACCCAGTTTTGATCCAGGTGCCAGCTAACCCAATTCGGAATGCCCTTATCTCTGTTGTAAGAGAGCGCGTAGGTGGGCTTCACCATCAGATAATTATTCGGGTCCGACAGAGACGGAGTCGCATTGGACGGGTTGCCCATCGTCAGATGAACGGTGGGAGGGTAGGGCGCGGGAGCGCCTGCGCCGACAACCGTGAATGACCAGATGTAGTTCTCGAATAATGTGTCAGTATTGGGCTGACTGTCGTCCAGATCCTTATCGTGAACCTGATCCTTGAAGATCGTGACCGTACATCTTTCGCCAAACTGGAAGCCAGTGTTCGGCGTGATGTGATAGCCCTTGAATCCGTTGTATGTCGCCACGGTGGCGCTGTTGTGCTGCCCCGTTGAGGAACAAGTAATGTCATACCAGGCGCCGACGACGTCAACCGGCTCACTGAAATCAACACTGATGGTCGAGTCATAAGGCGCATTCGTATCGTCCGTTATCGGATCGGTATTGGCCACCCACGGACCTAGTTCCACAATTGGCGCTGTGCGACGGGGATTCGGAGCGGCAGCGATGAAATCGGCGCCGTTTTGATCATTGTCCGTTTGTCCGTTATTGATTCTAAAAATCGCAGTCGTATTACTCGGCGCCGGCGCATTAGCGCTACCTTCGTGACAATTTACGGTGGTTCCGTAACCCACAAAATCCACGATGTCTGGGTCGCCAAGGGGACAACCTCCGGAGAGAGAACTAGAGCTACTGACAAGCGCAATCTTTCCGGTTGTGGCTGACATGTTTATATCGCCGGTTATATTCGGGGCGACCGGAATCGGCATGCCATTCGCGCCGCCTGACCCCAGCCTGACAAGATAATACTCTCCGGGCGCAATGGCGCCGCCGAGTGGCTGTTTGTTGGTCCACGTCGTCCCCGTGGCCGAAGTGTACTGCAGCGACCAGCCGGTGATTGTCACAGTCGCGTCAGTCGGGTTATAGAGTTCGATGTAATCGTTTGTAAAGGTTGCGCTAGTATTGCCGCCGCCGCCGTAAAGCTGACTGATCACGACATGTGGCGCCCGGACAGTGAGCAAAATGCTTGTGGCGCCTGAACGAGCCTGATCGTCCGTTATTGTCACTGGCAAAGATTTCATCCCCCCCGGCGTGCCGGCGGCCACAGTGGCGTTGAACGTGAAAATATTCCCCACGCCACTGAACGACTGATTTGGCGATCCGCCAATGGAAGAGAGGTCGGCCACTACTGCGATCCCCGTGCTTGGCGGGTTAGGGGCGGGAAAGACTTGTACGGTCAGAGTTGTAGTTTCCCCGGTCGCAACGGAGTTGGGACTCGCCGAGCCAAAGCCTGATAGAATCGCGCAATTATTTGTCGAAGATGAGCTGTTGCGCGGATTCGGCGCTCCGGCGATGAAATTGCTCGCATTGTCATTGGTGTCAAGACAGCCACCATTTCCTCTGAGCGCAGCTGTTGTGTTCGTGAGTAGAGGCGTCGGTCCTGAGCCTTCAAAACAGTTCGCGGCGCCGTAACCGACGAAATCGATTATCGATGGATCAGAGGGACAGAGGCCGGTCAATGCGACTGAGTTGTTTACTAACGCAATCTTGCCGGAACCTGCGCCCATGAGGATTGAGCCGGTGGCGTCTGGTGTTGGCAGTTCGTCTGTGCCTCCCGCGCCTGGAGCTTCTTTAATTAGGTAGTATTGACCCGGCTGAAGCATGAAGTTTGTCAGTGGCGTGACCTGCCAATTCTGATCGGTCGCAGAAGCGTATTGCACGGACCATCCGCTCAAATTAATTGCAGTATCGGTGTGATTGATAATCTCGATAAAATCGTTTTTCAGCGTTGCGCCGGTGTTACCGCCTCCCCCGTACACCTGACTGATCACGACAGTTCCCACCCCCGCCGAAGGAGTCGGAGTTGGCGTCGGCGTGGGAGTCGGAGTTGGCGTTGGTGTAGGTGTCGGCGTCGGTGTTGGCGGCGGCGGCGGCGTTCCATCGCCGAACGCGGTTACCGAGAAATCGTCTATCGCCAGTCCATGGTCAGACCCAGAGTGATCTGGGTCTGACCACCTTAGCATTACCTCGGTCCCGTTCGAAATGTTTAGCCCGGTGATGGTAAATGAGAGACTAACCCGATTCTCATTGCCGATTAGAGCGCCGGCTGTGCCGCCTGTGACGGGGCTCGTGAAATCGAGGCTTGGCACAGCCACTCCGGCCAACTGAAACTCGGCCAATGAACCTGTGACGGTAGGGGCGCCTACCAAGTAGGAAAAGGAAACCGTCTGCGCCGCCGCCGCGCTGTTTCGCCATTGCTCACCAGTATATGAGACGGCTAAAGAGGTGATCGTAGAGCCGGTGTTATTCTGCAGCCGCACCCCCCAGAAGAGATTTCCCACCGCCGCATTGCCTGAGCCGACCGAGCCAAGCGCCCGATCTGTGGAGTCGATGGTCCCATAGCTGTAGAGATTTCCGGCGTTGCTGCCGCCATCATTCGCAACAATTGTCGTGCCCGTTCCTGTGCGCGCATGATACCAACCCGGAATGGTGGAGTTGTTAGTCCATGTGGCTGTCCCACTTGCTGGCAGAGTGTCAAAATTTTCCGTGAGCGGCGCGCCAAGCGCCGTAATACTCCCACCGTTAGTCAGGGCGGAAGACGGCCGTACCAGCGCTCGGATACCAATGCAGAGGCAGATCGCGGCGACCGTCATCAATAGAGTGATTGGCCGTAAGCGTATTGCGGAATGGAAAGACATAGGCATAGATGAATCCTCTCGTTGCTATTATTTGCGCGCTTAGTTTTCATGTTTGCGGTTGAGTGTCGGCTGAAACGTATGGTCAGAATCGGGCTCAGTCCTTTCAGTCTGCGCCTGCAGGCGTAAACAGACATGTTCACCAATGATTGCCAGGGACTCGCCTTGGGAATTCAGCGAATTTGTGGCGCTCGGCTAAAGAACATGGCTACCCGAACGCGACTCTACTCCCCCTCTGTAGTCAGGCAGTCTAGGGAAAGGGGCCGCTCAGGTCAAATTAAATCTGAGTAAACGCGGAGATTCTGGGCAAATCACCGATCTCGACATTTAACAACCTATGCCAATCAAGCCGGTCGTGCGCAAGTGTTGAGAATTGCCGATTTCCGGCGGCAAGAAAACTGGCGGGCTTTACATGCCGATCTTCCGCCGGCTCAAACAAGAGTGGAAAATTGTTCGTGGTCACGCTTCATCGAACCAAACGGCGTTATATCAACAGACCACGTAACACTTCCATCGCGCCGTCGATCTTGTTCCGGTTGTTTAGCGTTCAATTTCTTTTGGGTCAACTTCTTGTTTATTTATTGATATTACCGTGCCTTTCGCATCTCCAATCGAAGCGGCGGCGACGCCGGGTTGTAGGACCAGGGCTATTTTTTGGAAAAAGCTATTACGGTGTTCATCAACCCTCTTATAGAGACTGTAGTTTTCAACCATGAAATATAACAGCCTGTTAGTCATACCAAGCCACTGAATGGCGCTAAAAAGCACTACCTTGCATGCTAGCGCTGCTACAACTATCACTTCACCGGCTATCACCAGTATAATGTCTGTGCCTTTATTCAGGATGAAATCGAACGACGGTTGTATGCCGGCATATATGAAAAGGATGACTAAAACGGGAGTCGGCACGCCGAGTAGCCTGTTAGTGAGTTGGCCAACAAGAAGAGCGGTGGCGGATGCGGCAAGTATTCCGTAAACCACCGCAAAAATGAGCAGCAGCGAATCAGCATTTTTTCCTATGAAGACCAACCCGACCTCGGCAATTGCCAAAGCAATGAATGTGGCTATCCAAAACATGAATCTGCCATGTTCATCGGGCGTCTTTTCTAGCCAAGTTACTGATGAATCAATCGGCTTTTGGTTCTGCTGGAAAATATCACCCTCGGCCGGATACAGCTCTTCAGATATAGATGGTTCGGCTAAAAGATGAAACAGCATTAGCAACACAAGAGTCGCTATATTATTTAATTGGTGTAGGCCGATTTGGACGGCATGGTTAACGTTGGGTGAAATTTGTTGACTGCCAGCAGATAACCTTGCGTTGCTAAATATTTGCCAAAAAGTAAGTCCGACATACAATAAAAACCAAGAGAACCACAGCCGGGGCCACCAAGACCAGAACTGCTGTACCGCCTGCGAACCACGTTTGTATTGAGTGAAGAATTTCGGATTAGGGCCAAAAGCAATGATAGCTGAAATTATCAAGATAATTATGGCCTGGGTGCCATAAAGAATTGGCGGATTGAGAGATATATTTCTGCCATTGGATTTCAACGCGATATAGAGGTTGAAGGCTGCGCTGCCGGTAGTCAGCGCAAAAAACACTATGCCTTTTACGCTCTTGAGCCTGTTAAGTATCCACTTCCAAAATGCCAGGTTTGCGTCCATTACATCTCTTCCATTTGTCGACGTTGTGTATACTTATTCTTACCCGGTCATAATTGAATTCCCCAGACGCGCTTTGTGAAATTCCATCCGCCGCCCGCTTGTTTGGCGCGACGCCGCAATTCAGTCTCATGGAATTCGACTAGCAATCCAACAATCTCCGGTTTCTCAATGAGAGACACGCCAGATTCTTCGATGATGATTCCGGCGCCGCCGCCGCAATTGCGTGGCTATCCGCCGTGGCGATAACGAACGCAACCAAGCTACTAACTGTAATGTTCAAGGAACTTCTTCGGGGCCGTTCTGACGGTATGTCAATGTCCGCCGAGTTTGAATAAGCGCCCCTCCTGACTGCTGGAGAAACCTGCGACTGGTTAATTACCGGTGGAGCATAAATCGGCGGGGAGTATACTCCCGCGCCGTAGCCACGGCAATCAATCATCGGCATTCCCGACGCTCGGCGAAAATTCTGCGCCACCCGACCTGCCGTCTTGCGCCTCTTGACGAGCCGCCATATCATTCAACTGGTTTTATCGTCAGCGATCATCGAGCATAAGCGGCAAAACGCGGCGCGGTTTTATCGGGCTCCGAAGAGCCGGAGTCGGAAAAAGCCGCGCCGCGTCAAACCAACGACTCCTGGAGAAAACGAATGATCAGATTGAAAGTGAATGGCGTCAGCCGTGAATTCGACGGCGAGCCTGATATGCCATTGTTGTGGTACCTGCGCGACGAATTGCAGTTGACCGGGACGAAATATGGCTGCGGCGAGGGGTTGTGCGGCGCCTGCACGGTTCACGTAAATGGTTCCGCCGCCCGCAGTTGCCAACTCCCGATTCAGAGCGTGGCCGGGAAGACGGTCGTGACCATCGAAGGTCTGAGCGCGAAGGCCGACCATCCCATTCAACAGGCATGGCGGCAGGCTAACGTCCCGCAGTGCGGGTATTGTCAGAGCGGGCAGATCATGCAGGCAGCCGCGATGCTCAAACAGAAGCCAAGGCCGACCGACGCTGATATCGACTCGGCGATGAAAGGCAACATCTGCCGCTGCGGGACCTATCAACGCATCCGCGAGGCAATCAGGATGGCGGCTAATAAGACTACCGCGAGTAGACCGCCATCGAGTAAACCGGCCGCGGCCAAAACGACGGCGGAGGTGAAGAAATGAACCGAATCGAACTGGTCACTCGTCGCGCTTTTCTTGGCGGCATGTTTTCGGCCGGCGCGTTCGTGCTCGGCGTTCGCCTCTTACCCGAAGAAGCGTTGGCTTCGATCAACACGGCCGGCGCGGGCGGCGCAGGCCTTGCCGCCTGGAATCCCAGCGTCTATCTGGGGATCGAAACCGACGGCTCAGTCATCATCGTCGCGCACCGCTCGGAGATGGGCACGGGCATTCGCAGCGTGCTCCCGACGGTGCTGGCCGAAGAGTTGGACGCCGACTGGGCGCGCGTGAAGATCGAACAGGCCATCGGCGACAAGAAATACGGCAACCAGAACACCGACGGCTCCTGCTCGATCCGCGATTTTTACGACGCTATGCGCGAAGCCGGAGCGAGCGCCCGGTTGATGCTGGAGCGGGCGGCGGCCGAAGCCTTGGGCGTTCCCGCCGCCGAATGCAAAGCTCAAGATCATCAGGTCGTTCACACAGGCAGCGGGCGGAAGCTGGGCTACGGCGAGCTGGCGGCGCTGGCCGCCAAACAGCCGGCGCCGAAAAAAGAAGAGTTGAAGTTCAAGTCCCCGGAGGAGTACCGCTACATAGGCAAAAACACGCCGACGGTTGATCGCGACGACGTCTGCTCGGGCCGAGGGATCTTCGGCATCGACGCATCGATGCCGGGAATGGTCTATGCCTCAATCGCGCGGTCGCCTGTGCTCGGCGGAAAGCTGAAGAGTTACGACGATCAGGAGGCGCGCAAAGTTCGCGGCGTGCAGAAGGTTGTGACGCTTCCCGGATTCAAACCTCCGCACCTATTCCAGGCGCTGGGCGGCGTTGCGGTGATCGCCGATAACACCTGGGCCGCGATGAAGGGCCGCGAGAAGCTCAAATTGGATTGGGAAGCTGGCGAGAACGCGAGCTATGATTCGGCGGCTTATAAACAATCGCTTCTCGAAACAGTCCGCAAGCCGCAAAAGGTCGCGCGGAATGTGGGCGACGTGGACGCCGAATTCGCAAAGGGCGGCAAGATTCACGAGGCCGAGTATTACGTCCCGCACCTGGCGCACGCGTCGATGGAGCCGCCGGCGGCGGTCGCCGAGTTCAAAGACGGCAAGGCGCTTATCTACGCCGCCACTCAGAACCCGCAGGCCGTGCAGGACACAGTCGCCGCCGCTCTCGGAATCGACAAGAATAATGTCGAATGTCATGTGACGTTGCTCGGCGGCGGGTTCGGGCGCAAATCGAAACCGGATTACGTCGCCGAAGCCGCGCTGCTCTCTCGCGAGCTAGGCAAACCTGTCAAGGTGACCTGGAGTCGCGAGGACGACATCCGCTATGACTATTACCACGCGGTCGCGGCGATGTATATGAAGGCAGCCGTGGATGAAAAAGGCCGCCCGACGGCGTGGCTGCAGCGCAGCGCGTTTCCGTCCATCGGCTCGACTTTCTCCGGTCCGGCGACGATCTACGGGCAGGGCTTCGAGCTGGGAATGGGATGGACCAACGTCCCGTTCGACATCCCGAATCACCGCGCCGAGAATGGGCCTGCGACGCCTCGCGTTCGCATCGGCTGGCTGCGCTCGGTGGCGAATATCTACCACGCCTTCGCCGTGCATTCGTTTGTGGACGAATTGGCGCATTTGGCCAATCGCGATTCGGTCGAATACCTGCTCGATGTGTTGGGGCAGCCGCGGAAAGTCGATCTCGGCCAGCGGGGCCCGATGGCTGATAAGTTTCCATTGGACACCGGCAGGTTACGTCGCGTGATCGAGCTTGCGGCTGAACGCTCTGGCTGGGCCAAGAAGAAACCCGCGGAAGGACGCGCGCTGGGCATCGCGGCGCATTGGAGCTTTTACAGCTACGTGGCCGCTGTCGTCGAAGTCGAAGTGGACGCGAACAGAAAGATTCGCATCCCCGCCGTGGACATCGCGGCGGACGTGGGCAAAGTGATCAACCCCGACCGCGTGAAGTCCCAGTTCGAGGGCGCGTCGGTTTTCGGCGCCAGCATCGCGCTGATGAGCGAGATTACGGCGGCAGGCGGCTCGATTCAGCAATCCAATTTCCACGATTATCCGGTGGCGCGAATCAACGAAGCCCCGATTGAAACGCGCGTCCATTTGATAGATAGCGACGCGCCGCCCGCCGGAGTCGGCGAGCCGGGAGTCCCGCCGATGCCTCCGGCGATCTGCAACGCCGTCTTCGCGGCCACAGGCAAACGCATTCGCGATCTGCCGCTCAGAAAACATAAAATCTGAAGCGCGAAACACGCGTAAATGTTTAGACAGGATTTACAGGATTTTTCAGGATGAAGAAAGAAAAAAGAACGACACTTTTCCAACAATCCTGCTCAATCCTGTCTAAATTCTTTCCTCGTATTTCGTTAATTCCGCGTGAATCGCTTTTTGAGCCGGCGCCATTAAATCACCGACACATTGACACTCTTTCAGACCATATAGTAGCTTTTTGTTTAGTTCAATAATTTCGCAAATACACATGAGGTTTCGCTCAACAAGGAGAAGCATAAAAACTGCGTAATTTGAAGATCACATTGCCGGAACGTGGGCTTGAGGCGTTGTTCGGCCCGCATGACCAGAACATCAAATATCTGGAATCGCTGCTCAGCGTGCGCGTGGGCGGCCGAGGCGCCGAGTTGATCGTGGAAGGCGACGAGGCCGATGTCGCCACCGTCGAGCGCATCCTGAAAGATTACGGGAAACTCTTCAACGAAGGCCGCACGCCCTCGGCCAGCGAGTTGCGCGACGCGTTCAAACAGATCGCCGATGACCGTACCTCGTCTTTGCGCGAAGTGCTGGATGGACAGAAGCGGATTAACCCGGCCGGTCGCAAACAGGTCACTGCGCGCGGCCCCAATCAGAAGCGCTATCTCGAAGCGATTGAAAAGGACGACATTGTTTTCGGGATAGGTCCGGCCGGAACCGGCAAAACTTTTCTCGCGGTGGCGATGGCCGTGCAGTATTTGATGTCGAAGCGGGTCAATCGCATCGTTCTCGCGCGTCCAGCGGTCGAGGCCGGCGAAAAGCTCGGCTTCTTGCCCGGAGATCTGCAGGACAAGGTCGATCCTTATCTGCGACCGCTTTACGACGCGCTCTTCGACCTGGTCGATTACGAGCGCGTGACGAAATTCATTGAAAAGCGCGTGATCGAAGTCGCGCCGCTGGCGTTCATGCGCGGAAGAACGCTTGGGGACGCGTTCGTCATTCTCGACGAAGCGCAGAACACGACTTCTGAGCAAATGAAGATGTTTTTGACGCGCATCGGCTTCGGGTCGAAGGCCGTGATCACCGGCGACGTGACGCAGATCGACCTGCCTTCGGGGCGCAAGTCGGGTCTGGTAGAAGCGCAGCGCGTTGTAAACGGCATCGAAGGAATCACTTTCATCCTCTTCGACGAGCGCGACGTCGTCCGCCATCAACTGGTGCAAATGATCATCAAGGCCTACGATGAGCACAACAAGAAGATCAACCTCTAGCCGAGACGGGGCGACGGGGCGACTGGGCGACGGGGCGGCGGGGCGACAAAGAGTCAAGGAAACGCGCAAGTCCCATAACCATCAGTCCCATAGTGAGACGGAGAGACGGGTAGAGCGAGAGATAGAGGTCATCAACCGCCAGCGATTGCTCGAGATTGACAAAGATCGGGCCGCCACATTGTCTAGGGCCGTGCTTGATCGCATTGGCCGTCCGGACGCCGTGTTGACCGTCACGTTCATACGCGACCACGCGATGCGAAGGTTGAACCGCGATTATCGCGGGATTGACATGCCGACAGACGTGCTCTCGTTCGCTTATTATGAAGGTGAAAAGACGGCGGCCTGGGATGAGACGCGTCACATTGGAGACGTCGTGATTTCAGTCGAGACCGCCTACGCTCAGGCGCGTGAATTGGCCTTGAGCTTCGACCGCGAGGTCGAACATCTGGTGATTCACGGCGCGCTTCATCTGGCCGGCTACGACCACGAGACGGACAACGGCGAGATGAGTAGACTGGAAAGAAAGTTGAGAAGAGAATTACTTAAATAAAATTGGTGGTTAGTGGTTGGTGATTGGTGGTTGGCGACTGGCGGGAACTAAACTTTTCCTACCAATTCGCCTATTACCGATCACTAACCACCGACCACTAACCACCAACCGCCAAAAATTATGGAATCCGAAATAGCTTTGACCAGCATCTTTATTCTGGTGCTGGTCGTTACCGCCACCGCAAAAAGCGCCCTCGACGAACTCAGCGACGTCGGCTTGCGACTGCTGGCCAGCGAAGGAAACGGGTCGCGTGACAGCGAATTCTGGCGTTCGATAGTCGCACATTACCAACAATTTCGTTTTACGCTCACGTTCGGCATTCACGTGTCGATCGCTTCGATCGCGATCCTGATCAGCTCGATATCGAATAAGATCTACCCCAGGCATTTTCTGGCGCTGTCGTTCGCCGGAATGATCCTGACGGTCATCCTGTTCCGGCAGATACTGCCGATGATCTTGACCCAGAAAGATCCCGCGGGCGCCCTGCTCAGACTGCGATTCCCGCTGCAGATGCTGTGGCCCGTGCTCGGTTTCGTCGCGAACCTCATCTATGGCGCGCTTCGAAGCAAGCATCGGGAGGTTGAAGCTCCTTCCCAGGCCGAGGCCAAGGAGGAGGGAGGCGAAAACATAGAGCTACAAGCGCTCCTCGACGTGGGCGAAGAAGAAGGCATCATTGAGGAGAATGAGGGTGAGCTGATTCAATCGGTCATCCGCTTCAGCGACCGCACCGCCGGAGAGGTGATGACGCCGCGTCCGAACATCGTCGCCGTCGAGGCCGGCGCGACGCTCGAAGACGTGCGCGACCTGATGATCGAATCGAAATATTCGCGTCTCCCCGTCTACAGCGGCCAGATGGACAACATCGAGGGCGTGATCTACGTGCGCGACCTGCTCAAATACTGGCAACTCGGCGAAGCGGATCGCCCTTGCGTTGGCATCGCCCGCCCGACCTACTTCGTGCCTGAAACCAAGCCGATCGACGAATTGTTGCCCGAGATGCAGAAGGCCAAGACGCCGATGGCGATTGTCATCAACGAATACGGCGGGCTGGCCGGCCTGGTCACTATCGAAGACCTCGTCGAAGAGATCGTCGGAGAGATCGAAGACGAGGACGAGCCGGAGACCGGCGCCGACGAGGCCGACATTGTCGAGGAGGCCGAAGGCGTCGTGGCCCGCGGTCACGTGGAGGTTGGCAAGATCGAACGCAGATTTGACGTCGAGCTGGCCACCGACGATTTCACTACGGTCGCAGGTCTGGTCATCAACGAGCTTGGTCACCTGCCCGCGGTCGGTGAAGAGATAACGTTCCGAGGATTGCGCTTTGAAGTGCTCGAGGCCGACGAACGCCGCGTCTCGCGCGTCAGGATTCGAGAAACGGCCGGGGCGCTGGGCGAGAAGGCCAACATCGTCGAGGCTTCGACGGCGGCGCGGGCCGAGACCAAGCGCAACTTCATGTTTTGATGTGACATGACTGAGAAATACAAATCTGGATTCGCCGCGCTCATTGGACGTCCCAACGCTGGCAAATCGACCTTGCTCAACGCCCTGGTCGGCGAGCACATCGCCGCAGTCTCATCAAAACCACAAACCACCCGGACGCGCATCCGGGGCATAGTCACACGCCCCGAAGGCCAGATCATCTTCATCGACACACCCGGCGTTCACAAACCGGGCTACGCGCTCAATCGCAGGATGATGGGGTTGGTCGTCGACGCGCTTCAGCAGGTTGACGTCGTCCTGTTGATGCGCGACGCCACGACGAGCTTCGGCGCGGGCGACCGCTTCACGCTGGATCTTGTTAAGGAGGCCGCGAAACCGGCATTCCTCCTGCTGAACAAGATCGATCTCCTGAAGGATAAGTCCCGCCTGCTGCCGATGATCGAACAGTACAGCCGGGAGTATGACTTCGCCGAAATCATTCCGATCTCCGCGCTCAAACGCGACAATCACGAGACGCTGATCGAAAAGTTGTTCGAGCGCCTGCCCGAAGGCGAGCGTCTTTACGACCCCGAAATATTCACCGACGAGATAGAACGCAACATCGCGGCGGAACTCGTTCGCGAAAAAATTCTGGAACTCACGTCTGAGGAACTTCCCTTCACAACCGCCGTCCGGACCGAGATGTGGCAAGAGGCGAGGGGGGCGACCGAAATCCATTGCATGATCTACGTCGAGCGCGAGTCGCAGAAGCCGATTATCATCGGCAAGGGCGGCCAGACCCTGAAACAGATCGGCATGAAAGCGAGGCGCGACATCGAAAACCTGCTCGGGCGCCACGTCCGGCTGCATCTCTTTGTCCGTGTGCAGGAGCATTGGCGCAACGACCCGCGCACGCTGGATGAGTTGGGGATTGAGGAAAGATGAGGAGAGGCGGAACGGGAGTGGGGAATGGGGTAGAGGAAGTTACGTCTTCTCCCTACTCCCCACTCCCCATTCCCCATTCCCCGCCTGACAAATCATGAGCGATAAAATCTGGTATGCGGTTGAGGTTGAAATCGCCCGCGTCGGCGAGACCGCGGCGAGTGCGCAACTCTGGGCGTTCAACACCACTGGCGTCGAAATTTCCGAAGACGCGAACAATCCCGACTTCATCACGCTGCGCGCCTATTTCAACTCGGCGCCCGACGCCGAAAAACTCCGCGGGCAAATCCTGCGCAACTTGAGGCTTATCGACCTGCCAGAATTCGCGCTCCGCGGGATCAGAAGCCTGACCGTCGCCGATCAGGACTGGCTGGCCGAATGGAAGAAAGGCTACGAGCCAATCGCCAT
The DNA here is from genome assembly GCA_035714085.1 of Blastocatellia bacterium. Lineage (GTDB taxonomy): Bacteria > Acidobacteriota > Blastocatellia > RBC074 > RBC074 > JAJVID01. Next base: position 31,214 of record DASTMP010000098.1, read on the forward strand.
AGGCCGGAGCCTGCTCGTCTGCCCGTCGTGGAGACTCGATCAGGCGCGAAACACTGACCGCCTCGTGATCGAGATCGATCCCGGAATGGCCTTCGGCACTGGAACGCACGAAACCACGCGCGGATGTCTGGAGATGCTCGAAAAATACTGGGAGGGCGGATCGCTCCTCGACGTCGGAACGGGGACAGGCATTCTGGCCATCGCGGCGATCAAGCTCCGGCCCGGATCGCGCGTCGTCGGCTTCGACGTCGATCCCGAAGCCGTCGCGGTGGCGGTGGAGAACGCCGCCATCAACGGCGTGGCGGACGAGATTGAAATCGAAGTCAACAAACTCGGCTCGTATCACAGCCAAGAGTTCGACCTCGTCCTGGCCAATCTGACGGCGGATGTGATAATCCCACTCTCTCCAGAATTTCCTCAAGTACTCAAACCGCAAGGCGCTCTCATCGCCTCCGGCATTCTGGGTGAACAAACTGACGAAGTCCGCGCGGCCCTCGAATCGCAGAATCTCGGCGTCATTGATATGAAACCGGACGGCGAATGGATGACGATGGCGCTGCGAAATGTATAAGTCTGTGGCGATCGCCCGCCAGCTTCAAAATCCGCGCGTAAATGATATGTACACCAGGTTGGTCTCATTACTGTGCCCGAGCTCAACACGCACGGCGAAGGCCCTGTTGTAGCGGTAAGTGAGGCCGCCGCCGACGCTGAAACGCCAGTTGGGCGGAATGAATTTATCGTTGGCGATGATCAGCGGGTTTGTTTTCGAGCGGTTATCACCCCATACCTGCCCGCCGTCACCAAATACATGGATGTCCAACCCGCGAGTATCGCTCTGCGTCCAGACAGTCCGGCGCAACTCGGTTTGGAGGACCAGCGAGTTGTTGGCCCGAAAGCGGTAGTCGCGGAAGCCTCTCACATAATAGAGCCCGCCGAGGAAGGACTGGTAGTAGAACGGAATCTGACTGCCGCCCTTCGGGTTCTCCAACGACGTGAAAGCGCGCGCGGCGAACGAAGTCTTGTCGCTGCCGAGCGGGATGTAAGCTCTTCCGTCTAATATCGTCCACACCCATCCGTAATCCGTAAAAAGAGCGCCATTGTCGATCCCGTTAAAGGAACCGACCATGCCGTAGAGATAGAAGCCCTTGGTCAGCCCGACCGTGTTGCTGCGTCCGTCGTATTCGCCGTAAAGGCCGTAATGCGCAATTTCCGCATTCATATCCAGTCCGGGCGCAAAGGCCGTGATCGGCACGACCGCCGGGTTGCCCGAAAAGAATGTGTTTATTGGCGCCACGTTGTCATTATCCCCATTCCTGGCGCCGCTGTTAGTCAGGCCGGCATAAACGCCGGCTCTGAAGTGTTTGGTGAAATCCCGCTGGAACAGGCCGTGGTAGCTTCGTTCTTCCAGTTGGAAGCTGGTTCTTTGCGACCGTGGAGTGCGCGGTCCGATGCCGTAAAAGTTCCAGGCCCTGACCAGAAGGTAATTGAACCAGACATTGGCGTGCGTCTTCTCGTCGCCGATTTCTGGGAAGTAGGCTTCGAGCTTGCCTCGCCGGAAGAACAGCGTGGAGACAAACGCCGTGGCCCGGAGCTCGACCCAGGAGAATTTATCGGCGGTCGTAAACTCGGCCCCGAGGCCCAGCCCGGACCCTTGCTCAAAGCCGCCCACAACCCCATTAATGTACTTGGGGCCGATCCTGATCGCGGCGTAATTTTCGCGCCACGGCGCCAGGTATTCGCGTACCTTCACCCGATCGGTGACTTGAGCTGTGGGCGGCGGGCCAGTCTTTCCAGTAATCTGCGGATCGGGCGCGGGCGGCTGTATCAACACGTAATCCTTTAACATTCGCGACCAATTCGGGGTAATGACGTTCGCGCTTTTATCACCGGCGATTGTCGTAGCCGCGTTCGATTCATCGTTCGCATCCTGAGCCTGGCAGCTGATCGCCACAGTCGCATTGCAGACCAATCCGATAATGAGAACGGCCCCCATCCTCAAAGCCGATTCGATCATTGAAGGAAATCCTCCATCTTCAAACAGTGTTGATCGTGTCCATTTTTTGTCCAGGCGGGATTAATCCTACGCGGGAGAGTATGCGATGTGGGAGTTCCCTGGATTTGAAACTGCTGGAAGTCTACTACCGCAAATCGAGGCTGTACACCCCGCCCGGCGATTTAGCCAGACGGGCCATTTAGTTGTATACTCTCGCGGCAGATTTCCGCGGCGGTCTAATCCAAGGGCGGCCATGTCGGCGTATCTGCAGAGGGAGGTTTGGCTATAACGCAGAATGAGGCGGTCGGATCAGATTTCGATGCGCTCCCCGCAACGCCTTGATTACGTCGTAAGAATGCCCCAGCCAAACATCGAATAACGACAATACAGTCACCAAATCTAAGGCCCAATAATTTGGAGGTTTAAAAGAAAATGAGTAGATTTCTGCGAATGAGCTTACTGCTGCCGGCAGCGGCGCTGTTTTTAACCGCGACGGCGCCGGCTGACATCTTCGGCCAGTCATCGAGCGTGGCCGCCGACGTTTCAAATTCAGCCTCCCCGAACAACACCGCCTCTTCAAATTCGACTTCGCGAAACACGGCGACGCTGAAATCGCCCTCGACCGTGGGCAATTTTCCGGTCATCGTCCCGTCCAGATTGAACGGCGGCCCAAAAACAGATGAGGCCACAAACAAGTCAACAAACAAGTCCACAGACAAGGCCGGGGACAAATCGGGCGCGGACAACAACAGCGCCAATGGCGACAACGCGACTCCGCCCTCGCCTCCGTCGCCCAGCCCACAGGCGGGATTTTCTTCGCTCTCCGGACGGGCGTTCACGCGCGAACGCAACGCGCCGCATCAATACGCCGCCACGGCCATCAAGGTCGCCGACCACGTCAACGCGCTAGTCGGCGGATTCGACCCCGGGGCTGGATTGGGCTTTGGCCTGGAGTTCACCACCTCCAAAGGGGCTGATCTCAAGGGCTTCGAATTCTATGCTCGGGCGCTGGGATCGACCCGCCTCTACAGATCCGGGGAACTCGGCGTCAGAGTCGGCAACAACAAAACTCGCGGCGAAGTCTGGTTCAATTACACTCGCCGCACGAAGGACAACTTCTTCGGCTTCGGATCGCTCAACCCCAACACCGCCGAAACTAACTTCGAGACCGAACGGCGCAGTTATAACGGGCTGTTCGCTCAGAGATTCATGCGAGGGCTTGAAGCCGGCCTCTACGGGTCGTTTTCCAGCACGGGATCGTTCCGCGGCGACGACGATAGAGACATACCGATTGACACGCTCTTTTCCGGCAACCCCAACGTCACGCCAATTACGAAGTTTCTGCCCGGGTTTCAACAAAACGCGCGGCTCGTCTCTTACGGCGTCTTCGCCGAACTCGATCTGCGCAACAACGAACGCGGGTTGACCAGAGGCGGGTATTTTTACGGCCGCTTCGGTGGGGTTGATGGTGTGGACACCGACAACGCGTTTTCGGACTTCGGATGGCTCGAGACCGAACTCGATGGCCGCGCCTATATTCCGGTCTTAAGCAACAAAACATCGCTGGCTCTGCGAGCTTACGCGGTGCTGAGAGACCCAAAAGGCGGCAGCCAGATCCCGTTTTATGAGCAGGCGTTCTACGGAGGGCGCGTCAACGGTCGTGGGTTCAGGGACTATCGCTTCCGCGGCAATAACGCGGTCCTCTTCTCGGGCGAGGTTCGTCAAACCGTCTGGGCGATGAATGACGAGAACACGAAGGGGCTGGACCTGGTCGTTTTCACGGACGTTGGACAGGTCTGGGGCGACAACCGCTCGAATGTCAATCCCACGATTTTGCTCAACGATGATTTCGATTCACGGAACTATCGCACCGGCTTCGGCGGCGGCATCCAATACCGGCTCAGCAAGAGCTTCGCTTTCCGCCTCGAGGTCGGCGCCTCGAACGAAAGAATTCTGCCCTATATCGGGCTCAGACCGGGATTCTAAGAACTCATGTCATATGCCATGTTTCATGTGAAACATGGCATATGGCATATTTGCCGCATCGGCTTTCCACGACATAGACAAATCGTCTTCCCAGCCTTCCGTTCATGAATCTCGCATAAACAATCTCGCATAAACTCGAAACCGCGGCGTGTATTTGGCGTCTTTTTTCGCAGGAGCCTTTACGTCGCGCTTCGACGCCTTGAAATAATTAAAAGACAATCGCCTTTGGGTACGCATCGCTTCCAGCGTGCAGTCTCGGCAAGAAGCCTATTGATCGGAGTCAGACATCCCCGAACTGGAAGGGTTGCTTATACAGGTCACATTCCAATCAATGCTTCTTTCACCGAGACTGCACGCTGGAAGCGATGCGTACCCAGGGATTTTCCCCTGGAGCATACACATGCGAAGAAAAATTCTCTGGACTCTTTTACTGGTTGCATCGGGACTGGCCGTCGCCATTCAAATCGCGTCCATTCAAATCGCGTCTGGGCAGAGGCGCGGCGCCGCGGACCCGGAACTGATCGCCCAGCGGCAAGCGACCGAGAATGAGTTGCGGTCAGTCGCGGTTATCGAGCGCAAGCTCATGGTATCGATGCGCGACGGCAAGCGCATGGCGACCGACGTCTATCGCCCGAAAGACACGTCGAAGAAATATCCTACGGTCTTCGTTCGTACCCCCTACAACTTCAATTTCTGGGACGTCCGTAACGGCGCGCCTCGCGACATGCGCAACGAGCTTGAGGCGGTCAAGCGCGGCTACGCCTTCGTCGAGATGAACGAGCGCGGTCACTTTTTCTCCGAGGGGAATTATGACATCCTGGGCGCGCCGCTTAGCGACGGGGACGACGCCTTCAAGTGGATAGCAAAGCAGTCCTGGTCGAATGGAAAGGTCGGCGTGATCGGATGCTCATCGACCGCCGAATGGCAGTTGGCGGTCGCGTCGCTCGGTAATCCGGCGTTCACGACGATGATCCCTCAAGGCTTCGGCGCCGGCGTGGGACGCGTCGGCCCCTATTACGAGCAAGGGAACTGGTACCGCGGCGGCGCAGTCCAGATGTTATTCATCGCCTGGCTCTATGGTGAGCAGAATCAGGCGCGTCCGATGTTTCCGCCGAACGCATCGCAGGAGGATTTGATTCGCGCGTCGAAGGCGTTCGATCTGGCGCAGCAATCGCCGCCGGTGAAATGGTCAAACGCTCTGCGACATCTTCCGGAAATGGACATTATGAAGGCCGTGGATGGGCCTCGAGGCATCTTCGCCGACCACATGCCCGTTGATACGGGCGGCGCGATGATCAAGCGGACGCCGAACGACCCGGCTTGGTACAAGGGCGGGCTTTGGCACGACAACATGAAGATCAACGTGCCGGGGTTCTGGTTCATGTCATGGTATGACGTGTCGATAGGGCCGAATCTGGCCGCCTACAACCATGTGCGGAAGACCGCCAGTCCTGAGATCGCCGACCAACAATACGCCGTGATCGCGCCGACTTTACACTGTTCCTACAAGCGCGCCACTGAAAATACGATCGTCGGCGAGCGCAGCGTGGGCGACGCGCGGTTGAATTATGACGAGCTGACGTGGGCATGGTTCGATCACTTCCTCAAGGGAGAGAAAAACGGCGTTCTCGAGTCGATGCCGAAAGTGCGCTATTACACGATGGGGATCAACAAGTGGCAGTCATCGGATACGTGGCCCCCTCGGGGCGCGCAGACGATGAGCCTCTTCCTGTCGAGCGGCGGGAAGGCGAATACGGCGGGCGGCGACGGCGCGATCACGGACGCGGCGCCAGCTACGGATAATCCCGACAGATTCGAATATGACCCGATGAACCCGACGCCGTCTTACGGCGGCAATGTCTGCTGCACCGGAGACGCGGTGGCGGGCGGCGCGTTCGACCAGCGCAAGATGGAGGAACGGCCCGACATTCTGGTCTACAGCACCGAGCCCCTGAAAGATGGGATCGAAGTCAGCGGCCCCATAGAAGTGACGCTCTACGTTTCGTCCGACGCCAAAGACACAGACTTCACGGTCAAACTCATTGACGTGTATCCGGACGGGAAGGCCTACAACCTGGATGAGACTATCCAGCGGATGAGGTATCGGAACGGCTACGATAAGCCTCAGGTCTGGATGGAGGCCGGAAAAGTCTACAAGGTAACGCTGCAGCCGATGACGACGAGCAATTATTTCGAAGCGGGCCACCGGATTCGACTCGAAGTGTCGAGCAGCAACTTCCCGCGCTTCGATCGGAACCTGAACACGGGCGGGAAGAATTATGACGAGCCAAGTGGCGTCGTCGCTCGCAACGCCGTCCACCACTCGAAGCAGTATCCGTCGGAACTTAAGATTACAGTCGTAAAGAAATAGTTTCTTCCTTGTAACTGCTGCGGCCGCGTAGCGGCATTTGAAT
>DASTMP010000099.1:0-15672 GCA_035714085.1 Blastocatellia bacterium
GACGCGTCTTTGCGCCAGATTTTGCGCGTCCATTGTTCGCCCTCCGCGCGTTTGATGAGCGCCTGGACGTCCGCCTCGTATCCGCCGAGGTTGGCTTCCATTCTGTCAAGCAGTCCGCTGGTCAGCGCGGCCCGCTTCGAAGTGATGCTTTGAGTCAGGCTCTCAAACGAATCGGCGAAAGCTTTGACGCCGTCGTCTTGCAGCTTCTGGCAGACCTGTTTGAGATCGATACCGGCTTCGGCCAGGTCGTCGAGCGTCTTCTTCGCTGCATCGAGATTCTCTTCGAGGGTCAGGCGGACCTTGCCGTGGTCGCGGAAGGCGGTAAATGTCGCGGGCGGAAGCGTGTTGACGGTGTCAGGGCCGATCAGGCTCTCGACGTAGAGCACGTCGCTGTAGTTTGGATTCTTCGCGCCGGTGCTGGCCCAGAGCGGGCGCTGTACACGCGCGCCCTTCGCTTTCAATTTCGCGAAACGTTCGTTCGAAAATATCTCTTTGAACCGCTTGTATTGCATCTTCGCGTTCGCGATCGCGGTCTTGCCGAGCAGGCTCGAAAGCATGGCCTTTTCGTTTTCGTCCTCGGAGTGGCGGATGCGAGCTTCGAGCTGGCCATCGACGGCCGTGTCAATGCGGCTGACGAAGACGCTGGCCACCGAGGCCACGTGGTCTATCGGCTGCCCGGCGGCGGCGCGCTGTTCCAGGCCGCTGACGTACGCCTCGGCGACCTCTTCGTAATTTTCTATCGCGAAGATCATCGTGACGTTGATGTTGATCCCGGCGGCGATGCACTCGCGGATGGCCGGTAGCCCTTCGGGCGTGGCGGGAATCTTGATCATCACGTTCGGGCGGTCGAGCGTGGCCCATAAACGTTTGGCTTCGGCGATTGTGCCTTCGGTATCGCGCGCCAGCAGCGGAGAGACTTCCAGACTGACATAACCGTCGAGTTTGCTGGTGCGCGCGTAAACCGGTTTGAAGAGGTCGGCGGCGCGCCGGATGTCTTCGATGACCAGCGCTTCGTAAATTTCGTTGACGCTCTTGCCCTCGGCGACCAGGCGGCGCATCGCCTCGTCATAATCGGTGCTCCCTGTGATGGCCTTTTCGAAGATCGTCGGGTTCGATGTCACGCCGCGCAGGTCGTCTCCGCCGACCTTCTGGCCGAGCGTCGAAGTCACGCCCGCCGGCAGCCCGCCGATCTTCTGAGCCAGATCGCCGGAGTCAATCAACGCGCGACGGATGTTGTCGTACCAGATGCTTTGTCCCAGTTTTTCTACTTCTATTAAGGGGTTCATCGTTCTCTCTCTCCAAAATATGTGCGAATAGTTTAGATCGCTTATGGTTTGAACGCCGCTCGACCTTTTGCTTATCAGCAGCTCCCAGACGAATCCCGCGGATGACCGGCGCTTGCGAGAGCGATAAATTGCAAACCGGCGCGTTCTCCGGTTGATTTTGAGTTTGACTGAGCGCCGTAATCGTCACGGTTGCGGTGAAGAGAAATACAAAAAGGATTCTTGTCATAATTTCTCCACTCCTTTCTCGATCAGCAAATCATAAAGCCTTTCCTGTCTCGCCCGTCCTCGCAAATATAGCTCATGATCGCGCGCATTCGGCTCCAACACCTCGCCGAGCGGCGTTTCCAAATCTCCCAACCTTCCGATATGCCCAAAAGCCTCCATCGCCAGCATCGCCGCGCCCCGGCTCGACGCTTCGGGAACCGCCGAAGCCACGACTGGCACTCCTATCACGTCAGCCATCATCCGCGTCCAGACGGGCGAGTTCAAGATGCCGCCGCCTGAGGCGATGATCCTCGTGTCGCCGAGCGTCTCGGCCCTCAGCCGCTCATAAATCGCAGCGAAACGATAACATACTGATTCCAGCGATGCCCGCAAAATCTCTATCGGGTCCGCGCTCAGATTTATCCCGGTGAAGGTCGCGCGAGCCTCGCCGTGCCAGCCCGTGCTGCGTTCGCCGGAGAAGAAGGGAAGCGCGGTCAGCCCGTGATCGTCGGCCTTCATGGCGGCGAGTTGCGATTCGATTGCCTGGTCATCGTCGCCCAGGCGCAGAACTCTTTTACACCAGGCGTAAACGTCGCCCCCGTTCGAGAGCGCGCCTCCGATCAGCGCATAGCGGCGATTGGCTCGGTAACACCACAATCCTTTTGGAATTTTTACGCGCTCGGCCGGCCAGCAGACTCTCATCGCGCCCGATGTCCCCACATTGATCGCAATTAAGTTCCGTGTGAAGCACCCCGAACCGATGTTGCTGGCCGCGCCGTCGCCGACCGCCGGCAGCCATTTCGCCCTTTGCAGCGCGGGCCAGCGTTCGGCGAATTCGCGCCGCATCTCACTCAACCCTTCACCCTCTTCCGCCAGCGGGGAGAGTTGATCCCGGCCGACGCCGACTGCGGTGAGCATCTCATCGTCCCAGTCATTTCTGTTCGGGTTGAACAGCCCCGTGCCCGAAGCCATCGAGACGCCGCATGTCATTCGCCCGAAGATTTTCGAATAGAGATACTCGCCGATCGAAACCCACCGTGAGACCTTCGAGGCCAGCGCCGGGTCGGCGCGCCGCAGCCACAGGATTTTCGCCGGATAGTAGCTGGCGTGCGGGACCACGCCGCATCGCTCGTGAACCCAATCGACGCCGAGTCGCAGCTTGAGCGCCCTGGCGTCCGGCGCGCTTCGCGTATCACTCCAGTTGTAAAGCGGAGTGACCGCGTCTCCGTCGCGATCGACGCCCAACATCGCGTGCCAGAAGTTGCTGTAGCCGACCACACTGATCGCGTCGAGCAGCCCGGCTCTCGAATGCGTCGCGGCCTCTAGCAGGCATTCGTCGACGGTCGCGCAGATGATCTCGATCAGCTCGTCGGCGCCAATCTCGACTCCGCCGTCCTGTGTGACGGTCATCTGGTAATGTGTGCGGCCCCCGACATTTTCGATCTGGCGCCCGCGCGAGTCGTACAGCGCGGCGCGCGCGGACGAGGTGCCGACATCGAGCGCAAGCGCGAGCGGAGGTTCAGCTTCGTGTGGCGCAATGGTGGACATAAGTAGATTCAGCGGGGGGTCGTTGATCCGAATTCGCGCGCATCATACAATATCCACCGCGTCTGTGTCAGTCCGTGGCGCATTCCGCAACGATCCTGATAAACCTCGTGGGAGAAATATCTATGCGTCGCAACTTGAAGCCTGTTTTCGCCGCGTCGATTTGTCTGCTCGCGCTGACCGCGTTTGCGATTTCGACGTCCGGCCAATCGGGACGCAAGCAGAAGAAGGCCGATCCGCAGCCCCCAGTCCAGGGGGTCAATCAGCCCGAAGCGCGAACCGTTCCCGAACCTGAAGTATCGCCCGACGAGAATAAAAAGAAAGAACCGCAACGTACGGTGATGGTCTCAACGGCGATGACGGACATCGGCATCTCGTCTTTTTATCCAGACACCGCGCGCCGAGGCTGCATTGAGGAGTTCCGCCGCGCGATGCACACCATTCAGATCAGCGAAGCGCGCGATCAACATCGCAGCGACGCCATCAAAACCGCCAAAGAGAGCGATCAGACTTATGTGGTGTGGATGGAGTTCCAGGTTGACCAGATGGGGATGTCGAACTCCGGATTCGAACTCCGCTACACTGTCTTCGAGCCGAAGACCGCCAAGGTGGTGGGTATCGGTTCCGGCTATCCGCAGCAGCCCTCCGGCCCGATCTCGCTGCCACCTATCGGCTCCAGTCGGACTGATGTTTACGCCGATTGGGCCGGACGCGACGTCGCGCGTCAGGTGATGAAGCGGCTCGGATGGGTGATATAGCCTCAGGCGCCAGGCGCCAGGTATCAGCGCGGCTCACCAGCGTAAGAGGTAGGCGGCGGTCGTCTGCTGGCGCCTGGCGCCTGACTATTGACGCCTGACTACTGACTACTGCGTAGCTTGTAAATCAGTTCTTGAAAATCGTCCGGCGGCGCGACTTCGAAACTCATCGGGCGGTCGTTCGCGGGATGCAGGAATTTCAGCCGACGGGCATGCAGCGCCTGACGTCCGAATTTGATCCGGTCGCGGGGCGCAGGCTCGTAGACATACTTTTTCTCTCCCACCAGAGGATGACCGCGCAGCCCGGCCTGAACGCGAATCTGATTACGTTTGCCGGTGACCAGAGAGACCTCAATCAAAGTCGCTCCTGAGAATTTTTCCAGCGTGTGGTAATGGCAGACAGCTTCTTTAGCGTTTCTGTCCCTGCGTTCCGCGCGCTGTTGTCGCAGTTCATCCTGATCCCACACCAGAAAGTCGCGCCACGTTCCCCGCTCCGGCGTCGGGCGTCCGTAAACGACGGCCAGATAGTCGCGCTCGGCTCTCCTCCGCTCGAATTGATCTTTCAAGTATTGTTGCGCTTCGGGCGTCTTCGCGAAGACGACGATTCCCGACGTGTCCCGGTCAATGCGATGAACTACCAGCGGCGTCGACTTTTTGTGCGAACGCAGATGGTGTTTGACCAGATCGAGCAGGGAAGGCTCATCCGGTTGAGACGGCAGCGGCACGGTGAGCAGGCCGGCGGGTTTGTTGATCACGAGCAGCGACGAATCTTCGTAAAGCAGGTGCAGTCCCGATTCGCGCCGTTCGGCATAGCGCCTCTCGGCGCTGCCCGGACGATCCACCCAGAGTCTGACGGTCTCTCCGGCCAGCACTGGGCGCGCGGCGTTGGCGACGGTCTGCTCCGCGCCGTTGACGAAGACCTTGCCACGTTCGATCGCCGAGAGAGCTTTTGACCTCGAACCGAGCCGTTCAGCGGCGGCCAGCCATTTGTCCAACCGCGTTCCTGCTTCTGATTCGCCTACTTGCCAGTTTTGATCGCTCATTGTCAATTACGTTACACCCTTTTGAGTCTTTTGTCCTTTTGTGACTCTTGTAATGAATTCCTTGCTCAGAAATTCAAGACATCGGAGCGGAACTGAGTTAATATAACAGTTCGACCCCGATCCAGACGGCGCCTCTCGAATCCATCGTCAGCCGGCTCGTTGCTCACACTCGCAAAGACGACGATGAAACGATCCAGACGGCGCCTCTCGAATCCATCGTCAGCCGGCGCCAGAACAAACATTTGAAAATATTTGATTTGACGTTGAATTGGAAGCGTCATGACTCCGGAGACCATCTCGCATTATCGAATCCTTTCCAAGCTCGGGGCGGGCGGGATGGGCGAGGTCTATCTTGCGGAGGATTTAACCCTGGGGCGTCGCGTCGCGCTCAAACTGCTGCCGGCGAAGTTCACTCAAGACCCTGAGCGTGTCCGGCGCTTCGAGCAGGAGGCCCGCGCCGCCAGCGCCACCAGCCATCCGAACATTCTGACCATTTACGAGATCGGACACGTCGAGACTGAGACCGGGGTCTTGCATTTCATGGCGATGGAGTTCGTCGAGGGCCAGACCCTGCGCCAGCGGTTGAAACAAGGCCTGAAGCTGGACGAAGCGATCGAAATTGCGATCCAGATCGCCGGCGCGCTCGCCGCGGCCCACGGCGTCGGCATCACTCACCGCGACATCAAGCCCGAAAACATCATGCTCCGCCACGACGGTTACGTGAAGATCCTCGATTTCGGGCTGGCCAAATTGACCGAAACCGCGTTTCTGCGAGGCAGCGATCCGGCCGTGACGTACGCCGAATCCATGGAAGATCAATTCAAAGAAACCATGGAAGACCCATTCAAGGATCGCTTCGTGACCGCGCTGCCCGGAGCGCCGCCCGGAGCGCCTCAGGAGACAAGTCCGGGCGTGATTCTGGGCACTGTGAGTTACATGTCGCCGGAGCAGGCGCGCGGACTCAAAGTCGACACACGCACGGACATCTTCAGCTTCGGCATCACGCTTTACGAGATGGTCGCCGGGCGCTCGCCCTTCGAGGGCAAGACGACGGCGGATATGATGGTCTCGATACTCGATCGCCATCCCACGCCGATCTCGCGCTACGTTCGAAACACGCCGGGCGAACTCGAACGGATCATCTTCAAGGCGCTGGTCAAGGACCGCAACGGGCGGTATCAGCTCGCCGACGCCATGCTTGCCGACCTGAAGCGGTTGCATAGGCGGATGCTACTCGATGCCGGTCGGGAACAGACCTCCGAGTTGAGCGCGGATGAGGTCGCCGCCGGGCGGCGACCTCCGTCGAAAGATTCCGGCGCAAGAGATTCGGGTAGGACGACCAGCGGTCCGGCCCGCATCACTTCAGGCTCGCAGCGCGCGCCGCTCGACAGCCTGGCCGTGCTGCCCTTCTTCACGACGAGCGGCGACCCGAACGCCGCCTACCTGGCCGAAGGCATACCTGAGAGTTTGATCATCAATCTGTCACGGCTCTCCGAGTTGCGCGTGATGGCGTGGAGCACCGTCGTGCGGTTTCGCGGGCGCGAGGTCGATGCGCTCGAGATCGGGCGCGATCTGGGCGTGCGCGCGATCTTCGCAGGACGGATGTACCAGTTCGGCGAAGAACTGGTGATCAAGACCGAACTGGTCGATGTGAACGACGGATCGCAACTATGGGGCGCGCAATACCGCCGCAAGCTCGATGACCTGGGCGCCATCGAGCAGGAGCTGTCGCTCGAGATATGCGAACGCTTGAGAGTCAGGTTGAACGAGGAGGAGCGGCGGCGGCTCGCCAAGCGGTACACCGAAAACGCCGCCGCCTATCAGGCTTACCTCAAAGGCCGCTATTACTGGAATCAGCGAACCGCGAAAGCGTTGAGGAAGGCCATCGAGAGTTTTGAAGAGGCGATCAAACTCGATGACGGTTACGCGTTGGCGTACGCCGGCCTGGCCGACTGTTATTGCCTGGCCAGCATTTACGGCGGGGCGCCGCCCAAAGCTGTGATGCCGCGCGCGAAGGCCGCCGCCCTGAAATCCCTCGACCTCGACGACGGGCTGGCCGAAACGCACACGTCTTTGGCCGCGGCGCTGGTCTGGTTCGATTGGGATTGGGAGGCGAGCGAGCGCGAATTCAAGCGCGCCATCGAACTCAATCCGCATTACGCCGTGGCGCACCACTGGTACGGCTCGGTGCTGCTCTCGGCGCAGGGCAGATTCGACGAGGCCCTGGACAGCGAGAGGCGCGCTTTGGAACTCGAGCCTCTGTCGCTGGTCATCAACTCCAATCTGGGTTTCATCTGTTACCAGGCGAGTCGCTTCGACGAAGCTATAGAACATCTGCAACGGACCTTGGAGATGGACGACGGCTTCGTCTACGCGCGATTCCATCTGGGATTATGCCACGCGCATCTCGGCGATTATGACAAGGCGATCGCCGAACTGAAGCTCGCGATTGAGCAGGCCGGCGGGCGCGGAGCGTTGATCCAGGCCGCGCTCGGTTACGCATACGCCGTCGCGGGCAGGCGCGACGAGGCGCTGCAGGTTCTGGCGCAATTGCAAACGTTCCCGATGAACCGCGACGTTTCGCCCTTTTACCTGGCGATGGTCCACGCCGGTCTGGACGATAGGGAGCAGGCGCTCAAATGGCTAGAGAGCGCCTGCGAGGAGCGCTACAATTGGATGGTCTGGCTGGGCGTCGAGCCGATGTTCGAGAATCTGCGCGGCGCGGAGCCATTCGCAGCGATGCTGCGGCGGATTGGACTGGGAAAGTAGCGACGCCTGGAGGAATTAAGGAGTGGAAGGAAAAGACGCTTGGCTGTTATTGACGAGCGATGAACAAACTGTAATTTCGAGCAAGCTGGAAGAAAGAGACGGAATCAGAGAGGAAACAAGTCGCCAGATATTCAACAGGATTATAGGAGATAGATCCGTTCAAGATGTCAAAAACATGGTGACGCTGGTCGAGAACTTCATAGACTCGATGGGCGGCCATGCTGACAACGCAATATGGCGACAAATAAAGTCCTTTGAAGGCGTCTGGTTGGGCCATGACTCCGATCCGAATCGGAACGACCCGAAGTTCCACGAGGGCGGAGGAGTGATCTTCACTGTAAACGACAAAGCGACGTTTCTCGATGCGCTCAAAAAGAACGGATATGCGATAAACCCCTGGTATGACAGGAAGTATAATAAAAAGGCCCACCCGAACGATTCAGCCCGTGAGATAACCAACACATCCTGGGAGACCGGCGCTCATTTGGCGAATGACGATTCGAGCAACCTCAACCTGTTCTTCCTGCATTGGGATAAAAGGTCTTCCGAATTCAAGCATACGGATAAAAGTTATTTGACTCGGTGGGGTGAACAGCGCGACGCCGGAAAGTCTCACCGCGAGCCATATACCGCGGCTCAAGTTCGAGAAGGGCTTAGAGAGCGGGGAATAGCGACTTGACCAAAGCGTAGGGGCGGGGAAAACCCGCCCGTGTGGTGTTATCGTAAACAATGTAGGGGCGCGTATTCCGCGCCCAATCTGCCTTAATCACGGATGGGGCGGGGAATACACGCCCCTACGCTGTTTTCGCATTATCACGCCAGCGCCGGATCGATGGCTTCGGTCTGCAAGCCCAGATCGACCATCGCCTGCGCGGCTTTCGTCGCGTTGAATTTGCCCTCGCGCGCCAATCGCGAGAGCGTCGCCGCCACAATCGATTCGGCGTCGATCTCGAAATGGCTGCGCAGGTATTCGCGGCTGTCACTGCGCCCGAATCCGTCCGTGCCCAACGAGACCAATCTTCCGTTGAGCCACGGGGCGATCTGATCGGGCACGATTTTCATGTAATCGGTCGAGGCGATGATCGGGCCTTCGGTCTCTCGCGTCACTTTAACGATATAGGGCCGCTGTTCGGGTTCGGCCGGGTGGAGACGATTCCAGCGCTCGACCCTCAGAGCGTCGCGGCGCAGTTCATTGTAGCTGGTCACGCTCCAGACGTCGGTTTGAATGTTGTACTGCTCAGCCAGAATCCGCTGGGCGCGCAGGGCCTCGTTGACCATCGGGCCGCTGCCAAAGAGGTGGGCTTTCGGTTTGCCGTCTCCGGCCCGCAGCTTATAGATGCCTTTGATAATGCCTTCTTCCGCGCCTTCGGGCATCGGCGGCTGCGTGTAATTTTCATTGTAAAGCGCGAGGTAATAAAACTTGTCCTCGTCCTCCTGATACATTCGCCGCAGGCCGTCCTGAACGATCACGGCGATCTCATAGGCGAACGCGGGGTCGTAACTCATGCATGTCGGCACGGCGCTAGATAGCACGAGGCTGTGGCCGTCCTGATGCTGCAACCCTTCGCCGTTGAGCGTCGTGCGCCCGGCGGTCGCGCCGCACAGGAAGCCCCGACCGCGCGCATCGGCGAAAGCCCAGACGAAATCGCCGATCCGCTGGAATCCAAACATCGAATAGAAGATGTAGAACGGGATCATCTCAACCCCGTAATTCGAGTAGGCGGTTCCGGCGGCTGTGAACGAACACATCGAGCCGGCTTCGGTGATGCCTTCTTCGAGAATCTGGCCGTCCTTCGATTCCTTGTAGTAGAGGAACATGTCGAAGTCGTGCGGCTCGTAGAGCTGCCCCTGGCTGGCGTAGATGCCCACCTGGCGGAAGAGTGACTCCATGCCGAACGTGCGCGCCTCGTCGGGGATGATCGGCACGATGCGTTTGCCGATGGTCTTATCTTTCAGCAAGTTGGTCAGGACGCGGACGAAAGCCATGGTCGTCGAAACCTCGCGCCCGTCGGAGCCGGCGATCTGTTCTTTGAAGAATTCGAGCGCCGGCGTTTCGACCAGGTCGGACTTCGTTTCGCGCGTCGGGTAATAACCACCAAGCGCCCTGCGTCGCTCGTGCAGGTAGATAACTTCAGGGCTGTTTTCCGGCGGCAGGTAGAACTTAGCGGCCTTGGCGTCATCTTCGGAGATCGGCAGGTTGAAGCGTCGCGTGAAGTTGACCAGATCGTTCTCGTCGAGCTTCTTTGATTGATGGGCAGGGTTGCGCCCTTCGCCCCCCGAAGGGCCGAGGCCATAGCCTTTGATCGTTTTGGCCAGAATGACGGTTGGCTGGCCCTTGTGCTCGAACGCGCGCTTGTAGGCGTTGTAGACCTTGATCGAATCGTGGCCGCCGCGCCGCAGATCCCATATTTCCTCGTCGCTCATGTCAGCGACCAACTCTGCCAGCTCGGGGTATTTGCCGAAGAAGCTCTCGCGCAGGAATTTCGCCTCCTTAGCGCGAAACGATTGATATTCGCCGTCCACGCACTCCTCCATTCGCTTGAGCAGAATGCCGGCGCTGTCTTTTGCGAAAATCGGGTCCCATCCGCGACCCCACAGGACTTTGATCACGTTCCAACCTGCGCCGCGGAACGCGGCTTCGAGTTCCTGAATGATCTTGCCGTTGCCGCGCACCGGGCCGTCCAGCCGCTGGAGGTTGCAGTTGATGACGAAGACCAGGTTATCGAGCATATCTCGCGAGGCTAGCGTGATCGAACCCATCGATTCAGGCTCGTCCATCTCGCCGTCGCCCAGGAACGCCCAGACCTTGCGGTCCGTGGGCGCGATCATCCCGCGGTTCTCCATGTATCGCATAAACCGCGCCTGATAGATCGCGTTAAGCGACGCCAGACCCATCGAAACCGTCGGGAAGCGCCAGAAATCGGGCATCAGCCAGGGGTGCGGATAAGAAGACAGCCCTGGCTCCTCGCGCAACTCGTGGCGGAAATTTTCGACCTGCGTTCGCGACAATCGCCCTTCCAGGAAGGCGCGCGAATAGATGCCCGGCGAGGCGTGGCCCTGGAAGTAGACGAAATCTCCCGGTTGATTGGCGCCGGCCTGATCCTTAATGGTCGCGCGGAAGAAGTGGTTGAAGCCGACCTCCATCAGCGTAGCGATCGAGGCATAGGTCGCGATGTGGCCGCCGATGCCGGCGTCGTTCTTGTTCTGTTGGACGACCATGGCCATCGCGTTCCAGCGGATGACGCTCTTGATGCGGCGCTCGATTTCGAGATTGCCTGGATAGGGCAGCTCGTCTTCGACGCGGATCGTGTTCCAATAAGGCGTATTGAAGGAAGGCGGTGGAAGCTCCAAACCGGCCGAACGGGCGCGCTCGGTCAAGGCGGTGAGCAGATAAGCCGCGCGCTGCGGGCTTTCTTCGTCGAGAATCTGGTCCCAGGCTTCAAGCCATTCTGCGGTCTCCTGCGGATCGCTGTCTGAAGAGTGTAATGGCGTTTGTCGTTTGGCGATGATCTGTTGTTCGAGTTGAGCTTTTGCTTGCATTGTCTTTCTTAATCCTTCGTTGCGTGTTTTATCTCGCATCCGGCCACACTTCAGCCGCCGATGCGCCCGCGCAATCGTCTAATCTCACGTTAATTGATACTGAAGCTGATTTCATTCCGATATGAGAGCAGGGCGCTCTGATGTCAGAGCGTCAGACAAATAATATATCCCAAACCTCGCCGATAGTCGAAGCGCGTGAGATTAACTGCGCGTAAACGGGAATACGCGACGAATCAAGATTATCTCAAATAGAAGAAGGCGACGACTGTCAGCGCCAGGCGCAGCAAGAGCATCACACCCCAGATGATAGACGCCTTCATAATTCGCCGGCGCGCCTGTTTCAGATCTTCATGATTCTTGTCTATTCCTTGCAACCCCCATTGATATTTTGAGAACCAGAGAAGAACCAGGATTGGGAAGGCGAGGAGCATTATGTTGAATCCGATCCCCGCGACGAATCCGCCGCAGGGGATAAAATTAGCCACGAATAAAACGATCAACGCGCGCGCGGCGAGCATAATGTTGTTTGCGTGGTTGAAACCGCTGGCGATTGTCGCCTGAGCGTTAGAGGCCCAGGTCGCCCACTGCGGGTCAAGAGGCGCGTCGCAGTATGCGCACTGAGCCATCGAGGTGTTGATCATCTCGCCGCATTTAGGGCAGGCGAAGACCTGCGGCTCTGATTGACCGAGAATTGAACTCATATTTGTCTCCTTGAAATGGAATGTTGACGGCGCCGCAAACAACGCCGCGCCGTCATGGGCGCGGCTGACTACAACTCGAATTTATCCAAATACTCCGGTATCTCCACAGTATCTGGCCCCCATCCGAATTTTTCGACGATCTTGTTTTTCAACGCATCCTGCGCGCCGGGTTCGCCGTGGACCAGGAAGACTTTTTCGGGCGCGCGTTTGAATCCGCCCAGCCAGCGCAGAATTTCGCGCGAATCGGCATGCGCCGACAGGTTCTCCAGCCTTTCGATGCGCGCGTGGACTGGTACGAACTCGCCAAAAATTTTGACCTCCTTTTCGCCATCAACCAGGCGGCGACCGCGAGTCCCCACAGCCTGAAAGCCAACGAAGATCACCGTGTTGCGTTCATCAGGGAGTCGTTTGCGCAGGTGATGCAGGATGCGCCCTCCCGTGGCCATCCCGCTGGCCGAAATGACGATGGTTGATTCCTCTTCGGCAGTGACCTTCTTCGATTCCTGAATCGTGCGCGTCAGGTTGAACCTTTTGGTCGCCAGAGGATTCTTGCGCTCATCCAGCAAATCCTTCATCTCCAGGTCGTGGTCTTCCGTATGGCGCAGATATAGTTTCGTCGCGCTGGCGGCCATCGGACTGTCAACGAATACGGGCAGGATCGGGATGCGATTCTCTTCTTCGAGTTCGCGGATGAGATAGAGAAGTTGCTGTGTGCGCCCGATGGCGAAGGCCGGAATCAAAATGTGTCCGCCGCGGCGGGCAGTTTCACTGATGATCTCCGCCAGCTTGGCTTTGACGTCGAAATCGGGGTGGTCGCGGTCGCCGTAAGTTGATTCGATCACGATGTAATCGGCCTCGTCGACATTGGACGGGTCAGGAATGATCGGCTCGTTGTAACGCCCGAGATCGCCGGTCATGATCATTCGTTTCCGCCGCCCGTCCAGCGATTCAAAATCGAGAAGGACGAAACTCGAGCCGATGATATGGCCGGCGGTCACGAATTCGAACGAGAGTTTCTTCGTCAGTTGGACTCGTTTGTGGTAATTGACCGATTCCAGACGCCGGAGCGCATTGCTCGCGTCTCTTTCGGTATAGAGCGGCAGAGCCGGTTTGTGTTTCGACGCCATGGTCTTGTTGGAGTAAGCGGCGTCTTCTTCCTGCAGCCGCGCCGAATCGGGTAGCAGGATGCGCGCCAATTCGACCGTCGCCGGAGTGGCGTAGACCGGCCCGTCAAAGCCGTCGCGCGCGAATCTCGGCAGATATCCGGTGTGGTCAATGTGCGCGTGAGTCAGGATCACAGAATTGATTGAAGCCGGGTCGAGAGGGAACGGCTCCCAGTTCCGCAACCGCAGTTCCTTCAAACCTTGAAACAGCCCGCAATCAACCAGCGTGCGGTATCCGTTAACTTCGATCAGGTGTTTCGACCCGGTGACGGTTCGAGTCGCGCCCAGAAATTGAATTGTCGCCATTGAATCTCCTCGGGAAACCCCTGGGTACGCGCCGCTTCCAGCGCGCAGTCTCGGCAAAAGACCTATTCATCGAAATCAGACGTCTCCGAAATGTAGGCGATGCCTACCCAGGTCTGGTTCCTATAAATACGTCTTGCGCGGAGATCGCGCGCTGGACGCGGTACGTACTCAGGGGCGTGTTTTTATTGTATCAGGGCGTCGCAACGCGACATGAATGACTTTCCTGGAAAATCTTCCAGAAAGTCGCGCGAAGGAACACTGAGAATGCCAAATGCCAAATGTCGAATGGCAAGTGGAAAATTTTGACCTAAAGTTTTTCGGGCCTCGTCCCGCCGACCAGCAAATATCCGAGCCGGACATTATTTCCTGAACTCTTCGGATTCTTTTCGCCCAGCACGCGGATCGTCAGTTTGTGCTCGCCGGGTCCCAGGCCGCCGGCGGTGATGCGCGCTCCGAGTTGAGGCATGCGGCTGTAAGTGTCGATGCGGTTGAGCGGCGGGGGAGCGGGCTTACCATCGATCAGACATTCGATGATTCCGCCATCGGGGCCTGTGCGGTACGAAACGCCTATGACCACACCATCAAAATAGTATTCGACCTGAGCTCCGGGGCGGTCACTCACGAGCAGTTCGGATGGTAACGCGCGATCGTTGTTGGGTTCGTTCCGCCAGTTCGCGCCGCGCTCCTTGGTCGTCCCTCTTTGAGGTTTAATTTCGACAATGGCTTTGAATTCGCCGTAATTCATCTCGTCGCTGACGATGGGTGGCGGGAGGTTGCGCAGAATAGGCGTCGCTTTTAGCTTCTCCTGTTCGGCCAGGAATGAAGTGATGAGGTCGGCGTAGAGTTTGTGGCCGGCGTCGGATGGAGGCGGGCTGTCTTTCCATGAGGCGACGGTTCGTGAGGCGCCGGGCCAGAATTCGGCGAGTTTCATTTTGCCCCCATCGATCATCGCCCACACCTGATCTTGCAGATTGATTGACGGAACCTGGTATTGCGCGGCGATGGCGTCGTGCCATTCGGCGTGGACGCCGCGTCTGGCGCTCGTCGCATAGAGCATTACGACCTCCGGAGGCTGGGCGACTACGAGCAACTGTCGCAGCAATCCTTCGACGGCTTTTTTGACCGGGATTTCGTTCTCGTTCGAGTCGTTGACGGCGAATTCGACGAAGACCAGGTCCGGTTTATACGCGATCACGTCGCGGCGCGCCCGCAGCGCGCCGTAGAGCGAGCCGCCGCTCGCGCCAGTGTTGTTGATCGAGGCGTTAAGCTCGGTGATCTCAGACTTCGGATAGCGTTTGTGAAGCCACTCGGTAACGAGCGCGCGGTATGAAGTTTTATCAGGGGCGCTTGCGCCCGCGCCCGCTGTTATCGCCCCGCCCAGATAGGCGACGGTCACGGGAGCGCCCGCGCGCAACTTGTCGAAAAAAGCGCCGATGTTGCGCCGAGGCTGCTGCTCAGCTCCCGGGGGCGCTGGCGTCCCCGCCTGCTCCGCCCCATTGGAATTAGATCGCGCGTTTTCCTGCGTCCTGCCGCGCGTCTTGAAATGGGCCTGACCGAATGAAGATGTCAGAACCAGAAAAACGAATAACGTCATGTCAAAAGCGCGCCTGGCGCGTGCCCGATTAATCATAAGACAGTTGCCCGATCTCGAATTGAGTCCACGTTGTTGAAACCGTAGTTGCGACGGCTGAAATCATATCGCAAAGATGGCGCCACGGGAACCATTGCGGATTGCGGACTGCGGATTGCGTTTAGCCACAGAGCCACAGAGCCACAGAGCAGAAAGAGAAAAGAGGCTTTCTCGCCAATATCTTTTCCTCTCCTTCTCTATGTCTCTGTGGCTCTGTGGCTAAACGCAATCCGCTACCGGCCGCTCGCAATCTCGGCGAGTTGCTGTAGTCCGGCGCGCGTTCCGATGGCTATGAGCAGATCTCCGGCGCGCAGTGTCTGTTCGCCATTGGGGTTGAAGACCATTTCTCCTTCGAGCGGAGTGATGGCGACGATCATCGCGTTGTGTTCCGATCGAATTCGGGAGTCCTTTATCTGTTTTCCGTCGAGCGACGACCCTCCGGCGACGGGGACTTGTTCGAAGTAAAGGTCGAGCGATTCAGTCATCGTCGTCAATTCCAGGAAATCAGCCACGGCGGGGCTCAGCGCGGCCTGGGCCATGCGATGACTGCCGATAAGCACCGGCGAGATTACCTTGTTCGCTCCAGCGCGCAGGAGTTGTCGCTCGGCGGCCTGATCGTTGGCGCGGGTGACGATGTACAGGTCCGGATTCAATCCGCGCGCGGTGAGCACTATGTAAACATTTTCGGGGTCGGTCGAGGCCGCTGTGATCAGCGATTTCGCGGATCGAA